>JAVWIB010000062.1:0-17307 GCA_036639755.1 Bacteroidales bacterium
GCCAACTCTACGGCTACTTATGCCGTTACGGAAAATGTTGCAGATCAGAAAATGAAAGCGCAGGAGGGTAAAATTGTAGATGATGCTTATCCGTTTACTCCATCCAAGATAGACAGAACCAAAGAACCCGATTTCTTAGCAAATACACCATCCTTTAATGTCCCTAAAATATGGACCAAAGAGCTAACCAACGGTATAAAAGTACAAGGGATTGTGAATACGGAAATTCCTATGATCACATTTAGTATGACAATGGGAGGAGGACGTTTGTTTGATGCCAAAGGTAAAAACGGTACGGCATACCTTACTGCTGCTTTAATGAATGAAGGGACAGAGTTAAGAACGCCTGCTCAATTAGCAAAAGATATAGCAATGCTTGGCGCAAATGTTAATGTAAGTGCCGGGTTGGAAGATATTACAATCAGAGGTAATTGCCTTGCCAGAAATTTCCCTAAAGTAATGTCAATCATAGAAGAGATGATTCTGCATCCAAGGTATGATGCTGCCGAACTGGAGAATATTAAAGCAAGAGTTAGCGTAATGATTAAACAAAACAGCGTTAACCCGCAAAGCATAGCAGGCGGAGCGGCATCTAAATTATTGTTTGGAAAGGAATCTCCTCTTGCCATTCCTGCTTACGGAACTGCAGCAACACTTACGGCAATTACAATGGATGATATTAAAGCTCACTATGAAAAATATACAACCCCTAAGTTATGTAAGTTTAACATTGTAGGTTCTGCAACAGCACCGGAAGTTGAAAAAACCATAGCTTCATTGGTAAAAAAATGGAATGGTAAAGATGTTACCATACCGGCTCCATACATTGGAAAAGCTGCTCAAACAAATAAAATCTACTTTATAGATCAGCCGGGAGCACAGCAATCGGTCATTATGCTAATAAAAAAAGGTCCTTTATACACAAATAATGATTTTTATCCATGTGTAATTCTTAACAGAGCCTTGGGATCGGGTTCCAATGGGATATTATTTGAAGTTCTCAGGCTCCAGAAAGGCTATACTTACGGTGCATATTCCAATTTTAGCGGCAATAAATATTACGGATTATTTAATGCATCATCAAGTGTACAAGGAAGTGTAACCAGAGAAGCTGTTGATTTATTTAATGACATTATCAGAAATTACGGCAGTGAATACACCCAGGAAAAATTGGATGAAACAAAAGCGGCCATGCTGAAAGAGAACTGCGGTTCTATGGAAACTCAGGATGCCATGCTGGGAATGCTTTCAACTATTTCCGATTATGGCAAACCACAAAACTATATGCTTGAACAAGAACAGGTCATAAAAAATATGACTTTGGAACAGATAAAAGATATTGCAGCCAAATATCTTAAATCGGCTGAATTTATTTACGTTGTGGTAGGTGATGCAAAAACACAATTATCAAGATTCATAGGGGCAGAACTAATTGAAAAATAGTTCCATACTTCATAAAAATCATTCTAAAAATAGGAGGGTATCTAAAAAGTAAAAAATTAGTACCCTCTTTTTTATGAAATCCATTCCTCAGAAGTATATTTGGCAAGTTCTTTGCGGGTTGTTGCAGCTGCGCTCAAATTACAGAAAATTCCTCTCAATGCTATATATTATAAAGAACAATTACTTCCTCACCGACTATATTCTAAATAAATTAAATTCGGATAACGGAGAGATAGAAATTATACCTTTTGCACGTCGCTCAGGAGGCAAGCATGGAAAAATACGAAAAATAGAGAGATATTTTGATGTATTACTCGATTTTAAGGGGGATAAATCCTCCTATTTCGATTTATTATTTTTAGAACGGCTCACCAAAATAACAGCGCAGGATTCGGTATTGTTTTTTGGGGTGGAAAACCAAAAAGACCTTACACTGCTGAGCCGTATTATTCCCGCAAAACGAAAAATGCTATGGGCTTGGAATCCTATGAGTACCATTATAAAATCGGTTATAGGAACAGGTGAATATGGTAAAATGTTAAAAAAACATGGTATAGATGTATATACTTTCGATCAAAACGATGCCGTAAAATATAAGTTCAAACATACTTATCAGGTTTATGCCAATGATACCACTGCCGAGCGTAAAGTAAAATACGATATTTTCTTTGTTGGAAACGATAAAGGCCGTCTGGAAGACATCTACAGATTATACGGCATTTTTAATAACCAAGGCTTAACCTCCTCTCTTCACGTTATTAAAAACAGACATAAGAAATATGACTCCAAGTATAATCCTATTATAACAAATGAGAGCATGCCATATCCTCAATCCATTGAAACGATTAAAGAATCAAGGGCAGTACTGGATATTCTTCAAGCCAATCAAACAGGCCAGACACTCCGTCCTCTTGAGGCACTGTTCTTAAATAAAAAGCTTATCACCAACAATGTAGAGATTATTAACGAGCCTTTTTATCATCCTAGTTTAATTTTTATATTGGGAATAGACAATATAGACCAACTCTCCGGTTTTATCCACTCCCCCATTATAAAACCGGAAGCTCAAATAAAAGAGCGTTACGAAATAAACAACTGGATTGAGCAATTTAAACAAGGCGGCCCCTACAATAAAAATGCATGATGCCGGTCGCACCGGTTTGAACCCATACATAATAATACCGCTCCCCACTTTTCCGCTGTAAGTCCCTAATAAAGTAGTAACAAGAATGTTATTTTAAATTCCCTCTAAACTAGTCCCAAAAGCCAAATTTGATTATTTTACATCAAAACATTCATTTATTTTATTTTATTTTATTTTATATAATTAAATTTGAAATGAATTAGAAAACTGTTTGAATTTATTTCGTATTTGAAATCTCAATAGGAGATATTCCGATAGACGTAAGCCCCCGATGAATTACGCTTGTATATATATAATATTTTATCTTATTTTTATGAAAAATACAATATTATTACCCATTAACATTTTATTTGTTATATGTATCAGTTGTGCATTTTATGGGTGCAAAACAGCAACAAATGATGTTCCAACTTTGATTCAGGTAAATTTAGCCACCTCTTCCCCATATCTTCTCAGGGATAAGTTTACACTAAAACAAATAGTACCATTAGATACGGCAGCTCTGCTAAATTCCGATAAAATTAATTACATAACTGTTTTTAACAACCAATTATTTGTTACTTGCTACGAGGATCCAACTATTTTTGTTTTTAATCTAAAAAGTGGAAAATTGGAATATAAAATAGACAGAAGTGGACGAGGGCCTGAGGAATATACGAATTCTCCAAGGATTGCAATGTATTCAGAGGAAACTATTCTTATTGAAGATTTTGCCGGTGCTATTAAGTCATACGATTTACAAGGGAATTATAAACAAGGTACCGACAGTGTTATTACTTCAAATAAATTATTCTCAATCATAAATGTAAATGATTCTACATTTCTAATCTCTAAAGAGTTGTTAGGTTTGTATTTCCATAAAGATCTTTCTAAGCCTTATTATAGTGTGGATTTGGTAAATCATAAAGGTAAGATTATAAAAAAAATGGTGGAGAGGGATGCTACACTTCCCAAAATTCCGGTAAGATCGGCAAAAAATCAATTTTATAAATTTAAGAACCGGATTTATCTCTGCCCTTTAACCGAAAACAATATATATAATTTTGACGAAAAAGACTCTACTCTAAAATGTCTTTATTCTATTGATATTAATAATAGCAGTGTGAATAATGCTTTTGAAGAACAACGGCATACTCCGGCTGCAATATTTTTCAAAAAAATATATGTACTTAATATTGCGGCTGTTACAAATAGATATTTCTTGATTAGCGCAGATAGACAGAAAGGGGAGAGCAGGTATATTTTAATTGACAGATCAAATAACAGCACAACGGTATATGATAGAAATACCAATGAAGACATGAACTTGGGACGGTTTATAGCTAATGATAAAGGAATGGCCATTCAACTGGTTAACTACTTTGATTTAATTGATGATAATGGCATTGTTATAAATACGCCGCTCGTTGATAAGATTAGAGAATACGTAAAAATAGATGAAAATATGAATCCCGTTTTGAGTATATATTCCCAAAAATAGCCTCTTACAAAAACAGATCGAGTTCCTGTGCAATAACGCCTTTTGATCTGGTAATCTCTAAAATTTCCTGTTCCATCTGGGGAGACGGAACTATGATTGAAGCGGTATAGGGATTGTTCAGCAGATAAATAGCCCCTATGTTATGCAGGGCCATAGTAGCCTCTATATATTTTAAGTGAGTAGGTTCTTCCAGCGTAAAATTAAGCGGCTTCTTGCTATTTAACACGCGCTGTGCAGGAATTATCTCGCCAAATTCATCTTCCACCCCCATGTTGGCAAGCAGGGCATCCGATCCGGTAATTGCATGGGCCACATGGGCATTTGTAATTGCATTTTTACATCCGGTTGCCATAACAATAAGATTGGCATCCGATACGGCCTTGCAAACCGCAACATGATCTCTATAATTAAGAATATATTGGCACTTGGAGGCAATATTTGCAGTAACTGTTTGAGGATCCGATACGACAGTAACAGTTGCACCGTTTACAAGCCCATACATAATAATACCGCTTCCCACTTTTCCGCTGCCAAAAACTACCATTTTTTTATTGTTCCAATTGCTATATCCTAATCCCGATAACGACCGGAACAAGCTCTCGCCGGTTCCCAACATGGTCTCAATTTTTTTAATCGCTCCACTATCGGCCATAAAGACAGGTTTTGCGCAATGCGTATAATACCCTGCCCCTGAACGTGTTAATTCCGAATAGCCTATTTTCGCAGGCACACGGCTAAATGCTCCGGCACAATCCAGAATGATATCAAAACTCTCTTCTGTATCCGGGGTTGCAACAGTTACTCCAATCTCTCTTAGAAATGCGATTATTTTTGAATCATATGGCATTACCGAAGATATTCCAACAGTTAACTTTGCCCCTGCGGCAAGGAGTGCCATGTATTTGGTCATGGTATTTCTAAATACGGGAGTTGCATCCAAAACAGAAATATCAGCCAGCGGTTTTGTTTCCGTCCACCTATCAACCTGATTATACAGAGCAGGATAATCCTGCTCTGTATAATAGTTGTCAATTATCTCTTTTATCCTGGAAAAAAGTAGTTGCATATTTAGTGAATCAACAAGTGACCTGCGTTGTTTTACTTGTTTTTTAATGCAGCAGCATCAATGGTATTGTACAACAATGAGACAATGGTCATTGGCCCTACTCCACCCGGTACAGGGGTAATATAAGACGATTTAGGGGCAACCGATTCAAAATCTACGTCTCCGGTTAAACGGTATCCTGTTTTTCTGGAAGAATCTGCAATTCTTGTAATTCCGACGTCAATAATAATTACGCCGTCTTTTACCATATCTGCTTTTAAAAATTCGGGCTGCCCGATGGCTGCAACAATAATATCAGCCTGTTTTGTATAATATGAGATATCGGGAGTCTTACTATGGCACATGGTTACGGTACAATCTCCGTATTTATCTCTTCTGGAGAGAATATTTGCCATCGGACGGCCTACAATATTGCTCCGGCCCAAAATCACGCAATGTTTTCCAGCTGTTTTTATATCATATTCTTCCAATAGTTTTATAATTCCGTATGGGGTTGCAGGGAGGAAAGTATTAAGTCCCAGCATCATCTTACCCACGTTCTGCGGATGAAAACCGTCTACATCTTTTTTAGGATCGATAGCTTCAATGATTGCATTTTCATCAATATGCTTTGGTAGAGGTAATTGAACAATCAGGCCGTCAATATCATCATTGTTATTAATATCCATAATAGCCTTTACCAGCTCTTCCTCAGATACGGTTTCTTCAAACTGAAGCAAAGTAGACTTAAATCCTACCTGTGCACAAGCTCTTTCTTTATGCCCCACATACGTCTGGCTTGCACCGTCATTTCCTACAAGTATGGCAGCCAGATGCGGCTGTTTTCCTCCTGATGCTACAATTGCTTTTACCTTTTCTGCTATTTCCAACTTAATTCTGTCGGAGGCTGCTTTTCCGTCCAAATATTGTGTCATAAAGTCTTATTTTTATTATTGTTGTTTTTCTTCAAGAATTCCGGAGAAATTTCTCCTTTTTATTTACGTTTCATGGCACTCATCACTTTTTTAGCTCCGCCACCGGCCATGTGTTTCATCACCTTTTTTGTATCTTCAAACTGCTTTAACAATCTGTTTACCTCTACAATAGAGGTTCCACTCCCCTGTGCAATACGCTTTCTGCGGCTTCCGTTTATCAGTTGCGGATTATTTCTCTCTTCTTGGGTCATTGATAATATGATTGCCTCTACCCCTTTAAAGGAAGAGTTATCAATATCCACATCTCTAAGTGCTTTCCCTACGCCGGGTAGCATAGATGCAAGATCTTTAATATTTCCCATCTTTTTAATTTGCTGAATCTGATCATAAAAATCGGAGAGGGTAAACTGATCTTTTACCAATTTTTTCTGCAATTTTCTGGCTTCTTCTTCATCAAATTGCTCCTGCGCTTTTTCTACCAAAGAGACAACGTCTCCCATCCCTAAGATACGGTCTGCAATACGTTTCGGATGGAATACATCCAGTGCTTCCATCTTTTCTCCGGCACTTACAAATTTAATAGGTTTGTTTACAACCGAGCGGATAGAAAGGGCGGCACCACCTCTGGTATCACCGTCTAATTTAGTAAGAACCACTCCGTTAAAGTTTAATCTGTCATTAAAAGCTTTCGCTGTTTCAACAGCATCCTGTCCGGTCATGGAGTCTACCACAAACAATGTTTCGGTTGGAGTAACAGCCGTTTTAATAGCTGCTATCTCGGTCATCATCTGCTCATCTACGGCAAGACGTCCTGCCGTATCCACAATCACCAGCGAATAACCCTCTTCCTTTGCAAAAGCAACCGCATTTCTGGAAATTGATACGGGATCTTTTGAACCCTCTTCCGTATAAACGGTCACCCCTATCTGCTCGCCCAGCACCTTTAATTGCTCTATAGCGGCAGGTCTATAAACGTCGCCTGCCACCAACAAGACTTTAAGTCCCCGTTTTGTTTTACAATTTAAGGCCAATTTACCGGAGAAAGTGGTTTTACCCGAACCTTGCAGTCCGGCCACCAATACAATTCCGGGATTCCCTTTTATATTAATATCTTCTGCCTCATTACCCATTAATTTGGTAAGCTCGTCATGTACTATTTTCACCATCATCTGGCCCGGTTTTACCGCCTTTAGTACATCTTGCCCCAGAGCAATCTCTTTTACATCATCACAGAAAGTTTTAGCAATTTTATAACTTACGTCGGCATCTAAAAGTGCCTTTCTTATATCACGTAAAGTCTCCGCTATATTAATTTCGGTAATTTTTCCTTCTCCTTTCAAAAGTTTGAAAGAACTCTCCAGCCTGTCAATTAAATTTTCAAACATATATTATTTTTTTTATTTACATATAAGATTCAAGTATAATCCTTCCGCTATTACTAACCACCGAGTAAAGATGATGTTTAACAAGTTCCGAATGAAATTTATAAGAATCGTCCAAAAATTTATACGTACCGCCGTCCCATTTATAAAAACGCTCAATAGCGGAGGTATAAAACAACGTTGTGTATTCTATATTAATATCGGTTCTGTACAATTGCTCTTTTATTCCCCTCAGAAGATTCTCACGTATTAATTTGGAATAAAAACTCATTCTGTTGGTATGGTTCAGTAATTTATGTTCCGACATGTACTGCGACATATCTTTCAGCAATTCCTCTCCAAGCCGGTCTATTTCATCTCGTACAACCGACGTTATAAGAAATAATGCTTCAATGGCATTGCGACTGCTTTTCATAGATTCTCCTATCTTTTTCTCTACGTCGAAAAAAAAGTATCGTATTACGGTTCTGATAAGGTCCTCTTTGCTTTCAAAGTTATTATAGAGTGTCTTTTTGGTTAGATTGAGTCCTGTTGCTATTTGCTCCATATTCAATCTGAGTCCTTCTTTTCTAAAAAGGTCGTACGCTTGAATTATGTATTTTTCTTTGGAACTTACTCTTGGCATATTTTTATTTTATCTTTTGGTTAATTTCTTATTATCATTGCATCATTTATTTAACAATTCATTGGAATAATAAGCTTTTGCCAGATCTCTCTGGTTGTATTTCATTCCCATTACCTGCCCGTATGCACCGGAGGTATGCAGTGCTATAAAATCTCCTCTCTGCGTTTGCGGCAATAGTATATTTTTACCGAATTTATCACTTGATTCACAAACGGGCCCAACAATATCATACCGCATTGCCCGTTTATCTGATGTAAGATTTTCAATTGCATGGTGTGCCTGATACAATGCAGGTCTTATAAGATCATTCATCCCGGCATCCAAAATTACAAACTTCTTACGTTGTCCTATCTTTACATATAATACTCTGGATATTAAATGACCGCATTGTGCAACAATAGCACGTCCCGGCTCAAAATGTACCCGCTGTCCCGGTTTTACAACAAGATTTTTATTGATAATCTCAAAATATTGTTTAAAATCGGCTATGGGATGCTCGTTAGGGGTTTCATAATCAACGCCCAAACCGCCTCCCATATTAATATTCGGGATAAAAACATCTTTATCTGTAAACCACTGCTGCAACTCCTCTATTCTACCACACAACATTTTAAATACATTCAAATCCTGAATCTGGGAACCTACATGAAAATGCAGCCCTATTAATTCTACATTTTTACAATTTTTAATTAGCTCCAATACACTATCAAACATCCACGGACTAATTCCGAATTTATCCTCTTTGCGCCCTGTACTTATGTATTTATGGGTATGTGCATCAATATCGGGATTAATTCTTAATGCAATTCTTGCCTTTTTTCCCTGCGCTGTCGCAAGATCATTAATAATCTGAATCTCAGGAACAGACTCGCAGTTAAAACTAAAAATACCCGCCTTAAGCGCAGTCTTTATCTCTTTATCCGATTTTCCAACACCGGCATACACTATTTTATCGGGAGAAAAACCTGCTTTTACCGCCAAAGCAACTTCATTACCGCTCACACAATCAGCCCCAAGTCCGGCTTTCTGAATCACCGCCAGTATTTTATCATTTGCATTTGCCTTAAGAGCATAATGAGCCGAATAATTATACTTTTTTGTAAATGCAGTATATAAACTTAGTGTTTCGTTGAGAAGCTCCATGTCGTAAAAATAAAACGGCGTTTCCATACTTTGAAAAGAGCTAAGTGCGCTAGTTATGATCATGAGTTAAAAGCAATAAAGTTATAGGTTATAAATAGTTAAAAAATATTCTGCAAAAATACGAAAAAAAATAGTAAATTTGTGCTCAATTTAAATCTTATATAAATAATAGTTATGAATAAAGGTCCTATTTCACAATTTATAACACACCACTATCGTCATTTCAACTCAGCAGCCTTAGTTGATGCTGCCAAAGGATATGAAGAACAACTTAAAGACGGTGGTAAAATGATGCTTGCCATGGCCGGTGCCATGAGTACGGCAGAACTGGGTCTGTCTCTTGCGGAGATGATACGTCAAGATAAAATACATATTGTATCATGTTCGGCAAATAACCTAGAAGAAGATATTATGAATCTTGTAGCCCATTCTCATTACAAAAGAGTGCCCAACTACAGAGATTTAACACCCCAAGAGGAGCATGACCTACTGGAGAAGCACATGAACAGGGTCACCGATACCTGCATTCCTGAAGAAGAGGCATTCAGACGTCTTGAAAAACATCTTACCGAGGTTTGGACGGATGCTCAGAAAAAAGGGGAAAGATATTTCCCGTGGGAATTTATGTACAAGATGATCCGATCGGGAGTTCTGGAGCAATATTACGAGATTGACCCTAAAGATAGCTGGGTACTTGCAGCCTGTGAGAAGAACATTCCTATTATTGTTCCTGCATGGGAGGATTGTACAACGGCCAACATCTTTACCGCACACGTTATAAGAGGCGAATTGAACGTAAATCTTGTTAAAAATGGTATTGAAACAATGATCTTCTTAACAGAATGGTACAGAGCTAATTCTGGCGGAAAAGGGATTGGATTTTTCCAGATTGGCGGCGGTACGGCCGGCGACTTCCCTATCTGTGTAGTGCCTATGATGGCTCAGGATCTTGAATGGCATGATGTTCCTCTTTGGAAATATTTCTGCCAGATTTCAGATTCAACAACATCATATGGTTCTTACTCCGGTGCCGTTCCAAACGAGAAAATCACATGGGGTAAATTAGACAAAGATACTCCACGATTCATTGTTGAGTCGGATGCCACCATTGTAGCTCCGCTTATTTTCAGTTACGTATTGGGCTGGTAGAAAACAGGTGTTCATATAATTGAAAGAGGATGACTAAAAATAAATTTAGTTATCCTCTTTTCTTTTTGAGATATTTACGTACCTGGCCTCATGCTTCTACAATATAATTCCTCTTCACTACATAAGTCTTCTCCAGCTTGTGCTCTTAGTTATGTTGACTGCGCAGCAAATCCAACACCGTCTTCACGGGATTAAACGTAATTAGCGGCACCTCCACAAACTGCGTGTTCCAGTCGCTCATGGCCCCGTTCCACAAGCCGGGCAACTCCTGCGCCTTTAACGGGCGCCCCTCATAACTTTTAACAGAAATAAAACCGGTAAGAGGATCTACAAATTCCAGTAGATTGAATTTCTCCCCTTTGTAATTTTTAACGGCACATACCAGATCCACCGGATTAAAATGTGTTGCATTCATTACGGCCATGGCAGAAACGGGATTTGATAAATCAATTTGAGGTGCCTCCAGAATCTGCAATGAAGTAACACCGTCAGGAGCCTCTATAATATAAGGCCCTCCGCCGGGTTCTCCCTCATTTTTTACCATCCCGCAAACACGAATAGGGCGGTTGAGTTTATTTTTTAGTTCAGTAATAAGTTTGTTCTTAGACATTTGCGGAAATTCCACACAAAACTCTTTTGAAAGAAAAGCGGTAATTTGAGGCACCAGAGAAAGATTGTTGGCATCCAGTTGTTGTTGATAATAGAAAATTTGTTGCTGTAAAGAGAGAATCCTGCCGGTAAGAATTTTCTTCCACCGGATTGTCTGTTCGATAAGCGACTCTTTTACCACATTATCTATATTTTTAATGATAATAATATCGGAATCTATTGCATTTAAATTCTCCAGAAGGGCTCCATGGCCTGCCGGACGGTATAGGAATTCTCCGTTTGTTTTTTTGAATGGGTTATTTTCCATATCTACCGCAATCATATCGGTTGAGGGAGATTGGGTTGTAAAGAAGATATCGTAGCGGCAATGGTACTTTTTCTCATATTTTTCTTTTACGGAATTGAGCAACTCTTTAAATCCTGCCATATGCTCTTCCGATACGGTCACCACCATTTTTACCCTTCCATCTTGCTTGCGGGCGTAAAGTGCCCCCTCTACCAGATGTTCCTCAAATGCGGTACGGTTCCCATCTTCGTATTTATGGAACTCAATCAGCCCTTTTGGTTTGGCTCCATAATTAAGAGCATTGGGATATAGTGTAAGATTGAGAATCCATTCATCATTAAAAAAGGGGAAACTGGTACTATTCAGTATAAATTTTTGAGCGGCAGAATTCTCTGCTATTTTACCTCCGTCTTTAAGAATTGCAGCAGCTTCAAATAAGTCTTTAAACATTCTGGTGGCAGCCCCCGATGCCGGCACAAACTTACAAATCTCTCCGGTAAAACTCTCGGCTGTTTGAATGAATGTCTCTTGCTCTTGTTCCGTAAGAACTTTAATTCCGCATTTTGGAGTAGCGGCATTTATAATTTTCAGGAATGGAAAACCTTTCTTGAAATTATTCAATTGGGTAGTTAGCTTTTGCTCATTGATAGTTAACATAAAACTCTCTCCTATATTTATAATCGCTTCTTATTTTCTCAAAGTCTGCCGGAGATTCCCGCAGTACCTTGCTTTGTTCAAAGATAGGAAAAATATCATTTAATTTCTCATAAATTTTCTCCTCAGACAAGTTCTTTAAGGTTAAATGATTGATATTAGGGGTATCCGGAGTTATTGTAAAATTTTTAAGCTTCTCTATTCCAAAAAAATCAGCAACACCTCTCACAACCATCTGCGTACCGTTTAATTTTCCCTCATAGGAATAACCGGCAATATGAGGGGTTGCAATATCTGCCGCAACAAGAAGTTTCCGGTTAATATCCGGCTCCTGATCCCAGACATCCAGAATAAGAGCGGATAGTTTATCTTTAGCCAGCAACAATGCCTGTTCATCAACCACTTCTCCTCTGGAAGAGTTAATAAATATCACACCGCTCTTGGCTTGTTGTAAAAATGGCATATTCACCATCCCCTGCGTTTTCTCATCTAAATAAACATGTACGGTAATAATATCCGAATGCTCCAGAAGATATTCCAGAGAGTAGTAATCTTTAAAATCGGTTAATTGCAAGTATCCGTTATTAAAAGCAAGCGTTTGTTCCCGTTCCTTAGCAGGATCATTTCTTAAAACCTCAAAGCCAAGATATTCTCCCAGTTCGGCCACTTTCGTTCCCACATTTCCAACCCCAATTATCCCAAGTACCATTTTCTTTTCTCCGGAAACAGGCAACTTCAATCCTTTCTTAACCGCAACTGCATACAAAGCGGTAAATACATATTGCATCACACCCCCTGCATTACAACCGGCTGCATTTATAAATCGGATGCCGTGGGCAGCACAATATCCAAGATCAACATGATCTTTCCCAATGGTTGCGGAGGCAATCATCTTAACAGCAGAGCCTTCCAGCAACTCTTTATTACATTTGGTACGCGTCCTTATAATAAGCGCATCGGCTTCCTTTACCAGAGCCTTGTTAATTGCGGAACCTTTCTCATAAACAACTTCTGCAAACGGCTCAAATACCCCCTCAATAAACGGTATATCTTTATCAATTATTAGTCTCATAAATCAATAATCTATTATAAATATCATGTAACAAAAATGTTATCACTTCAAAACAATATTGTTAATTAAATTGGAATTCAGCATCTTATTTATTTGAACCCGAATATCATCCTTCCGAAAGGATAACTGACTTCTTATCATAGAAGACCCTATGGTACAATACAAAATCCCATCCTTAAAAAACTTATCCAAGGTTGCTTTTGCCACCCGCTCCCCTACCACAAGATCCCATGTTTTAAAAATACGCATCTTTTGCAGACCATCCTGCAGCCCTTGCTCCTTTATATATTCCTCAATAATCTGAGCCAATATCCGTGATTTTTCTTTTTTCATTTTTACTCCAATTCCGTATAAATGCCCCCTTTTACCTCAAAACTACGCCTCTCCCGCGTTATCCGTTCTACAATACCGGCCATCCGCACTTTATTACTATCGGAGATGAATATCTGTCCAAACGCATCACTGGCAACAAGACTCAGCAGATACTCCACCCGCTGCATATCCAGTTTATCAAACACATCATCAAGAAGCAGAATTGGAGCAATGCCGTGCAACTCTTTCATAATAACAAACTGAGCCAGTTTTAAAGATATTAAAAAACTTTTCTGCTGTCCCTGCGAGCCGCATCTGCGTATAGGATATCCTTCCATATTAAACTCAATATCATCTCTTTGAATCCCAACAGAGGTATAGCGTAGAAACATATCGCGCTCCAATGAATTTGCAAAAAGGGAAGATAGGGAGCCTTTATCCAGATCAGAGATAAAGCGCAGAGAAATCGTCTCTTTTCCCCCGCTCAGAGCCTTATAAAAATCCTTCACCTTCACCGATAACTCTTCGCACAATATTTTTCTCTTGTTATATATATAGGTAGCATGAGTATCCATCTGCATCCCCAATGTATCCAGCAATTCCAATGAAATCTCCGGCATCTTAAGCAGTTTGTTCCGCTGAATTAACAATTGATTATAATTCTGAATACGTTTCAGATATTCTTTATCTACCTGAGAAAGAATAAGATTCATAAATTTACGTCTCTCCTCACCGCTCTCGTTAATCAGACAGGTATCCGAGGGGGAAACCATTACAATGGGAATCAGGCCAATATGCTCCGCCAATCGTTGGTACTGTTTATCATTCCTTTTTACAATTTTCTCCCCTCCCGAAGTTATTCCTACGCTGATCTTCTCTTCCGTATTATTATCGGTGAGATAAGCGCCATGCAAAGCTGCACAACTTTCTCCAAAAGCAAACGTATAGACATCCGAATTGTGAAAGAAACTTTTTGTAGTAGAAAGATAGTAAATGGCATCCAGCAGATTTGTCTTTCCCTCGCCGTTATTTCCTGAAATACAGTTTATTTTTTTAGAAAAACGGATATCCGTCTCTTTAATATTCTTAAAATTTGAGATTAAAATTCTATTTAAATACATATGATCTTTCGTCTAGCATGTGCAAAGATATTAATAAAATGCAAAATTATCTTTGTGATTCCGTAAATTATTGTAAATTTGCAGCCTGCATAAAAACTAAAGAAAAATGTCACAAAATAACAACATTCAAGATCCAGAGATAAAGGTAGAAGAGGCTTTATCAAAAACCGAGAAATTTTTTGAAACTTACAAAAAACCAATGCTTTACGGAGCAATTGCAGTAATCGTAATTGCCGGTGCCGTCTTAGCATATCACAATTTTGTAGCTCTTCCAAAACAACAGGAGGCTATGGCTCAGACATTCACAGCCGAGCAATATTTCAGAGCAGATGATTTTGAGAAAGCACTGAACGGAGATGGTAATACTCTCGGATTCAAGCAAATTATAGATGATTACGGTACAAGTGCCGGAAAAGCTGTCTATTTTTATGCAGGTGTATGCGAACTTCAGCTTGCCAATTACAAAGAGGCTCTGAACTATCTCAAAAACTACAGCGGCAAAGACGCAATTATCTCTGCAAGAGCTATTGCATGTATGGGTGATGCCTATGCAGGTCTTGGCGATTTAAAAACAGCTGCAAGCGAATATCAGAAAGCAGCCAACTCTGCCGATAATATTTTTGCTGCAGGATACTTTCTTAAAGCAGGTATTACATACGAAGAATTAGGCCAGCCTCAGGATGCATTAAAAATGTACGAAATTATTAAAAACAAATATCCACAATCACCAGAGGGATATGAGATTAACAAATATATCTCTCGTATTCAGGTGAGTACTACAAAATAATTATGGGAAGAGCTTTTGAATTTAGAAAAGAGAGAAAAATGAAACGTTGGGGTAACATGGCCCGCGTTTTTACAAGATTAGGTAAAGAGATAACAATTGCAGCCAAAGCTGGCGGCCCGGATCCGGACACCAATTCAAAACTACGTTCTCTAATTCAAACTGCAAAAAGTGAGAATATGCCCAAAGATAATATCGAGCGGGCAATTAAAAGGTCGGTAGAAAAAGAACACGCAGATTACAAAGAGGTTGTATACGAAGGGTACGGCCCTCACGGAATTGCAATTCTTATTGAAACGGCTACCGACAATACGACAAGAACAGTAGCCAACGTAAGAAGTTATTTCAATAAATCCAACGGATCACTTGGAACATCGGGCAGTGTCGACTTTATGTTTGAGCGCAAATGCGTATTCAGAATGAAATCTGCCAATCCGGTAGATCTGGAAGAATTGGAACTGGAAATGATTGATTACGGCGTAGAGGAAATCTTCCGGGAAGAGGAGGAATTTGTAATATACGGAGCTTTTGAATCATTTGGAGCTATTCAGAAATACATAGAGGAGAACGGTTACGAATTAATCTCCGGCCAATTTGAGAGAATCCCTACCGCAGAACTCAAAAGACTGAATGCAGAACAAAGGGCAGACATAGAGAAGCTTCTTGAGCGCATAGAAAATGATGATGATGTTCAGAACGTATACCATTTAATGGCTCCGGAGGAATAATTGATTCCCGATAAATAAAAAAGCAAAGGGGGGGGATGTCATCATCCTCTCTTTTGTTATTCGTTTTTATCTTAAATTGTATTATAAACTAAGAAAACCGTATGAAAAAACTACTCATGATATCTCTGGCGACAGCCGCATTCTTTTCCAATACAAGTTTTGCACAATCATTAAAATTTAACATAACAGGAGAGATAGAAGGGATCCAAAAAGGAGATACGCTCCATTTTGAGAAGATTTTGCTCCCCTCTTTTGAGAGTGAGCCGGCTTTTGATATTATTGTAGACAAAGACGGTTCGTTTAAGTACAGCGGTACACATCCGCACACACAGTATTACGCCATTCAATACCGCCCTGCTGGAACTCCGGTAGAAGATTCCAATAAGAAGAGTATCGAAATTATTATAAAGGACGGGAATATACGAATTGAAGGGAGGCGCGACTATATTTATTACTCAAAAGTCACAAACAGTTTCTACGACAAAGAGTTTACAAAAATACAGGAGTTGTCAGACTCCCTTGATATGGCGCAGAACATGATCTACAATGCGATGTCGGATAAAACGCAGGATACAAAAATAACGTTGGAATTATATAATAAATATAGTTCGTTTGCTGCCGATAATACCAACCACTATAAGAGACTGGAAACTATGCGCAAAACATACGGCGAATCGGCTAAAAATGAATACAAAGCATATGAACTGTGTACCAAATTTACTTATCCTCTAAAAAAGCTGGAAGATGGATACAATGAGTTGGATCACAAAGGGAAGAAAAGCTACTACGGAACCGTTCTGAACTCTATTATTGAGAAACTCCGCACCCTTTCACCAGATCAACCGGCTCCCGATTTTAAATTAGGTACACGCGACGAAGGAAGAACAGTTTCCCTGGCCGATTTTAAAGGTAAATATCTTTTTATCTATTTTTACGGCACCTCTTACAGCTCCATTGAATCGGATAGATACATTGTGGATTTGTACAAAAGAAATACTGATACGCTAGAGGTAATCGGTGTTACAGAATCTCAAAATATGGTGAATCAGGCCTTTGACAACCTTATTATAAACGGAAGTCCGGAGATGAAAAAAGGGATTACCAGTATGTTGGTACATCCGTGGAAATACAAGGTTAACCTGGATGATGGAAACAACAGAGATATTGTAACATCTTATAATGTAACGGGGATTCCGTTTTTTATTCTCATATCTCCCGATGGTAAAATAGTTGCCAGAGGATTTTTTGAGGCGTTTAATAAAGCAAATGCCGTTCTTAACGCCCTCTCCAGAGAGTAAAGATTTTGCCGGTTACCACATAGAGTCTCCACCATAATATCAAAAATGCTCCTATGGTAATTGCGTAGGCAAATACAACCCCCACATGCAGAAAATA
>JAVWIB010000063.1:0-17208 GCA_036639755.1 Bacteroidales bacterium
ATTTGCCCTAATAACGATTCATCCGATGTTTCCAGAGGAATCACTTTTTTTACCTTATAAATGTCATTAAAACTGAGATTGCTTAAATTAGAAGTGTTAATTTTTATTTCCGATAAATTTTTTGGAGCATTACCACCGCATGCAGCGATTGATAAAATTACGAGTGTGTATAAAAATTTTCTCATGATGTTTTATTTTAAAATTATTATTTCTTCAGTTTAATAAGCATTAATATGGGATTGTCGTTTTCGTTCAACATATCTACCATTGCATGCAGATCTTGCGGGAGATCGTTGCGGTTTTCCAGCAAGAATAGGGGGTGTAAGTAAGTAGCGGCGTAATTGTAGTTTTGAGTGGAAAGGTTGGAGGTAAGGGCGCATTCGTTATTGAGCAGCCCCAATGTGTTCCAACGGGGTTCGTATGCCCTAGCTTTAATCTGAAAGATCTTTTTACTGGCTTTGTCATATAGGAAATATTTCTTTTTTATATTAGGACTGAGTTTGGGGGCAAGGTGAACATCAAAAAAGAGAAATTTTTCTGTCTCAAATGATGGAATGGCCATGCATTCGGGGGTATGGTAGTTGGTTATATCAATGAATCGGGGGCGTACCTCCATGGTTTTGGTATTCATCCACAGCACGGTATCACAGCATTTGTTTGCCATAAACAGTCCGTTCATCCCTCTAGAGATGGCAGGATAGTAGAGATATTCCGGCCCTTCTACAAAATCTCTGATTCGCCGCTCGGTGTGATATGGGGTGGCTTGGATCACTTGAGCTGTGTTATAAGCGAAGGTGAAAAAGAATGGTGGAATGTTGGGGTATCTCTCTTGGACAGTCCTATATTTCTCTTTGTTTTTAGAATCGTGTAGGGAGGGGTGATTATAGATGGCCAAGGTATCCCCTTTTATCCGGACAATATTACTGGTAGGTGGAATGACGAATGGAATTTTTCTCTTGAATTGGAATAAGGTATCATAGACTACCAATGTTTTTGCCATGCCGTCGTAGCAATAGACGGCATTGTTTTCTTTTTCAACCCAGAAATTGGTCATGAAAAGATACTCTTCTGGACCACGCCCTTTTTTATTGAGGAGTTGTAATGGGTTTCCTTGTAGGTCGTACACATAGATTTTATGGAAAGTTAAAAAGTAAACTTTGTTTGCGGTTTCATCTATGTAAATATCCTGCCACATATCGTTTCCGGAGTGAATATAATTCTGTTCCCCCTTTTTTAGGGGGATATAGGTGATATCTGCTATATCGCTGAGTTTTAGATCTATTTCAGGATAGGATTTGTAATAATCAAACACAATGAGATCGCTTTCTGATGAGCGGCGATTGCATGCAGAAAACAAGATAATTACAGTGAGTAAGCAGGTGTAAATAGATTTCATGAATTTAATTATTTTAAGTAAGTGTGATTTCGCATAGATTTGGTCTCCCTATGAGTAATTCATAGTTAGAAGGGGAGGGGCAGAGCCATTGATATAGACACTTTGTGCAGGGTTTCTTGTTCCGAATCATCCGCCAAGATGTGCCACTGTCCAGCTCGTTGAAGATAAGGCGGTAGATAGAATCTTCTATCTTTCCTATAGGTCCGGCATTTACATTGGCATATACGTTCTTATTTGGCAAAATGATTAATTTGCCAAAGAAAAAATTATTAATAACTTGATTTGAAAATATTTTTCTTCTGTTGAATTGAGAGAATCTGACATCTTCTAAGGTGGTATAAACATAGCTTTGAAAAAAATCAAGATTATTCTCATTGAAAATAGGAACAATTTCAAATAGTTTGATCTCTTTATCGTGGATGATTTCATTTACACGATAATACTCATGTTCAGAATCTACAGGAAAGCAAAATGTTATAGGAGTATTATTTTGTAGGTATTGAGTGATATCTGTTTTTTTTAATAAATCCACGTTTTCAACAATGACTGTTTGTCTGATAGTAGAATTGTCCTTGGAACATTCTGGAGTGCTTGGGTGTGATAACCAGCCTCCTAAACTTGTAATCAAATGATAACGATTGAAGTTTGTGTTCTTTATCCATTCAAATAATGCCTTTCGCTCTTGATAGGTTGCAAAATCTCCCACTAAGTTTAAGGTAATTATATATTCTTTACAACACTTATCTAGGAATTGTTTGAGATCATTTACCGATAATGTTTCGCTTGAATCTGATAAAGCCATAAATTGCTTATAATACAATGGATTATAGTTTGGATCTCCATTTACGTGTATGGTTATTTCAGTAAGATTGCGCAAGATTTCATTGGTTTGTGTGCCGGATTTATGTTTGAAGCGGAGCGCACTGATGTCCTCTTGTATTTTAAGCATAGGCGGGTAGGAAACGGGTCTTGGGGTATTCGATTTTTTTTCAAGGAAGACACCGGCTTGAATAACTTTAACGTTTCCGATAAATTGATTAACCTCCAGGTTGCTCAACTGTTCGCTGTTGAGGATTATTCCATATAGGTTATCGGGGTTTACCAATGTTCTACTTATGTTTTTGAGAATCTTTCTGTTGGAAAATGTAAATGATTGATAGTTTCTGGAATTATAAACAATCCCACTATTCCCTTTTGTCCAGATAAAAGTATCCGGATGCATAATCAGCCAAAATTCGTCCATAGTTTTTTTATTTTGCAAATATTACGTTCTTAATAAGATACTTGTATAGGTGAGGATTCTCTCTTAAAAAATCCAGGCACTCTTTCTCTTCTTCATTAAAAGCAGAGGAGGTAAAGAGGGAACAAGGTGCATTCGAATTGCTCCCCAGATAATCAATTTGGTAAATGCAATAATTACAACGGACACCACGTCCGCATACCGAGCATTGTCTTTTCAATTGAGCTAAATACTTATTTTGGGTATCGGCTATTTTTTTTGAAATCAAGGTCTACATAATCATTGTAAACTTGTCCCAGCGCAAATTCGTGATTGATTTTTTCGCATTGCAGAATTTTGCCATTTACCGTCATAAACATTTTAAGCAGAAACGGTGTACAGGTACCCGTTTGTACGAGTCCAAGTTTTTCTTTATCAATTCTCAATTGATAATATCCGTCAAAGGTATTACCAGAGTGATTGAACAAATACCTTGACAGCAGATTCACCTGTGGCATTTCAAGATCTCCCTCTGCAATCATCTGTTTGCAATTAGAGGCCGCCAGAAAGCTTTGCATTACATTTTTGTAAGTCTGGTAGAATTCCTCTTTTTTTTCTGGTTTTACACTGGAATCGTTCAGAGCGGCAATACGGGGCTTTTTGCCGAATTCGGCTTCAATAAACCTACTGGTGGTTTCCACATCGTTCCGGTTGTGCAATACGGCATTAAAATTTACATGCTCTTTGAAATATTTGGGATGCGTTTTTTGAAGTAATTTTACATTTCGGACCACCCGTTCAAAAGAGTTGTTCCCTTGCGCATCTACCCGGTAACTTTGTCCCTTCTCATCTCCATCCAAGCTAATCAAAAGATCTATCTTTTTTTGAACCAGAAACGCCATACAGCAATCCAGCAGCATGGCATTGGTAGTCATGTTGTACCGGATGGCCCTGCCGATGTCTGTTAAACTCTCTATGTAAGAGGAAACCTGTTTGATGAATTCTATATTCAACAGCGGTTCCCCTCCGTAAAATCCAATTGTGAGGGGATGTAAAATATCTTCGTATTTATGTTCCCGCCATAGAGTAGCTAGATGATCTATTAAAACTTTCGCTTTTTCAAAAGTAAGGAACACGTTCTTTCGTTCGTCATACCCTTCGTACAAATCTGCAAATCCGCAATATTTGCACCGGAGGTTGCAGGCATCCGTAACCTCAAAAACCAAATTTTTTAGATTAAGGATGTTATGCCTCACTACCGTTGGAGTGACAATGGTGGTAAAATCAAGTGGTTTTTGCATTATTTTTTCAATTTAATAAGCATTAATATTGGATTGTCGTTTTCGTTCAACATATCTACCATTGCATGCAGATCTTGCGGGAGATCGTTGCGGTTTTCCAGCAAGAATAGGGGGTGTAAGTAAGTAGCGGCGTAATTGTAGTTTTGAGTGGAAAGGTTGGAGGTAAGGGCGCATTCGTTATTGAGCAGCCCCAATGTGTTCCAACGGGGTTCGTATGCCCTAGCTTTAATCTGAAAGATCTTTTTACTGGCTTTGTCATATAGGAAATATTTCTTTTTTATATTAGGACTGAGTTTGGGGGCAAGGTGAACATCAAAAAAGAGAAATTTTTCTGTCTCAAATGATGGAATGGCCATGCATTCGGGGGTATGGTAGTTGGTTATATCAATGAATCGGGGGCGTACCTCCATGGTTTTGGTATTCATCCACAGCACGGTATCACAGCATTTGTTTGCCATAAACAGTCCGTTCATCCCTCTAGAGATGGCAGGATAGTAGAGATATTCCGGCCCTTCTACAAAATCTCTGATTCGCCGCTCGGTGTGATATGGGGTGGCTTGGATCACTTGAGCTGTGTTATAAGCGAAGGTGAAAAAGAATGGTGGAATGTTGGGGTATCTCTCTTGGACAGTCCTATATTTCTCTTTGTTTTTAGAATCGTGTAGGGAGGGGTGATTATAGATGGCCAAGGTATCCCCTTTTATCCGGACAATATTACTGGTAGGTGGAATGACGAATGGAATTTTTCTCTTGAATTGGAATAAGGTATCATAGACTACCAATGTTTTTGCCATGCCGTCGTAGCAATAGACGGCATTGTTTTCTTTTTCAACCCAGAAATTGGTCATGAAAAGATACTCTTCTGGACCACGCCCTTTTTTATTGAGGAGTTGTAATGGGTTTCCTTGTAGGTCGTACACATAGATTTTATGGAAAGTTAAAAAGTAAACTTTGTTTGCGGTTTCATCTATGTAAATATCCTGCCACATATCGTTTCCGGAGTGAATATAATTCTGTTCCCCCTTTTTTAGGGGGATATAGGTGATATCTGCTATATCGCTGAGTTTTAGATCTATTTCAGGATAGGATTTGTAATAATCAAACACAATGAGATCGCTTTCTGATGAGCGGCGATTGCATGCAGAAAACAAGATAACCACAGCGAGTAAGCAGGCGTAAATAGATTTCATGAATTTGTATTTTAAGGGTGGATTTTTGAATAACTGAGACTGTGGAAATGATGTAAGTTAAATTTTTTCATTTCTTTAGGTATTAAAAAATTAAATAAAAGATGTAAAACTTTCACTGCCTTGCAGGGCATTCATTTGTTGCTGGCAAGTCAGAATTGATGCTTTAAAGATAAAAAAATAAAAGATGAAAAAGAAACCTTTTTTACCTTTTATTTAAATATTACTTTTCTGTACACCTTACAGAGTATATTTCTCTTAAGAGTTCTTTTGTAAGGAAACTAAGTTGTTATCTAAGAATTAATTCCTTTTATGCTATTTTCTTAAAATTTTTGTAACCCGTTTTAACAACAACGTAGTCTTACTAATAAAGTCCTATTTTTTATCTCTATGAATGAAGATATTTACTCTATAATTATTGATTTGCTAACCGAAAACATAGAATCGGCGGGGCGGAAGCGTTTGAAAGAATGGTTGGATGAATCACCTCAAAATAAAGACGAGTATAAGCATATATGTGAAATATGGTATGCAAGCCGTTGGGCAAGATATATAGCCTATATTTCAAAAAACGGTGCGTGGAATATTATCAAACTAAAACGAGAAAAGGAACAGTATAGGAAGAGACTCTATTATGTAAGTTCCATAGCGGCTTCTATTGTAATTTTATTTGGCGTTCTGTTCACTATCGGGAATATAGAGGATAAAGAGTATTATAATGCTCCGCAGGTACTGGCTCAAACCTCTCCTTATTCATTGCAGAATATAAATCCGATATTAGTACTGGCATCGGGAACAAGTGTTGATTTATTAAGGTCTCCGGAGAAAAACCATTTAGAAGATAGGGGAGTTAGCATTAATATAGATTCTACCTCGTTGATTTATACGGCCGGGAGTAAATTCAGATTAAAGAAGGGGGGCTTTAATGAGGTTTTGGTACCTAAATGCCGTGAAATGAAGGTTGCTTTGGCAGACGGAACCGTCGTTTATATGAATTCGTTCAGCCGTCTCCGTTTCCCGGTAGAATTCACAGGAAAAACCAGGGAGGTTTATTTAGATGGCGAGGCCTATTTTGATGTTGCGGAAGACACCGGGCATCCGTTTATTGTACATACCAATAAAACCGATGTGAAGGTTCTTGGAACCGAATTTAATGTTATGACCTATGCAAATGAAGAGGATACACAGGTTACATTGATAAAAGGGTTGGTAAATGTGAAAGTCGCCGATAATTATACAAATATTAAACCCGGAGAGCAGATTTCTATTAATAATAAATCACTTAAAGAAGAGGTGAAAACTGTTGATGTGAATAAATACATTGCGTGGCGAGAGGGATTGTATAAGTTTGAATCGGCATCTTTGGAGCAATTGCTTAAATACATGGAGAGACGATACGATATTTCTTATTTCTTTGAGAGGGATAGTGTTAAATGGTTAAGATTTACCGGTGCATTTGATCATAAAAGTTCTGTGGAGGAAATTTTTGGGATGATAGAACAAATGACGGATGTGAAGTTTGAGATGCAACAGGTTAAATTTGAGATGCAGGAAGGGAGAAAAATTTTAATAAAATAAAAGACAATACCGTTCTATTTTACTATTGCGCAATGGTAAAGTAGAACGGTAAGTTCATGTTAATGAAAATTGACAATCTAAATCGGAGACAAAACTAACAAAAAAAACGTTACAATCAATCTAAATCAAACAAAAGAACTTGACTTATGAAAATTAACAATCTAAATTAATTAATTATTTTATGGAAACTATTAAGAACAGATCTGCCCTTAAAGGCAGACTTAGGCGTGCCTTTGCAGTTTCACTGCTACTTTCATGCTTACTAAGCGTAGACTATTCCTATGCCTCTTCTGCTGATTATGAGCAGGATAAGGTAACCGTAACGATTAAAGGCGGTGAAACTACCATTGAAAAGTTATTTGCTGAGTTTCAGCGCCAGACAAAGAAAATTATCGTTTATAATAATGATAGTTTTGATGCAAAACGTAAGATTAATGCATCATTTGAAAATGCCGGTCTGGATGCTTTTATGAATAAAGTTCTGGAAGGGACGGCTATGACTTATAAAATAGAGAAGGACTATATTGTTATTGTAAAGAAAGCTGAGGAAAAGGCTGTAAAACAAGGTGCTGAGAAAAGGACGGTATCCGGAGTTGTGCTTGATGCAAAAGGGGAGACCTTGCCCGGTGCCTCGGTAATGGTGACGGGGACTAAAATAGGCGAAAGCTCCGGATTGGATGGCGATTTTACCATGACTGTTCCCGATGGTGCTCAAACACTTACGGTGTCATCTATTGGTATGGCTACACAAGTAGTTCCTGTTGAGGACAAAATGCGCATTGTCTTAAAAGAGGATTTATTATTATTGGATGAGGTTGTGGTTGTTGGTTATAATACGGTTAAGAAAAGTTCCATGACGGGAGCTATAGATGTTGTGGCGGGTAAGAAAATTGAAAGAGCTTCTGCTACATCACTCGAGAGCAGGCTGCAAGGACAGGTTCCTGGCTTGATGATTATTGCCGGAAGCGGTCAGCCGGGTAGTGAAAATATTCAGGTACGTGTACGTGGTACGGGTTCTATGCTTGGCTCAAGTACTCCTATGTATATTATGGATGGAGTAATGATTGAAGCGAAACAATTTGCATCGTTAAATCCTAATGATATTGCCGATGTGCAGGTTCTGAAAGATGCCGCATCAACTGCAATTTATGGATCAAGAGGTGCAAATGGTGTAATTGTCATTACGACCAAAGGGGGCAAAGAGGGAAAGACAAAATATACATATAGTAGTCAGTATGGTTTTTCTAAATTCAGAGAAGGTATTGAATTGATGAATTCTGCAGAAAATATTGAGTTTCAGCGGATGTGCGCAGAGACTATGTTAAGTAAGAATAAACTTTCGTCTTTGAATATTCATCCTTTAATGAGGTCGTTGGCTTATGAAATGAAAGAGAACGCAGGTACAATTACTGCTGAGGAACTTAAGTATTTGGATCAAAAGAGAGGAACTCTTGCCAGTGCAAGAGCTACCGATACCGATTGGATGGATACCATGACCGAAAATGGTTTTACCATGGAGCAAAGTTTAAGTGCATCCGGAGGAACTGAAAAGACAAGATTTTTTATATCAGGTTCTTATCTTACCCAGAAAGGGATTATGAAAGAATCCGGCATGAAACGCTATTCGGGGCGATTAAATCTTACCAGCAAACCGAACAAGTATTTGGAATATGGGGTGAAATTTACAATTGGTTATAGCGAACCTCAATTTACCGGATCTGGTTTCGGTTGGACAAATCCTTGGTTTACCTCGTTGTTGGCATTCCCTTATGAGGATCCGGATAACTGGTTTAGTAAAGATAACCCAACCCTATTGTTAAAATACAGAGAGAGTAAGAACAAAGAACTTAAAATGATAGGGGCTGCTTATGTGAATGTAAATATTACCGATTGGCTAAGTGCTAAAACCAACTTTGGTATGGATTACAGAAATCAGCAGACAGAGAATACGGTGTTGCCGGGGCATCCTACAACATTAAAGAATAATGGCTCTATGTCGTTAGGTAATAATAATTTAACCCGCTATACATGGACCAATACCCTAAATGTAAATAAAACATTTGGCGACGGACATGTAATAAACGGAGTTGTTGGTATGGAGATGTTTCAGGGAAAATCGTTTAGAATGGGATATACCGGTTATGATATTGACGAATATATGTGGGATACCCCTGCCGGAATTGGTGATAAGAACGGTTCTTCCAGCAATCCCCCTTCTATTAGCGGTAGCAGAACAATGAGCAATTTAATGTCTTATTTTGCACAGTTAAGTTATACGCTTGATAACAAGTATATTGTATCGGGGAGTTTACGTTATGATTCTTCTTCTAAGTTCCAGAAAGATAACAGAAGCCAGGTGTTTTATTCGTTTGGCGCTTCTTGGAATATTCATTCGGAGAAATTTATGGAATCTTCCAGAAACTGGTTGGATCAGTTAAAACTTCGTGCAAGTTACGGTACAACCGGTAATCAGGATGGTGTGAATGATTTTGGTACTTACGACGGATATATGAAGACCTCCTATGCCGGTATAACCGGTTATAGAATGAACCAACTTGGAAATCCTGCTCTTAAGTGGGAGTGCTCGGAACAGTTTGATGTCGGTGTTGATTTTGGAATGTTTAACAGCAGGTTGCGCGGATCGGTTGACTTTTATCACAAGAGAACAAAAGATTTGTTTATGTCTAAAGAAATCTCCCAGACATCCGGTTTTAGATCGATTCTTACCAATGCGGGTTCTATTGTAAATAAAGGTGTTGAGATTGCCATTAATGCAGGTCTTATTCGTACCAACGAAATTACATGGGATTTAGGGGCGAATTTTACCTATAATAATAACAAAATTACCGAGCTGAGCGAATGGAACAAAGAGGGTTTTGTAGATGGCGATTATTTTGTACAGGAGGGGACCTCTTTGGGAACATGGTATATGAAAGAGTGGGCCGGTGTTGATCCTCAGACCGGTGATCCTCTGTTTGTTGGAAAAAACGGACAGAAAACTCCTATTGACGGAGAGGCCGAGGAGAGGATGATTTATGGTACAAGCGAAGTTCCTTATTTTGGAGGTATTCATACTACATTCGGGTATAAAGGATTCTCTTTGTATGCAATGTTCAGTTATGCACTGGATTATACCATTATGAACGGTAACCGTTGGTTTATAGATAATCCTTCTTTTAATGGTAATAAGCCTAGAAAGATGATGAGCATGTGGATGAAGCCGGGTGATATAACCGATGTCCCTTCTATTGGTACAAAATACAATCCTAGTCCGTGGGCATCTCAATTTCTGGAGGATGGAACTCATATACGTCTTAAGACCCTTAGGCTTTCGTATGATTTCTCGCAGAAGTTGCTTGCAAGGACTAAATTCATAACGGGAGTTTCCATTTATGCTCAGGCTGAGAATTTATGGACAGGTACGAAATATTCAGGGTCCGATCCGCAAGTAAATGGCGGAACCGATTCTGCCTTGTACCCATCTCCGTTTACAATGACATTTGGTTTGGATATTAACTTTTAATTGAAAGAATGATGAAAAATATAATTAAATTAGGATTAATTGCATTACTTGCGTTGCAAGTACAATCTTGTAATTATAATGATCTGGAGCCAACCGATTTTGTAGGTGATAAAGATGCTTTTAGTTCTGCAAAATCTGTTGAAGAGGTAACAATTGGGGCTTATTCCCGTCTCTCGTTAAGAACCCTTTTAACTGTTTCCGAATTTGCCAGTGATAATGTGTATCAGGGGGGACAGTTTGGCGGACTTGGGGATGTGAGTTATCAGTGGAGCTATACTCCAAGTAATGGAGACCACAGTAGTATCTGGAGTCAGTCTTATGCTGCAATTAACGAGGTAAACCGCATTCTGGAAAATGCTCCTGCCGTTAAAGCGGAAAATGACGCAGATAAGGTTTCCTTGAATAATAGCATTGGTACATCTTATTTTATAAGAGCGTATTCTCATTTTGTATTGCTGGAGTTCTTCTCCGATTGTGCGAAAGAGGATAGTTACGGTATTCCTTATATTAAGAAGACTCATACAACCGATTTACCCGGCAGAAATAGTGTAAAGGAGTGTTTTGATTTTATTCTGGGAGATCTGACTCAGGCAGAAACATTGTTAAAAGATACCAAGCCGTCCGATCCTTCGTTTGCATCCAAAGCTGCGGTTTATGCTTTAAAGGCAAGGGTTTTTGAGTTCCGTAGTAACTGGGCAGAGGCTTATACTTGGGCAACCAAAGCTTTGGAACTGGCTCCGCTTGCTTCCAAAGCAGAGTACAAGGATATTTGGACGGATAAAACAAATAAAGGTTTGATATTCAGGCTAAAACGCCTTGCCGGAAGTACTCCTGTAGGGACATTGTTCTATCAGGCAGATAACAGTATTGCGTATGGCCCTTCCGATAGTTATTTAGCATGTTTAAGCGATAAAGATGTTAGAAAGGATTTGTTTACCGCTATGGGTCCCGATAGAGACGGCCTTATATTACCGGTTGTGGTAAAATATCCCGGACCGGCAGAGGCAAGAGGGAGAAACGATGAGAAAATATTACGGTCTGCAGAGATGGTTCTGATTCAGATAGAAGCACTTATGAATCAGGATGGCAAATTGGGTTCGGCAAATGATTTGTTGAATTCGTTCCGTAAACAGAGAATTGACGGTTATACCGATGTTACCTATACAAAAGCACAGATGGTAGAGGAACTGCTTCTGGAAAGACGTCGCGAACTTGCTTTTGAAGGGCACCGCTTCTTTGATCTAAGGCGTTATGGAAAAGATATTGAGCGTGGCGGTGCTGCAAAATTATCTGAGATAGGTTATTTCAAATATCTTATGCCAATTCCTTATTCAGAGATTGTTGTAAATAAAACGATTAAAGACCAACAAAATAAAGGTTATTAATTCAACATAAGTTAGTTATTTTGTAATGGAGCTTTGAGGTATGCAGGAAGTAACACTTAAAGCTCCATTTTTAGAAAATATTTATGAGAAAACTATTTATTAAAATCGTATTGATGGTTTCAATGATTGCTGCTGTGCCGTTTCTTGTGCAAGGGGCTATCGGGAAGCATCTGATTGAGGCGAAATCAAAATTGCCGGTGCTCTCCTATAAAGTAATATCGGGTGAGGCGGATACATGGCATTCTCCTTTAAACTGGACATTAAAAGGGCAGGCCAAAAACGGACAATGGGTTGTTCTGGATACCAGACAGGGGGAAAAATTTTGTGCGGTGTATCAGGAGAAATTCTATACGGTGGAAAAGCCGGGAAAGTATGTAAGCTATTTGCTGGAGGTTGAATCTTCTGATAGCAAAACGCTGGAAATAAAAGGGGTGGAACTGTTTGAGAAAGATGTAAATGCCGGATGGAATCATTTTAAGTATCCCAAAGTAATCTTTACGGATGAAGATAACGGGTCTGAAGGGAGTAATTACTACAAACAACTGGTATATGCTCCCGATGATTATGTGCAGTATCATACCAAAGAGGTGGCCAAGATTCTCTATTTTAATGCTGATGAGCAAATGCCGGCGGTTGAAGAGATTCAGTATAAGTTAAAAAATTATAAAGGGATTTCGGGTAAATCGGGCGAACCTCCTGTTGTGAGAATTACCTACAGCACGCAGCATATTGAAAAATGCGGGGATGAATCGCTGGAGAAACTTAACTACGAGACAAGAGGGGTGTTGTTTCACGAACTCGTACATGCTTATCAGCAGGAGCCCAAAGGGATAGGCTCTTATGGAACAAACAAGACTTTCTGGGCTTTTATAGAGGGAGTAGCAGATGCCGTGCGTGCGGAGGCCGGATTGTTTGATATTAAAAAACTACGCAAACCGGGCGGAAACTGGATGGATGGTTATAAAACAACCGGATTTTTTATTCAGTGGTTAACAACAAAAGATCCCGATGCCATTCGTAAATTTAATGCTACCGCAAGGGAGTTAAATCCGTGGAGTTTTGACGGAGCCATAAAAAGGATCTTTGGGAAAGATGCCTCTATTGAGGGGATGTGGCAGGAGTATCAGGATGATCTGATAGCCTTAAGAGGACCCAGCAAGATTGCCTATGTAAACCCTTTTATTGGGACAAATGGCATGGGACATACATTTCCGGGGGCATGCGTGCCGCACGGGATTGTACAGTTGAGTCCCGATACCGATACCATTCCGCATAACGTAAACGGGAGATATCAGGCGCGTGCCTATGAGTATTGTGCCGGTTATCAGCATAAAGACAGCACCATTGTAGGATTCAGCCATACCCATTTTAATGGTACCGGTCATTCCGATTTAGGCGATATTCTTATTATGCCTGCTATAGGTGCCGTAAAGGTAAACCCCGGAACGGCACAGAATCCCGATTCCGGTTACAGATCCCGTTTTTCACATCAGACAGAGAAAGCAAACCCGGGGTATTATTCCGTATTGCTTGCAGATTATAATATAAAGGCCGAACTTACTACCACAGAAAGAGTTGGAGTTCATAGATATACCTATCCCAAAGGGGAGGGGCATATTATTCTGGACCTGATGCACGGAATTTATAATTATGACGGAAAAGTTCTTTGGGCAAACCTGCGGGTTGAGAATGATACGCTCCTTACCGGATACCGTATTACAAATGGCTGGAGCAGGGTGAATTATACCTATTTTGCCATTTCATTATCGAAACCCATTAAAGATTACGGATATACCGAGAGGGGAAAAACCCCTTACAGCGGTTTCTGGAGGAAGTTTAATATTTATAAAAACTTCCCGGAGATTGGTGGGCGTAAAGTAGTTGCCTATTTTAATTTCGATTTTACGGACGGAAAACCGCTGGAGGTAAAAGTGGCACTTTCCGGAGTTAGCTCGCAAGGAGCCTTGGCAAATCTGAATAAAGAGACAAAAGGGAAACAGTTTGAACAACTTAGAAAAGCGGCGGAACAAAAATGGGAAGATGCTTTGTCTGTGATAGAGGTAACGGGGGAGAACGATCAAACCTGTAATTTATATTCTTCTTTGTATCATACCATGATTAATCCATCTGTTTATATGGATCATGATGGGAGTTACCGGGGAATTGATCATAATATCCATCAGGCAAAAGGATTTACAAATTATACGGTGTTCTCCGTATGGGATACCTATCGTGCATTGCATCCGCTGTTTAATATTATCTCTCCTGCGCGCAGTTCGGATATTGCAAAATCGATGCTTGCACATTACTCGCAAAGTGTACATGGCTCCCTTCCGATCTGGTCGCATATGGGAAATGAGAACTGGTGCATGATTGGATATCATGGGGTATCGGTGATTGCAGATGCCTATGTGAAAGGAATTAAGATGGATGGCGAACTGGCAAAAAAAGCGGTGCTGAGCAGCTCCAATATTCCGTATCTGGATGGTACAAAGGAGTATAAAGAGCTGGGCTACGCCCCCATAGACCGGGTTGGCAGTGCGGCATCCATTACTTTGGAATATAGTTACGATGACTGGGCTATTTATAATATGCTTTGTAAAATGGGGGATCCCCGTGCTGCGGAGTATAAAAAGAGGGCGGCTTCTTATAAAAATTTGATGGATTCTAGCACCGGTTTTATACGGGCAAAAGACAGTAAAGGGAACTGGATTAAAAAGTTTGATCCTTTGAATACCCACGGACAAGGTTATATTGAGGGAAATGCATGGAACTATTCGTTTTATGTTCCTCAGGATGTAGATGGATTAAAAGAGGGGATGGGGGGAGACAAGCGGTTTATAGAGCGTTTGGATTCTTTGTTTACCATGGAGTTGCCGGCTAAGTATTATGCCAATACGGAAGATGTTACTAAAGAGGGTCTTATGGGTAATTATGTGCACGGGAACGAACCGAGCCACCACATTGCTTATTTGTACGCATGGACTTCTCAGCCGTGGAAAGCTCAAAAACAAATAAGGGAAATTCTGGACAAGATGTACAGAAACAATATGGACGGGCTTTGCGGAAACGATGATTGCGGACAAATGTCGGCTTGGTATATCTTTAGTTCCATGGGCTTCTATCCGGTATGTCCGGGGTCCGACCAATATATTCTGGGGGTGCCGTATTTTAAACAGATGAAAGTGAATTTGGAGAACGGAAAAACGTTTGAGATAAAGGCCCCTGCCGTAAGTGCGAAGAACTGTTATATTAAAAGTGTAAAACTGAACGGTAAACCTTATACAAAAGGGTATATTTCTCATAAGGATATTATGAACGGCGGAGAATTATCTTTTGAGATGAGTGACCGTCCGAATAAACAACGAGTGTTTACCGGGCAAGAGAGGCCATATTCTTTATTAAACGATAAATAAACTGTTATATATGAATAAATTAAAACTGATATTCATCTCTCTGGGAGTGAGCACCGCCTGTTTTGGGCAGGGTGCTCCCGAGAGTTTAAATAAATATGTAAATCCGTTTGTGGGAACATTGGGGTTTGGGAATGTTTATCCGGGGGCGCAGATCCCTTTTGGGGGAATTCAGATTAGTCCCGATACCGATTGCAATTACTACGATGCCGCATCGGGATACAAATATATGCGCAATACCATTCTGGGATTCAGTCTTACCCACCTGAGCGGTACGGGGATTCCCGATTTGGGGGATTTTTTGTTTGTTCCGGGAACCGGCAAAATAAAATTTAAACCGGGCACACATGAGAATCCTGATAGCGGGTATCGTTCGCGGTTTTCACATGACAGGGAGAATGCTTCGCCCAATTATTATGCGGTGGATCTGCTCGATTACGGTGTAAAAGCCGAGATGACATCGGGAGTGAGGAGCGGAATGTTAAAGTTTACCTATCCGCAGAGTGATAGTTCGTTTATTTTAATAGATATGAATCATACTCTGCTGCATAAATGCATGTGGAGCAATGTCCGTTTTGAGAATGATAGTACCATTACCGGTTATAAACTGGTAAAAGGGTGGGGGCCGGAGAGGCATATTTATTTTACCGCTGTGTTTTCCAGACCTTTTGAAAAATGCGGAATTATGCAGGATACCATTCCGGTTGTGTATAATACCTCTCGTTTCAGAAGCAGCAAAGAGGCGTGGGGAAAAGATTTGAGGGTGTGGTTTTCGTTTGCTACCAAGGCCGGTGAGAGTGTAACGGTAAAAACCGCAATTTCTTCGGTTAGTTCCGAGGGAGCCTGTAAAAATATCGGGGAGTTAAATGGACTTACTTTTGAATCCTTGCGTGCTGCCGGAGAGAAAATGTGGGAGGAGCAGTTGGGCAAATTTAGAATAAAAGCGACACAGCAGCAGAAAGAGACTTTCTATACCTCGGTCTATCATGCCTTTTTGCATCCGTTTATTTTCCAGGATGCAGACGGACAATTCAGAGGGCATGATAAGAATATAGAAAAAGCAGAGGGCTTTACAAACTATACGGTGTTCTCTTTGTGGGACACATATAGGGCGTTGCATCCTCTGTTTAATTTGGTACAGCGCAACGTAAATGCAGATATTGTAAATTCTATGTTGGCTCACTACGACAAAAGTGTGGAGAAAATGCTCCCCATTTGGTCGTTCTACGGAAATGAAACGTGGTGTATGATTGGGTATCATGCCGTTTCGGTTATTGCGGATGCCATTGTAAAGGAAGTAAAAGGATTTGATAAGGAGAGGGCTTTTAAGGCAATTAAAACAACGGCCATGAATCCTAATTATGATTGTCTGCCGGAGTATGCGCAGTTGGGTTGGGTCCCCTATGATAAAGAAAGAGAATCTGTTTCCAAGGCATTGGAATATGCGTATGATGATTATGCAATTGCAATGGCTGCCAAAAAGCTTGGTAAAGAGGATGATTATAAGTATTTTATAAACAGGGCAGTCTCTTATCAGAACCTGATTGATCCGCAGACCAAATATATGAGGGGACGCAATTCTAAAGGGAACTGGCGTACTCCGTTTGCTCCTATTGCATACACAGGCCCCGGCTCCGTACATGGCTGGGGAGATATTACCGAGGGGTTCACCATGCAATATACATGGTATGTGCCGCAGGATGTGCAGGGGTATATGAATATTGCCGGAGAGAAATTATTAAGGGAGAGACTAGATTCCATGTTTGTGATGGTATTGCCCAAAGATATACCGGGAGCGCATGATATTCAGGGGCGTATTGGTGCTTACTGGCATGGGAACGAGCCTTGCCACCAGATTATTTATCTATATAATTACTTTAAGCAACCTTGGAAATGTCAGGAGAAAATCCGTTATGTAATGGATACGTTCTACGGAAATACCCCCGATGCATTAAGCGGAAATGATGATTGCGGACAAATGTCGGCCTGGTATATTTTTAATGCAATGGGATTTTACCCTACGGCCCCTTCCAGCAATGTATACAACATTGGTTCACCCGGTTTAGAGGGAGTTGAAATGACTATGAGCAACGGTAAAAAAGTATCGGTCACAACTCAGAACTGGAGCAAAGAGAACGTCTATGTTAAAGAGATGTATCTGAACGGAGCCAAATATGATAAATCATACATTACTTATGACAATATT
>JAVWIB010000064.1:0-17031 GCA_036639755.1 Bacteroidales bacterium
TGTGTTAAACAAAGTTACTATTTTTTTGCTTGACACAGTTTAGTTTATGGTCTCCCCCTAAATCTTCCATAGCTTTGCGCAAAAAGGAATAATAGTATCAAAGCTGCTTTATCTTCACATACCACCATGCAAATATCTTCAATAAAACGCTTTGCATCTTTACCTTTCAATACCGGAGTATCTTTTATTGGCCTTGACATAAATGTACACACTTTAATTAGTAATTAAATCCGAAAGCCCAGAGCGGAACAGAATTCATATAGCCGAACTCAATATCATCCTTAACAACATACCCTTCAGTGGCTTCCTCGATTTGTTTCTGTCCTTTTTTTTTGCCGCCGATTTCAAATGTCTTACTATTAATCGTGAAATCTGAAATATCTGAACTGAATACATCATTCTTCACGCTCATTTGTGAAAAGAAAAATGTTTCCCTTAGATTTCCAATTTCCGGTTTATCTTCAGCAAGTGCGTGGATAAGATTGGTGTTTCCCAAATATACCTTCTCGACTTTGCCCAATGCCCGGATTCCTTGAACCTGAGTTCTTAATTGGGATATAATCCCTGCTTTCTCAAGATAAAACATAAAATCAGTCACTTGGTTACGGTGCACTTCCATCATCGTTGCGATCTTTGTGAAATTTGGTTTGAACGGAACGCTTTTGGAGATGATATAAAGTAGTTGCTTGAGTTTCTTCGAGGTCGTAACGGTCATACTGGCATAGAAAGGGATATCCGACTCTAATGTAAGAGTCAAGATTTGACGCAGGCGTTGTTCGTACCCACCTTCGGCAAAGAACGGATAATACCCTTTTTGCAAATACTCTCTGAACAAAGGCAGTGGATGCTCTATGTCAGGCAATTCAACCTTATTTTTTATGATCTCTTCCAATGAATAGGCTGGCAGGTCCATTTTTTGCGAAATGTTCAGATACTCTCTGAATGAAAGCCCTGCAAGATGATACATCAATACCCTTCGGCTCAAATCGGCACTTCCTTTATATATATCCAGAATGGAAGATCCCGTAAATATAACCTGCAATTTCGGGAAGTGATCGTAAATCATTTTGAGTTCTCTTGACCAGTCTGAATACTTATGAATCTCATCAATATAGAGATGCTTGCCATTGTTCTTGTAGAACGTGGATGCGGTATCAAACAACTTGTGTTCGGTAAAATAGAGATCATCTGCCGAAATAAACAGAGTATCGTCTGTCGAGTTGTGTATTTTGATGTGCTGCAACAGCATGGTTGTCTTGCCTACACCTCGTGCGCCGACAATGGCAATCATTCTCGCATTCCAATCAATCTCACTGTGCAAGTAACGCACGAATGAGGTGTTTGTCTCTTGCAGCAAAGACCTGAAAAGTTCATATAGCTGTTCCATAATTCTATTTATAATCAATTATACGGGGCAAAGATAATATAAATAGCTAAATAAAAGTAGCGTTTTAATGAAAAATAGCTGATTTATTTTAGCGTTTTTGCCTTACGAGTGTTTTGTGCTAAAATCCCCCTCTGGCATTTTTGCGATTTTGTCAGTATAGAGAGCAAATATTCGGCAATTATGCTCTCTATGAGAGTATATCATTAAGATACTCTCTTACGTTTATTTTGTGCTCTTTACAGCAGCCAATTATTGTAAAGATGATTGCTGATAAAAAAAAGGCTTTTATATACTACAAAATCACCATTTTTTACAGCTCTATAAAAAAATGAATATCAATTCATTACATCCACTTTAGAAGCATTTAAGTGTCAAACTTGAGATAATATTTGACAAAAAAAGAGTTTTAATAAGAAATCTCTCAAATAGTTACAAATATTTTTATTTTATGAAAGTGTCAAACTTCCGAGTTGCAGTCTGTCGGCACCGGTCCCCAGATTTTTTAATGCAGAAAGGCCTTTGCTTATTATATCGAAAGTTACCGATATTACCATTTTATATATATATTTGCAGAGTTATGAATAAAAAAGAACGCAAAGTCTATGAAAGAGCTGCTGTGTTGTTTGCACTAGCAATCTTTATTGTACATACAGCATTCTGTATAAGAGTGTTTATATCGTGGAATTTTGATTCCTTTACAGACATTCTTGGTTATACCGGAATTGCAGTCGGCATGACTATCTTTATTATTTGTCTCGCTGTTATGCCGTACCGTATCTTTAAGGAGAGAGGTTTGCTCTAGGTTATTTTCTCTTAAACGGCTATTTTCTGCTACCTGCTAGAAAAAAGGAATCCCTGATAATGTCTGATTATCAGGGATTCCTTTGATTTTTCTTGTTGTTTTAGTGATCCGCTTGGGGCTCGAACCCAAGACCCCAACATTAAAAGTGTTGTGCTCTACCTACTGAGCTAGCGAATCGTTTTTGTGCGGTTTTTCCCGTTTTTGGGAGTGCAAAAGTATGTATTTTTTTTGTTTATGCAAAATTATTTTCCTTTTTGTTGTAAATTTGCAGGATAAATGCTGTAAAAAACATGTTAAAACAACCAATTATGGAGGTAAAAAGAATTTGTACTGTTTATTTTAGTGCTACCGGAACAACCCGAACGGTTGTAAGACGCATGGGGGAGGAGTTGGCTGCCGGGTTATCTGAATATTGCGCCGCCGTGGCAAACATGCCTGCTTCTTTAATGCAGGTTGAATATGATTTTACCTTGCCGGATAATCGTACCGACATTTCTCTCCAAAAGAATTTATTTACTCAGCAAGATATTGTCATTCTGGGTGTTCCTGTGTATGCGGGACGGGTACCGAATCTTTTGTTGCCGTTTCTTGCAACCTTACAAGGGAATGGTGCAATTGGAATTCCGGTAGTGCTATATGGAAACCGGCATTTTGATGATGCGTTGCGAGAATTGGATGATATTATGCAACAGTGTGGTTTTCATACGATTGCGGCTGGAGCATTTGTTGGAGAGCATTCTTTCTCAAAGACTCTTGCCAAAGGGCGTCCTAGTAAGGATGATCTGGTTCTTGCCGGAGAATTTGCGCAGCAGATTATCGGGAAGATAAATAAGGGCGGACAAGCAGAACATCCGCAGAATATTCCCGGCCGGACGGCGCAGGAGCGGGCGTATTTTCAACCCAAAGCGGCCGCCGGCAATAAGATTGATATCCGCAAGGTAAAGCCGCTCACAAAACAGACGTGTACAAGATGCGGATTTTGTGCGGATCATTGTCCCATGGGGGCTATTGATCATCAGAATCCCGATATAATTAACGGTATTTGCATAAAATGCTGTGCCTGTGTGAAATCTTGTCCGATGGAGGCAAAATATTTTGATGATCCGGGGTTTCTTTATCACAAAAACGAACTGGAGGCAAAATATCAGGAACCGGCACCGGTGAAACTTTTTATCTGATGGAACATAACTTCCAGAACTCCGTACGGGATTTTTTGCAATCGACAGATGTTCAATTTATTGAGAGTGAAAATATTTTCTGGCTTCCGGAACATGCTTTTGCAATTATTCTGGAACATGCACCCGAATCTCCTGTAGAATCTGCTTTGCACTATATGTCAAAATCTACATTACAAAGTGCTTCACAATTCAATCGGGAGCATTTCAGCAAACATGATCTCCTCTATCTTTACGAAGACCGTTGGTGGCATTCGCAAGAGCTTATGCGGGGACGGATTTTGTCACGGCTAAATTGCTTTAAGAGTATTTTTGCCAGAAAATGTAAGATTGTTATGGGAGCGCAAGTGCAGGCGGTTGTGCAGGATTTTCTGGAAAAATATCACTCTTATGGCAAAGCAAAAAGTAAATACAGATATGCTCTTTTATATGAAAATGAGGTTGTTGCGGTTGCTTCCTTTTCGCAGCCGTGTCCTATTCCGCGCAACATAAATGGAGAAACCGTTCTGTTTCAATCGTATGAATGGATACGCTATGCATCGTTGCCCAATGTGAGAGTAGTGGGGGGGATGGGACGTTTGTTACAGGCGTTTCTCAAGCAAATGAAGCAGGTGCAAGAGCAGAATCAACCTCTGCAACCCAAAAATGATATAAAACAGGGCATTATGCCGGAACAGGTATCGCAGCACTCTTCACCTTTTCCCATTGAAGTAATGAGCTATTCCGATAATGAGTGGTCTGCCGGCTCTGTGTATGAGAAATTGGGATTCAGCATGGTTGCAGAGCGGCAGGCGGTGGAATATTTTGTAAACAGAACGACGTATGAACGCCTTTCGGAGCGTAAATTATTAAAATTATATAATAACCTGTCTAACATTGAATTTCATACTCAAAAAGAAAAGATTGAATCAGCAACATTGCTTCCCCAATCTTTCCTGAATCATTTCTATAAAATTAAAAACAAAGGGAGCCGAAAATTTCTGAGAATCGGTTTCAATCTAAAATAAGTTCGTTAACAAATTTAAACAGGTTCTTATTCGGGAAGAATTGCCTCCACCTCGTTCTGTTCTTTGTTCATCCTAAGAGTAATTGTCATGCCAGGTTTTACTTTTCCCGATATAATTACCTCTGCAACCGGATCTTCTATATGCCTCTGAATGGCTCTTTTGAGAGGACGGGCACCGTATTGCGGATCATAACCCACATCTGCAACAAATTTTTTCACATCCTTAGGAAGTTTCAGTTTATAGCCGGTTTGTTCAATGCGGGCAAAAATACCCTTTAATTCAATATCAATAATCTTTTCAATATCGGCTTTTTCAAGGGCGTTAAACAGAACCTGTTCATCCAGCCTGTTCAAAAATTCAGGAGTGAACGTTTTTTTAATTGCTTTCTCAATAATGGTTTTCCCGCTCCCTGCCAAGTCCCGTTTTGTGGCGTTGGCAAAGCCCAGTCCGCTGCCATATTCTTTTAACTCTTTTGAGCCTATATTAGAGGTGAGAATGAGAACGGTATTTCTAAAATCAATATAACGGCCGTTGCTATCGGTAAGCCGTCCCTCATCCAGAACCTGAAGAAGCAGGTTAAAAATATCGGGATGCGCTTTCTCAATCTCGTCCAGCAAAATAACAGAATAAGGTTTGCGGCGTACCCTCTCCGATAATTGTCCCCCCTCATTATACCCCACATAGCCCGGAGGCGCTCCAATCAGGCGACTGACGGCATGTTTCTCCATAAATTCACTCATATCTATTCTTATGATACTATCTTGGGAATCAAATAAATACTGCGCAAGTACTTTAGCAAGCTGTGTCTTTCCCACTCCGGTAGGCCCCAGAAAAATAAAAGTTCCAATTGGTTTGTTGGGGTCTTTTAATCCGGCCCTGTTCCTCTGAATGGCACGCGTTACCTTATCTACAGCCTCATTTTGTCCTATAATCTGTTCGCGCAAGGTCTTGCCCATATTCATCAGCTTGTTCCCTTCGCTCTCTGCGATTCTGTTTACCGGAATATTGGTCGCCATGCTTAAAACAGATGCAATATCCTCTTTATCAACAATACTAGGATTACGTACCTGTTTCTTTTCCCATTTTTTCTGTTCCTGCTCCAACTCCTCTTTTTTATCCCGTTCAATATCGCGGTACATGGCGGCTTTATCAAAATCGGGTTCGCTTACCGCTTTATGTTTAGCGGTGCGGATAGTTTCCAGAGCACTCTCCAGTTCCAAAATCTTTTTAGGAATCTTCAGATTTTTCAGATGCACGCGGCTACCTGCTTCATCCAGGATATCAATTGCTTTATCGGGGAGACATCTGTCTGTAATATATCTCTGACTCAGACTGATGCATGATTTAAGAGCATCCTCTGTGTACACAACGTTGTGGTGCAGTTCGTATCGCTCTTTTATGTTCTGCAGAATATGCATGGTCTGCTCAAAGTTAGTAGGCTCCACCATAATCTTCTGAAAGCGCCTCTCCAGTGCACCGTCTTTTTCTATAAACTGACGGAATTCGTCCAGCGTAGTGGCCCCTATACATTGTATCTCTCCCCGTGCCAGAGCCGGCTTTAGCATATTGGCAGCATCCAGCGATCCTGCTGCGCCACCTGCCCCCACAAGGGTATGCATCTCGTCAATAAACAAAATAATATCGGAATTCTTGCTCATTTCATTTAAAATAGCTTTCATCCGCTCCTCAAATTGCCCCCTATATTTAGTTCCGGCCACAATGGAGCCTATATCCAGTGAGATAATTCGTTTGTCTATAAGTACCCTCGATACCTTTTTCTGTGCTATTCGTATGGCAAGCCCCTCCGCTATGGCAGATTTTCCAACACCGGGGTCTCCTATAATTACCGGATTATTCTTTTTGCGGCGTCCCAGAATTTGTGCCAGCCGCTCAATCTCTTTCTCTCTTCCAACCACCGGATCCAGTTTATCATCGGCTGCCGCTTTTGTTAAGTCAAAACCAAAACTATCCAATACCGGAGTCGTAGAGCTGTTGCTTTTTTTCTCTTTAGCAGGGCTTCCTGCAGGTGGAATGGGGTGTACCTCGTTTTCCTCGCTGTTTTCCGTATTGCTGTTTCTTATATTTAAGCTTGCTCTTTTTATCTCTTTATTCATCTCTTCAATTGTATTACTTTTTCCTCCGCTTAATTTGAGCCGCACCATTTCATAGCTGATGCCAGCGTTTTCCAGAATATCCAGACAGGCGCAATCCTGCCCCCTTAATATGGCAAGCAGAAGATGTCCCGGCGTAGGTTTGATCTCGTGCATGGAACGTGCCTCCAAAAACATAATTTTAAGTGCATTCTCACACGCTTTGGATAACGTGAGCCGTTCGGCGTGTTCCAGCGGGACACTTTCCTGCGCTCGGATTTTTTCCTCTATGCCTGTCTTTAATTCCGATAAATTAATGCCCATCTGTAATAATGTTTCGGCGGCAATATTCTCTCCGTGTCGGATAATTCCCATGATAATGTGATCGGTAGAAATAGTGTAATTACCCAATCGCATTGCTTCTTCTTTTGAATAGGTTATGATGTCGTTCAGTTCGTTCGATAATTGTAAATGCATACAAATTAAAATTTCCGCTAAATTACTTAAAAAAGTTGGGTTTATCTTTATTCTTTCAAAAAAAAAGCGTATTTTTGTCCGTTAATTCCGCATTAAAGTAGTCGGAATTGTATCAGATAAACATATTATTAAATAATGGAATTAGAAGAAACACAAGGTAGGATACAGAAGATCAATATTGAAGATCAGATGAAGAGCGCATATATTGATTATTCAATGTCAGTAATTGTATCAAGAGCACTTCCCGATGTAAGAGACGGATTAAAACCTGTTCACAGAAGGGTTTTGTTTGGAATGAGTGAATTGGGGCTTACTTCAGGCGGTCAATATAAAAAATCGGCCCGTATTGTAGGAGAGGTTCTTGGTAAATACCATCCTCACGGAGATTCAAGTGTTTACGAAGCAATGGTAAGAATGGCCCAGGAATGGAGCCTGCGATATATGCTGGTGCAGGGACAAGGAAACTTTGGCTCCATAGACGGTGATTCCGCTGCGGCAATGCGTTACACAGAGGCCCGTTTTAATGCTTTGGCGGAAGAGGTACTCATGGATCTTGATAAAGATACCGTAGATTTTAGAAATAACTTTGACGATACGTTGCAGGAGCCGTCCGTATTACCGGCTAAAGCTCCGCTACTGTTACTCAACGGAGCATCCGGTATTGCCGTAGGTATGGCAACCAATATGCCGCCACATAATCTTAACGAAATATGCGACGCCATTATGGCTTACATTGCAAACAGCGAGATTACAACGGACGAGCTTATTAAATATGTACATGGTCCCGATTTCCCAACCGGAGGTATCATCCAGGGATATCAGGGAATTAAAGATGCTTTTGAGACAGGTAGGGGAAGGATTGTTGTAAGAGCTAAAACAGATATAGAAGTTAACGAGAACGGCCGGGAGACCATTGTTATTCATGAAATTCCATACATGGTTAACAAAAAAGAACTTATTGAGAAGATAGCAGAGCTTGTTGAGGATAAGAAGATAGATGGAATAGCTTATATAAATGATGAGAGCGACCGTAACGGTATGCGTATTGTTGTCCGTCTTAAGATAGGAGCCGTAGCCAATGTTGTATTGAATACATTATTTAAGTATACTGCGTTGCAATCCAGTTTCTCTGTAAACAATATTGCTCTGGTAGACGGTAAACCACGTCTTTTAAACTTAAAACAGCTTATTAAATATTACGTACGCCACAGGCACGATGTAATTGTTCGGAGAGCCCAGTTTGAGTTAAACAAAGCCGAGGCCAGAGCGCATATTCTGGAAGCCCTATTAAAAGCTCTTGATTTTATAGATGAAGTAATTGCTATTATCCGTGCTTCCAAAACGGTAGACGATGCTAAAAACGGTTTGATTGTCCGTTTTGAATTCACAGATATTCAGGCAACAGCCATTGTAGAGATGCGTCTGCGTCAGCTTACCGGATTGGAAAAAGACAAACTTCAGAACGAATATGACGAGCTCATGAAACTCATTCAACATTTGAAAGATGTTCTGGCCAGCCACGAACTTCAGATGGGAATTGTGAAAGATGAGCTGATTGCTTTAAAAGCAAAATTCGGTGATGAAAGAAGAACCGCAATAGAACCCTCTGCGGACGAATTTAATCCGGAGGATTTTTATCCCGATGAAGATGTTGTTATTACCATCTCTCACATGGGATACATTAAAAGAACTCCTCTTGCCGAATACAGGCTGCAGAACAGAGGCGGCGTAGGAGCAAAAGGGAGTACAACAAGAGATGAGGATTTTATAGAACACATTTATGTAGCGAACATGCACAGCACCATGTTGTTCTTTACTAAAAACGGTAAATGCTTCTGGTTAAAAGTGTACGAAGTTCCGGAAGGAACCAAAGCATCCAAAGGACGTGCAATCCAGAATGTTATTAATATAGAGCCGGAAGATAAGGTTTGTGCTTACATTAATATTAAATCGCTTAACGACGAGCAATATATTAATAACAACTTTATTGTACTGGGTACCAAAAGGGGAACCGTTAAGAAAACATCGTTGGAAGCATATTCCCGCCCTAGGGTAAATGGTGTAAATGCCATTACCATTCGTGAGGGAGACGAGTTGCTGGAGGCAATTCTTACCAACGGTAACTGTCAGATTTTAATGGCGGGACGCGACGGTAAATGTGTGCGCTTTAACGAAGCGGATGCACGCCCTATTGGCAGAACCGGTTCCGGTGTAAGAGGTATTAACATAGCGGAAGACGATGAAGTAGTTGGAATGATTTGTGTCGATCCAACCATGGAGGTACTGCAGGCAGGAACAATTCTTGTAGTAAGCGAAAATGGTTATGGCAAAAAATCGGAACTGGAAGATTATAGAATTACAAACAGAGGTGGAAAAGGGGTTAAAACCTTAAATATCACCGATAAAACAGGAAATCTTATTGCCCTTAAAGATGTGAAGGAAGATAATGATCTTATGATTATTAACAAATCCGGCATAACAATAAGGATGGCAGTATCGGATATACGGGTTGCCGGCAGAGCTACGCAGGGTGTGAAACTGATTAATATAAGAGAGGGAGATAGCATTGCGGCAGTTTGTGTCGTAAATAAAAGCGAGGAAAAACCAGTAGATACCCCCGAAGAATAAAAATTACAAATTAAATTAATATCACAAATGAAAAAATTATTTATCTCAGCAGTATTATTACTATTTGCAGCACAGATAAATGCGCAAAGCAAAGTAGCTGTCGACGCTCTAAAAGTTCTTGATAAGGCTAAATTAGAGACTGAAAATCCAAAGAAAAGTACTCAGCCTGCTACATGGATTAAATTAGGTAATGCCTATCTCGAATGTTATGATGCTCCTATTAAAGGAATCTGGCAGAATGCATCTCAGTTGGAAATTAAAATGATTTTAAAGGATCAACCTATTCTTTCCTCTACACAGGAAGAAAAGAATGGTAAAATGTTTATGGTAGACAATTACGATGATAAATCATTGTATTATGATGAAAAAGGTACTCTTGTTGCTTGGGTTGTAAAAACTCCTGCAATAAAAGAGGATGCTCTTCAGCTTGCTTTTGACAGTTTCCAGAAAGCAATTGAACTGGATACTAAAAAAGCTGCTTCTAAAAATATTACAGATGCATTAAAAGGCTTACAATCAAGATTTATTAACGATGCAATGTCTGGTTATACTCTTGGTGATAACAAACAAGCTTCTTTAGGTTTTGAAAAAGCATGGATGGTAGCCGGTAATCCGCTTATTGGTGTTGTAGACAGCACAATGGCTTATTATGCTGCTGTTACAGCATCGTTGGCAGGCGAACATGACAGAACAATCAAATTCTTGGAATATTGTCTTTCTATTAGCTATGATCAGAATGGCGATGTATATGCCTCTCTTGCAGATGCATACAAATTAAAAGGAGACACTGCAAAAGCAAAAGATCTTCTTGCAGCCGGATTTCAGAAATATCCTGCAAGCCAAGGTATTTTGGTTGCTTTGATTAATGTATATCTTGAATCGAACGATAATCCTGAGAAAGTTTTAGGTTTCTTAAAAACAGCACAGCAAAACGAACCCGGCAATCCTAGTTTATTCTATGCAGAGGGTAATGTATATAAGAAATTAAATAAAATTGAAGAGGCTATTGCTTGTTTTAAGAAATCGGCAGAGGTAGACTCTAAATATTTCTTTGCTCCGTTCAGCGAGGGTGATGCTTATTACACATTAGCATTCTCTTTGCAAGAAAAAGCTCAGCAGGAATTGGATGATGCTAAGTTTGCAGAGTTACAGAAACAAATGGAAGAGGCCCTTATCAATGCTATTGATCCTTTAGAGAGAGCAATTCTTATTACAGAAGATGCAGAGCTTAAAGCTGGATGTGCTTCTTATCTGAAACAGATTTATTATCGTTTTCGTGATAAAAAACCTGAGTATCAGGCTGCATATGATAAATACAATAAATTCTTAGAAGAGAACTCTGCCAAATAATCTCTATAAGAAGTTATAACCCGCAAAGGGCAGTACATAAAAAAAGAGGAACTAAAATTATTTTGGTTCCTCTTTTTTTATGTATCGCATTTGTTCGTTTTTTAGTTTGGAACCCCCTTCTTGTTGGTGGGGACGGCCAATGGATGGGTTTTATCGAATAATCACCATTTCATCCAACAGACGTTGATTGCCGGCCAGACGGTCTATGATAAATAATGCATATCGGATATCAATGGAAATATTGCGGCAAACCTCCGGGTCAAATACAATATCGCTCATGGTTCCTTCCCATACTCTATCAAAGTTTACACCTATAAGATTACCTTCTGCATCAAGGACAGGGCTGCCTGAGTTTCCGCCGGAAGTGTGATTGGTTGCAATAAATGCAACCGGAATGGTTCCGTTTACAGCCCATTTGCCGTAATCCTTGGCAGTATAAATGTCTCTTAATTTCTGAGGAATATCGTAGTCATAAATAGCAGGATTATCTTTCTGCATAATTCCCTCCAGAGTAGATACGGGAGTGTAATATACGGCATCGTTAGGGCTGTATCCTTTTACATGGCCATAGGCAATACGCAATGTTGAGTTGGCATCGGGATAGAACTCTTTGCTACCTCTGGTTGCTTTGTTGTATTCCATTTGTCCCTGCATGTAGGTTCTGTATAAAAGGGCTATTTCCTGATTAACAGAATCTAATGTTGGTTTAATATTTTTATTAAAGTACTCATTGGCCTGTTTGTAAAGCTCCTCTGCCAGTTGTAAATTAGGCTGGGAGGTAAAAATTGCATTCGCCCATTTCTCTATGGAGCCGTATCGGGCAAGTTCTTCTTTAAAATAAGGAGATTTGTAGGTATCGGGAATATTCTTGTTGTATTCATTGTATAGAATAATAAAAGATTCTTTGTCTATAGGCATGTAGTAATCTTTGTAGAATTTTTCCGCATTTTTGCCCCCCTTTCCTGCAAAATTTACCAGCTCTATGGCGTTAATTACCTCATTCTGGTAATCGCTTACAAGCGAAAGGTCTTCAATTTTGGCATATAGCTCTTTGAATTTCTCAACAATACCTGCATATTCGGGTTTGCCTTCCGCCCATTTGGTAAAGTTTTTCTCAAACTCCTGCTTGTTTGCAATGGTGTTCATTTTTAAAATACCTTTCATCTCTCCCTGCCATTTTTTCCATGAATTGGCAACGCTTGCGTTTTTAGAAGCGTATTGAATTCGTATTGCTTGATCTTGAGCCATGTATTTATTCTGAATATCAAGCCGTTTGGTTCTGAGGTTTATTTTATGAGGATTTGATTTCTCGGCAATGTATTTTACGGCATCCGACATAACGTATTCGTTGGTTCTGCCGGGGAATCCGTACACCATGGTAAAGGAACCTTCGCCTATGCCGCTGGCATTTATCTTAAGCGATTTTTTGGGTTTGTAAGGGACGTTATCTTTTGAGTAACTGGCAGGCTGATTGTTTGCATCTGCATAGACTCTGAAAAGACTAAAGTCACCGGTATGCCTTGGCCACATCCAGTTATCCGTATCACCTCCGAATTTACCGATTGATGAAGGGGGTGCACCAACAAGCCTTACATCGGAGAAGACTTGATAAACAAATAAGAAATATTGGTTACCATAATATAAAGGTGTTACTCTGGCCGAGTAGCTCTTTCCTTCAGACTCTGCTTTTTTTACAATGGCATCCGAGTTGTTTTTTACAAGGGCTACACGCTCATCTTCGGTCATTTTTGGGTTGTAACCTTTTAGTACTTCTTCGGTCACATCTTTCATGTATTGAAGATAAGAGACAGTAAGGCCCGGATTGGGAAGCTCCTCGGCCATTGTCATAGCCCAGAAGCCGTCTTTCAGGTAATCATGTTCTACGGAGCTGTGAGCCTGAATCTGTCCGAATCCGCAGTGATGGTTGGTAATAAGAAGACCTTGATCTGATATCATTTCGCCGGAGCATCCGCCGCCAAAATGAACAACAGCATCTTTTAGAGAGGCATGATTAATATCATAAATATCTTGTGCAGATAGTTTAAATCCTTTTGCCTGCATGTCCTTTATTCTTTGCTCAATTTGTGAAGGAAGCCACATTCCCTCGTCGGCAAATAGGTGAAAGGCTGTAAATAAAAGGAGTGTTAGTAGTGTTATTTTTTTGATCATAAAAAAGTTAATTAATTATTTACATATTAGACAAAAATAACTATTTTTTTGTTATTTTTGATTCTTAATTTGAAAATTCCAAAACTCTATGAATAAACTATCCAAGTATATTATTATAATTGCGGTAACATCTCTGATTCTCTTTTTAGCATGGTACTTTAGTTCTATCCTTACCAGCATTCTTATTGCTGCCGTATTGTCCCTTATAGGCAAGCCGATTATGAATTTACTGACATCGGTAAAGATTGGCCGATTTAAAATTAATTCTGCTATTGCCGCCTTTATTACCCTTATTGTATTAGGCTCTATGGTTTTATTGTTCATTATTTTTATTACCCCCCTTGTTGGTGGGCTTATAAGGGAAATGAGTGCCGTAAATCCCGATGATATTAATCAAAAACTTGCTGTACCATTGCAGAGATACAATATGATGCTGCACCATATGTTTCCCACTATGGATCGTTCTATTACTCTGGAAAACATGATTATGGATCAGATAAAACCTATTTTTAATTTTAGTATTTTTACAACGGCTTTTAGTTCCGTTGCTACATTCTTTGTTCATTTTGCAGTTTCTGCCTTTACAATCGTGTTTGTAACATTCTTTTTCTTAAAAGATAATAATATGTTTACCAATATGATCCTTGTGCTGGTTCCCGAGCAATACGAAGAAAATACGAGACGTGCACTGGATGGAATTAACAATCTGCTTGTGAGATATTTTACGGGAATAAGTATTGAGGCTATCCTTATTACAATCCTCAATACCATAGGACTGCATTTTATAGGGGGAGTGAATTTTCAGATGGCGGTGGTACTCGCATTTTTATCGGGAGTATTTAATGTCATTCCTTATATAGGTCCTATTTTTGCGGGAGTACTTGGTACATTAATGGGGGTTATTTCGCATTATGGTGTTGGTGCAAGTCCCGATTTTGGATTTTTGGTGGCTAAATTTATCATCATCTTTTTTTCAACCCATTTAATTGATGTCTTTATTTTTCAGCCGTATATCTATTCGAATAGTGTAAAGGCACATCCTTTGGAGATCTTTCTAATTATACTTGTGGCAGGTAATGTGGGGGGGATTCTTGGTATGCTGGTGGCAATTCCGGCGTATACTGTTTTAAGGGTTTTTGCAAAAGAATTTTTATATAGATTTAAGATTGTGCAAAAACTTACAGATAGAATGGAGATTCATTAAGGTGGCGGATGATAATAAAAAACGATGTCGGACAAATAAAACAAAATAGCATAAACAAGATACCTGATGGATAAATTAAAAAAAATAATATCGGAATTTCAAATAGATGCGGATGAGTGTAACATCTCTCCGTTTGGTACGGGGCTGATTAATGATACTTATAAAGTAACAGCCGGTTCCTCAAGTTATATTTTGCAACGGATTAACCACTCCATATTTAAGGATGTGGAGCTTATGCAGAATAATATTTTCCGCGTTACCGGGCATATAAAAAGCAAGGGCGCAATGACTCTCTCTTTAATTCCCACAAAAGACGGAAAGCTGTATTATTTCTCGGGAACTGAATATTGGAGAGTAACCAGGTTTATAGAAAATTCAAAGAGCTTTGAGCAGGTAACCCCCAATCTGGCCTATCTTACAGGGGAAGCATTCGGTAATTTCCAGTTGATGCTGGCAGATCTCCCCGGAGAGCCGTTAGGGTATACAATTCCTGATTTTCATAATATGGAATTCCGGCTGGAGCAATTAAAAGAGGCGTTGGCTCTTAATAAATCGGGAAGATTAAAGGGAGAGAACGTAAAAAAATTAGCAGGCGAATTGCTTTCTCGAGCTGAATTAATGTGCAAGGCGGAGCGGTTGGGCAGGGAGGGTAAACTTCCCCGCAGAATTACTCACTGTGATACCAAAGTGAATAATATGTTATTTGACCAGAATGGAAATTTCCTTTGTGTGATAGATCTGGATACCACAATGCCCGGTTTTGTATTATCGGATTTTGGCGATTTTATAAGAACGGCCGGTAATACGGCGGCAGAAGATGAACCGGATACCTCTAAAATAGGGATCGATATGGATATTTTCAGAGCATTTGCAAAAGGGTATCTTCATGCGGCAAAAGCATTTTTAACCCCCATCGAAATTGAGAATCTCCCTTATGGAGCAAAACTTCTTACTTATATGCAAACAGTCCGATTTTTTACCGATTATATAAACGGAGATACGTATTATAAAATTAAATATCCAAATCATAACTGGGTGAGAACCATTGCACAATTTACTTTACTTCAAAGTATGGAGCAGCATGAGGCAGAGATGAATGAATATATAGCCAGCCTTCGATAAGCCATCTTGTATGGGAGCGGTAAAACTGTAAAACTAGACTTAATATAATATACTATAAAAATTATACTTATAACACACTTGAAAATTATATCTGATATGAAACACCTATCTATTATTGTGGCGCAAATTCTTCTTGCTGCCGTTATTGCAGCGGGCTGTTGTAATAACTCTGCCCCCCAAAAGCCTAAAAGTAATATTATATCCGTAGTAACGCCCCAACGTCCTTCCGGGCAGACGGATGTCCTTAAACTCACTTGTGATCCTATTCCTGTTGTAAGGGTTGGCTTCATTGGCCTTGGAATGAGAGGGCCGGGAGCGGTAAAACGCTTTACCTTTATGGACGGTGTAGAAGTTAAAGCCTTGTGTGACCTACGTCCCGACAGAGTTGAGTATTGCCAAAAAATACTAAAAGATTCCGGATTTCCTGAGGCTGCCGGTTATAGCGGCGAAGAAGAGGCCTGGAAAAAAGTTTGTGAAAGAGATGATATAGATCTTATCTACATTGCCACAGATTGGAAACATCATGCCGAGATGATGATTTATGCAATGGAACAAGGTAAACATGTAGCTTGTGAAGTTCCGGCTGCCATGACTATGGAACAGATATGGGATGTCATTAATGTATCGGAGAAAACCCGTAAACATTGCATGCAATTAGAAAACTGCGTTTACGATTTCTTTGAACTAACCACTCTTAACATGGCCCAGCAAGGGATATTCGGAGATGTTCTTCATGTAGAAGGGGCATATATTCATAATCTGGAAGAGTTTTGGGATGAATATTATCAAGATTGGAGATTGGTTTACAATCAAGAAAACAGAGGTGATGTTTATGCTACGCACGGCATGGGGCCTGCTTGCCAGTTGCTGAATATTCACAGAGGAGATAAAATGAATTATCTGGTATGTATGGATACAAAACCTGTTGCTATTCCCGAATTTATTAAAGAGAAAAGGGGAGAAGATATTAAAGATTTTAAAAACGGTGATCACACCATGACCATGATTAAAACGGAACAAGGTAAAACCATTCATATTCAGCATGATGTTGCCAATACCCGTCCTTACAGTCGTATGTATCAGTTAACCGGTTCCAAAGGCTTTGCCAATAAATATCCGGTAAGCGGTTATGTTTTGGATAATGGACAGATTTCATCCGATGTGGCTCCGGATCATGAAAACTTATCTACTCATAGTTTTGTTCCTGAGAATGTAAAGAATGCACTTATGGAGAAATACAAACACCCTATTCATAAAGCATTGGAAGAAAAAGCCAAGAAAGTAGGCGGCCACGGCGGTATGGACTTTATTATGGACTACAGACTTGTGTATTGTCTGCAAAACGGTCTTCCTCTGGATATGGATGTATACGATCTTGCCGAATGGTGCTGTCTTGCTCCCCTTACACAAATCTCTCTGGAACATGATTCCGCACCCGTAGAGATTCCCGATTTCACCCGCGGCGGCTGGAACAAATCCCGGAAACTTGAATTTGCTATGGCACCCGGTAAATAAATAACCCCATTCAACATAAAACGGAGACCTCTTTTGAAAGTCTCCGTTTCTTTGTACGCCCAGCATGGGCGTAATCTCAAGGGTGCAAGTCCCTAACGAGCCCTA
>JAVWIB010000065.1:0-12147 GCA_036639755.1 Bacteroidales bacterium
CTCGCTCCAACACGGGACGTAGCGAAGCGCAGACGTCGTTCTTTGGACGGTTACCCTCAATCCACTTTCGAGGTGTCATATTGAAGCGGTTTGCTCCGGCCTCGTGTAGAAAGGTGTCGAATCCGACACCTTTGAATTGGGGGTTGTTTATCACCTCCCAAGTGCCGAGAAATTCAATGGTGTTGCGGTTACGCATCCAATTTCGGATATGGTCTTCGCCCTCCATATCCTTTACCATATCAGTAAGACATATATAATCCCGACATTTATAAAGCCCATTTCGGAGCTTCTTAAATTTATCATCCGGCTTTTCTAAATTCCAATCCAGAAGGTTGGCAAGGCGTTTTAGCCAACTTTTAGTTTCGATGCGTTCATCCAGCGACTCATTTCTTGTGTGAATAGATTCTTTCAAGAGATTCTCCATTTTGGTGGTCAATGAAATCCAAATAGTTATTCTTGTTTATTACCTCAAACGAAGCATCTGGATATGTAGTAGTGAAAGCAGATGGTGCTGAGGGTCTCTTGTCTCCCCATTTAAACTCAAATGCAGAAAGTCCTTCTGATGACTCTTCAATCAAATCAATCTCTTGATTATCGTAAGTACGCCAGAAATAAAACTCTTTCGCTTGAGTCTGGTTATAACACATCTTAATCCGTTCACTGATCAAATAATTCTCCCATAAAGCTCCCACATCTTGACGGACAGCTAACGGATTAAAATTGCCAATGATCGCATTTCGAATTCCGGTGTCATAGAAATACCACTTACCTGCTTTTACAACTTCTTTCCTCAGATTTCGAGAATATGCCCCCAAACGATAAACGACAAATACCTTCGATAGCAAGTCAAGGTATTTCTCAACCGTATTCTTACTCATGCCTAATTGCCGCCCAAGCTCATCATACGAGACCTCGCTTCCCATTTGAAAAGCAATCAATCGCAGAAGCTCTCTCATCTTACCGGAATTCTTTAAGCCGTCAATTATCAGAATATCTTTCAAGAGATAAGCACCAACAATGTCACGGAGATAGTCCGTTTTGCGCTCAAAACTTTCAAGCGTTACCACTTCAGGGTAAGAACCATATATAAGTCGAGATTCTAAATTGCGTTTAGTATCCAAAGCATTCTCAATTTGAGATATCTCTTTTTGCGAAAAAGGATTAAGATGAAACTGCGTGGAACGCCCAACTAATGGTTCCCCTGCTTTGTTTAGCAGATCGAAGGACGATGAACCACTGGCAAGCACTCTGATCCCCTCGATTTCGTCCACAATCAATTTTAGCTTAGAACCAATATCCGGAATATTTTGAGCCTCATCAATGGCAAGGAGATCAATACCTTCAAGTAGATGCTTGTAGTTAGATATACTACGCTCATCTAACAAAGAGATCGTGTCATAGTCCTCTCCGTTGAGCAACATAGTTTTACCTTTAAACGTCTTAATTAATTCACGCATAAGGACGGTTTTACCAACTCGCCTCGCACCAAAGAGTAGAATTGCCTTGCTGGGCTCTATTCTCTCTGATATTTTATCCTGCAGGATTCGTTTAATTGTCTCCATATTCACTTAGTTTACAGCAAAGGTAATAAAAATAATCTCTCTACTGACGATTTTTGCATTAAATTCGTCAATAGAATGACGATTTTCCGATTGATATAATTGGAATCAGAATAAATATGTAAACTTAGAGTATCTCAAGCCTCTCGGATACGCTCATTTCAAAACCTGGTAAGTTTTGAAGTGGCCGAACTCGATATCATCCTTAACGACAGTGTATTTTGATGTACTGCAATAATTACAAATAGGACTTATTTTTTAGAATTGATAGCCCAAAGTTAGTCCTGCAGCCATATTAATTTTGTTCACTATAAAAATCTCCCCCAATATCTCTTCTAACACACCATTGGAGTTATAAATTTTACGACATCCAATTTCCGTAAATATGCCAAGAACAAAATGTTTCTTTAATAATACATTAAGGCCGCAATTAATACCATAGTCCCAACGACTGCAGTAACGTCCATTTGTATCAAACGCTCCTATTTTAGTTTGTTTCTCCACACCATTTTTAACCATGTTACATTCGCTTGTCCCGTCAATGCCATAAGCAATATAAGGTCCAAAAAGAAGTTGCAGTGCAAAGTTTCCATCGGGTTTCCCGGCTAAACGAACCCCCATACGAAGAGGAAGTGTCAGCATATGGGCCCTATCATGGAAATCGTATGTGGTTTTATATATTTCCCCATTACTCTCGCCACTCTCAGATGACTGATCACTATTGCGGTTGCGAAGTGACCAATAGAGCCCGGGAACAAAACTCCATCGAGAATTAAAAGGGATCTTGAGATCGGTTCCAACCCGAACACCAAAACTCTCATTAAACTGAGGTGAAACCAAAACACTGACTTTCACCTGGGATGATGCCGTATGGCAGAAAAATAACATGATTAATAATGAAAAGAATAGTTTTCCCAAACAATATTGGGTACGTGCTTCTTGTTTCTCTTCTTCTTTTGTTCCAAACTTATTCATCTTGCATATCTTTTTACGTTCTTGCGAGCGCAAAGATATGATTTTTCAATCATAAATGTTTTATTTTGTCTACTATTCCATAACCGCCTATGGAGATTTCTCTTGTCCGCCGCCGAATCATAAATGGAACCTATAGAGAATTTAGATAATTTTCTATTAAACGGGACTTTGCATAATCTTGCAGATTACACTCCTCCACCGCAATTGTCCCCTGTGGTTGCGGCAGGTTATCCGTTTCCAATTCGTAAAAAACGGCATAGATAGTTTGGTGAGACAATTGGTGTTTAGCCATCGGAACCTTTTTTTTTAATTCAATACGGGTTGCTCCCTTTGTAAGCCGGCAAAATTCCGCCGTTGTTGCAAGGGCATCATAATCCATCTGATGAGGACTCTCTATCATAGGAAATTCATATAAATTCTGCCAGATATCTCTCTCTGTCCGTTTCCGCAAAAGAATTTTTGAACCGCAGGAGATTCTCAAGTAATTAAAATAACGGTTCTTTACCTCTGTCTTTTTCTTTTTCACCGGATATACATCCACCTTGTTATGTAAAAATGCAGCACACCGGCCGGCAAAAGGACAAACCCTGCATTGAGGCGATTGCGGCACACATTGCATAGCCCCAAAATCCATAATAGCCTGATTATAATCCCCGGCATTCTCCTTATCCAGCAAAGAATCGGCAAGTTCCGCAAAGTATCGTTTTCCGGCAATAGAATCAATGGGGAGCTCTATTGCAAAAAGGCGCGCCAGAATACGATACACATTTCCATCCACAACCGCATAAGGCAGATTATATGCAATGGAACAAATTGCCGCAGCAGTATAACTTCCAACTCCGGGCAACGCTCCCACCCGGGCATATGTATTGGGAAAAATACCATTATAATGCTCCGCAATAACCTTGGCCGCCAGATGCATATAGGCAGCACGCCTATAATAACCCAACCCCTGCCAGATTCTCATTACTTCATCCTCCCGTGCCCGGGCCAAAGCCGTTACCGTTGGAAAGCACTCCATAAACCGTCTGAAATACTCCATCCCATACACAACACGGGTTTGCTGCAAAATAATCTCGGAGACCCAGATGCTATACGGATCCTTAGTGCGACGCCACGGCAAATCACGCTTATTGTCCGCATACCAGTTTAACAACACCGTTTTTATTGCAATATTCATCATAATCTACTGTTTTTCAAAGATTTTTAAATCTTTTTATATTGCCATTTTGCCATTCTCAAATACAGATACGAGAGCAATCCCAAAACAACCCCATAGGTAACATCGCTGGTCCAGGCCCACTCCACACTCCATTTAAGATAATCGGCAAAGAACCAAACGGAAAAGGTGTAAGCAGCCAACACCAAAGACTCCAGAATAAGTGCATTAATCGTATTTCCGGTTCCCGATACCGCCTCAAACAAAGGCATGCCCACAACCATAGCAACGGCAGCAACACAAACCACCATTAAAGCAGGCACAGCCGCCCCTGCAAGCACCATATCATTTGTATACACCGATAAAACAACTGACGGGAACAAAATACAGCACATTAATACCGGAATAATAGCAATCATCCCCTGTCCCACAATCCGAAACGCCGTAGGCATCACCTGATTAATCCGCTGCTCTCCAATCAGCCGGCTGGTAAGGGTATTAGTAGTAGCTGCAAACGCAAACACCGGAATCATAATAAGCATATACACACTCCTTATAATTCCCGATACTGCAATAGACTGTTCCCCCATCCGTTCCGTATAAGCAAAAAAGATAAACCATGTACCAAACGAGAACAACTTCTGCAACATGGTTGGAAAAGCAAGTTCTAAAATAGCCTTCATCAGCCATCCCTCCAACTTATGGAAATAAAACAGTGTGTATTTTTTTAACGGCAACTTTACAATTGTATAAGCAACAAAAAATACAAGTGCAGAAATCTCAGCGCAGACAGAGGCTATGGCTGCTCCGCCAACCCCCATTTGCGGAAAACCAAAATTACCGAATATAAGGACATAATCCAGAAAAATATTCACCAATGCCATTACGGCAGTCGTATAACTAATAATCTTAGTATTGGAAAGGCCAATATACAAAGCCCGGAACAAATAATTAAAACAAACGAAAATAATACCGTAATGTCTGTAGTCCATATACTCCATTGCTGCCTTATAAATATTGGGAGATTGGATAATACCCCCCAGAATATCGGCGGTAAAATAATGCTGCAGCAAAAACAAACAACAAGAGAGTCCGAACACAAACACCAGTCCGTGCTCAAAAATCACCCCTATCCGCTCAAATCGCCCCTCTCCCAACCTTCTGGCCACAATAATCTGCACTCCAATTGCAAATCCCCATGCTAATGTAGAAAAAACATAATAATAAATACCGGCCATCATGGAGGCTCCAAGAGCAACCGCACTTACCCTCCCTAAAAAAGCCGTATCTGTTAGTGAAATTAATGTCTGGGCCAGATTACCAAACATAATGGGGATGGCTATAGTCCAGATCTCTTTTTTTGTAACACTACTCTTTATCATGCAGCAAAGTTGCGGAAATTATTGCAAAAAATCAAACTCTGCCGCCCCCTGTATGCCCTGCAAAATAATTTCCAATAAGCCTGTCGGCCGAATAACTTCCACTTCCAAGAGAAAAAATTGCAACATAAATCATAAAACACACCATAGCCAGTTCCTTTACAGAAAACGGATTGGCCGAATAAATTACAAAAAAGGCCCTTAATTTGGGAATACCGTGTGACAACATAGCCCCACCAATCAGAACTCTTAAAGCCAAAGAAATAACTGACAATTTGTCGGTAGATAACGGCCGATAATTAAAGAATAATTTTTGCATATACCTATTTTTAATAAAAATTCACAGACAATCATTTAATTTTTCAAAAATGGCTATTTTTCATTTAATATTAAATAATAATTATTATTATCTTGCACAAAAAAGAACATGAGAAAAATTTTATCACTTTTACTTGCCATCAGCCTAACACTAAATCTAACCGCACAAAGTATAAATCAACCAATTAAAACAACCGAAAAAATGAAAAAATTTGAATTACCTGTTCTGCCTTACGCTGCAGATGCCCTTGCTCCAATCATTAGCGAGCAAACAATCCTGTTTCATTATGGGAAACATCTTCAAACATACATTAACAATCTAAATAACCTTATAATTGGAACAGAGTTCGAAAATATGCCGCTGGAAGAGATTATAAAACACAGCAGCGGAGGAATCTTTAACAATGCTGCCCAAACATTTAATCACCAATTCTATTTCAATACCTTTTCCAAAACACCTAAAACAGTTTCCACAGGCAAATTACTTACAGCCATAGAAAAGCAATGGGGCACACTGGATAACTTTAAAAAAGAATTTGCAGCAGCAGGAACCGGAATCTTTGGATCGGGTTGGGTATGGCTGGCCAAAGATACAAATGGCAACCTCTCTATTATAAAAGCAGCAAACGCAGACAATCCGTTCACGCAAGGACTAATTCCGCTGTTATGTTTTGACGTATGGGAACATGCCTACTACCTCGATTATCAAAACAGACGGGCAGATCAATTAAACGATTTATGGAAAATTACAGACTGGAGTGTTATAGAAGAGAGATATGAGTCCAAATAAACACCTTTATTAATTATAAGATAATAACGACACCCCAAAAGCTAAACATAAAACTTATGGGGTGTAGTTCATTCTTTATAAAATAGGAACCTGCTTTATTGTGCTATTTTTTCAAGGAGCTTCTCTTGGAGCTTCTCTTTTACTTTCATTGTATATTCAGCCATCAGCAAACTGATTGTCTCCTTTACCGATGTTATATCCTGCGCTTTGTAAGCATTGCTTCCGGCAAAAGCATATCCCAACGAAAAATTACCCTTAAAAGCCTGATAAAGAGCAGACATAATACAATACGGACTCGTTGATATATCACAAGTTTTTATACAATGGAACGGACATACTTTCGGACGCTTAAGCCCTGCCTTTACATCCTCTAAAAACTTACCCATAATTGCTCGGCCCGGCATCCCTACGGGACTCTTAATAATATTAATATCATTTTGCTTGGAATCTACATACATTTGCTTAAACAAAGGTGAGGCATCACATTCGCTGGTTGTAACAAAACGACTCCCCATCTGCACTCCGCTCGCCCCCATCTCCATAATCTTAAACATATCCTCCCCTGTATAAATCCCTCCTGCCGCAATTACGGGAATCGCTTTCCCATGTAATTTCTCAAATTCATCCGCAAAAGCCAGCACCTTTGGCAAGGTATGCTCCAACGAATAATCCTCATCATCTATCTGCTCCAGGCTATATCCAAGATGGCCTCCTGCCTTAGGACCCTCCAGCACAATAGCATCGGGAATGTAATTGTATAAGGAAAACCATTTCTGGCAGATAATCTTTGCGGCCCTGTCGGAAGAGACAATGGGAACCAATCTGGTTTTAGACCCCGGGGTAAGATATTTTGGCAAATCCAGAGGCAATCCCGCACCCGAAAAAATAATATCTATTTCACTGGCAATACTCTCTTTTACCATATCTACATAATTGGTAAGAGCCACCATAATATTTACACCCAATATACCGGTTGTTTTTGCCCGAGCCTTTTTAATCTCCTCTCTCAATCCTAAAATACACGCCTGCGTAAATGAAGACGACAAGTCCCGATAAATTAATCCCAAACCTGCGCAGGAGATTACTCCAACGCCACCTTCGGAAGCTACAGCACTTGCAAGTCCCGATAATGAAATACCCACTCCCATACCCCCTTGAACAATAGGAACAGAAGGCGTCATTCCATTAAAATTTAACATTTTCATAATTACACTCTATTATAGAACCGTCAAAGATATCTAAATTGGAGGATAATAAAGAATATATTTAAATAAGTTAACAAATTCTATTTTTGAATTTTATATAACAACCTAATAATGAATAAAATACCTTATCTAAAACAATTTCTCCACCCTGGCAGAAATTTCGTGAATAATCTTACTCAGTTCCTGCTCCCACGGAATAACATTAAATTCACCCCAGAAATTAGGATCATCCTTAAAATGGGTTTCCGAAAAAACGGTGCGGGTAGGAAGGCGTTCGTTGCGCTGAAAACGGATTACATTCTGTGTCTCTATTCTACAGGTAACCATCTCAAACCATGCATGTAACGAGGAGCTTCCAAGCCATTGATGCCTCTTTTTTACTTTAAAAAACAAATCACCCCGAATATGATTTATATAATATTTTCCATTCCATGGTTTGTAAGTAACGGTATAGGTAACTTTCTGCGGAATTGTTTTTAAGATGCGGGCTTGCCGCACCACCAGCATATCAACCGCCTTATTTATAAACTGTGGATGTATCTCTATATTCGCCTGCAAGAGTGCCCCGTTCTGATCATCAATATAGAGTTCGCCCTTGTACAAAGGGTACTCAATTCCATTCTTTTGCTCAAAACAAACCACATTCACAAGCCTGTCGCCTATTGTGGTACTCTTGCCGGATGTATAAACATAGGGATAATCGGAAGATTCGTCGGGAATTAAAAAATCGGGAAGCTGTTTCATAAAATCCAATTGCAGGCAGGCATCTATGCCGGCACTGATTTTGGCCATTAACGTATCCCGCATCCCTTTGTTGGCAATGAGACTTTTTTTGAGCAACTTTACCTGATCTCCCACCATATTATTAGACAAAGGAGCCTTATAAACCTTAAATACAGCCTCGCTCAAATTCTGAAATTGTTGTTTGTATTGCACCCCTTCCCGATAAAAAGTAGTGAGATAAACAGGCTCTTGCGCATAGTTAACATCTCTATTATCCAGCATTTGCCGCAAAACTTTTATAGGATTGCTCACACGCACAATCACCCCCGGAATCTCTATTACCCTCGGCTCCAAAGATAATACCGTAGGGCCGCCCACAAGCAGAGAAACATCTATATCTTGTGCCACATACCCCAGATGGAAAATTCGAATGATACTCCGGCTCAGAGAATCATGCAGACGCAACCTGAAATCTCCGTTTTGATTGGTAATGGTTCCAATCGTATTTCCGGCCACCCCCACTGTCCCATATGCAATCGGGACACCCGAATATTTATCCAGTAACCGCCCCTGTAGCGTAAAATATCCCGTAGAAGTAGGAACCTCGGCAATCATAGCTTGTTCCGTCTGTTCACAAATAAGGATATGCCCCCCTACCAACCTTAACAGAGCCCTCTGATTCCCGATAATTTCATAAACCGCCTCCCTAATACTGCGGGAACCCTCCTTCAACTTTACGGAATGCGCATTATCCACCACCTTGCTATCGTAAATAAAAAGATACCCCGATTTCTCGGAGACCCTTTCCAACATAGAATAAACCGTCCCCCTCTCTTTTGCAAGATAAATAATACGATCCAGACCTGCTTGGGCATACAAACTGCGAGAGATGCCTGTAAAAAGGCAGCAAAGCAGTAAAATATGCACAAATATCACAGTCCGTTTCATATTATTCAGATAGAATAATTTTATCCCCCACTCTCTTGATTTTCAGGTTTAGGGCAAGAGAGATAAGCTCCGCCATAGATTCCGCCGAATCATTCAAAAAGGCAACAGTCAGTTTTCTCTCTCCCAATAACGGAGAGGTCTGTATTTGCATAGCCGGAATATGCATATTCATCACCCGCAATACATTCTTTAGCGACTCATCCTTAAAGCGCATTTTTGTAGAATAAAGATCAAACTGTCCGGTATCTTCCGTATCCGAAATACGCAAATACCCGTTCGTTAACGTTACCGTTTTACCGGCCGCCACATTAACACTGCCCTTCCCCTCTTTTAAAGAGACCTTTACCGATCCCCGACACACCGATAGTTCAAACGGTTTCCCCAGATCATTTTTAACATTAAAAGCCGTTCCAAGCACCTCAATAAGCACCTTATCCGTTTCAATAACAAACGGACGTTCTCTATTCCCCTCCACCTCAAACAATGCCGTACCATTAAGTTTTACCTCTCTTTTCTGCTGTAAAAAATGCTCCGGATAATACAAAGTAGCCATCTGCGACAAATACACAACCGATCCCTCCTCCAACGTAGTAACCAGCGTAAATTCTCCGGTGTTTTCCTTGGCCAGCAGCGGAACTTTTACATCAGAGAACTCATTGGAGAAACGAACGGAGAGAAAATAAGTACAGGCTATCAAAACCGCAGCCACTCCCCCTATCTGCGCCAATCTTCCCCAAGGAACAGAGCGATTACGTTTCTGCCCGGAAATGAATCCGGGTGCACAATATCCGTGGCCGGACAAAGTGGATATAAACTCATTACCGATTGGGGATGTATATCTGTTACCGGAAAGCGAAGTATGCCCGTTACCGGACAAAGAGGTACGCCCGCACTGTGGTTCAGGAATCAGCCCCTCCAACTCCAACCGCTTATGAAGTCTCTCCCATGCCCGATTGGTAACTGTGTGATTGCCTATCTCCGTCTTTTTATATTCTGTCTGTTTCATGTTGTATGAATATATTTTTCAATCTCAGTTCGTAATATCTTTAATGTTTTTGTCATCTCAGCCTCAACCGTTTTAACCGAAAGAGAGAGGGCTGATGCAATCTCCGCATATTTCTTTCCATCCATCCGATGCATCTTAAAAATCGTAAACCTGCGTTGGGGCAACTGTCCCAATATTTTATGAATCAATCGCTGCAACTCCTCATACTCCATCTGTTCCTGAGGAGTTGAATTCATCCTTTTATCTCCCGCTGCCAGAACTTTGTCTCTATAACGGTTTCTCACCTGCAAATGCTCACAATACGCAAATGCTTCATTCCGTACCGCACCATATAAATAGCTCTTTACAGAATGAAAAACCTGTATTTCCTTCCGCCTCTTCCATAATGTATAAAACAATTCATCTACAATCTCCTGCGCCGCATCCACATTGCCCGTAATTCCCGTAACATACCAGCAAAGAGGGGAATAATAAAGACGAAAGAGCTCCTCAAACGCCTTTATATCACCCTCTTTAATCTTGGCCAACACGAACATATCATTCAACATATCGGGATAAATTTCCTAAACATTTCAAAGATAAGATTTCTTAATTAATCTGCCTACTATATGTTCCAAAGACTGCGTTGGCTCAATAATATTATAATTCTTCCAAAAATCTTCATTTCCAAAGTTAGTAACCGCATCATAAAAAATATCCTTATCTCCAAAAGCCATCTTGTAAGGAATAGGCAGTACATTTCTATCCGTGCGATCGGTCACCACCATCTCCGACACCACATTATAATTTGTTGCAAACAACCTCCGCTTCCAATCACACTTAAAACGGATTGTATTTTTAATATAGCTCAGATAGCTCACTCCGTTTTCATATTTATATGTTACCAGATAAGTAAGCTCTTGCGGCTTAAAACGCAAGCCAATCGGCTTTTTATATAAAATAAGCCGTGTAACTTTATCGGGATCGGTCATATCCATAGAAAATTCCGCACGGGTAAATGACAGCCGCTCTCTATCTATATAAAGTTTCCCGGTATAAAGGGCGTATAACAAATTATCCTTGGGATAAAAAGTAATTACATATTGTTGACGGTCATCAATACTTACCGATTCCTCCATAACAAAATTATAATCATTAAGGTTCTCCATACTTAACAAGCCGTCTCGATTTTTTACAAGATCCAAATTCACAAACAAGTTTGGTCCCCCTATTAGTTTTACCCCCAAAGTATCTCCGGCCTTCTGACTCAGTAATTTCCTCCCTTTTAAGATCCTAACCCTATCATGCTCAATCGAATTCTCATACGGACTTTTATAAACATCAACAACACCTTCCGATATATTTATATAACGTCTCCCTTTTTGTGCAGTCTCTCTGTAAAATCCGGTAAGCATATTGGGTTTGGAGGTGTAATTCTGCGGAATCTTTTCAATAGCCTTTTCTACAATAAGGCGAGGATTATTTGGATAAATAATAATTTCGTTCAATAAATTAGCAGTAGGAACAAGCCATATTTGCATATTGGTGTACTCTTCCAAAGCAGGTACCGATTTGTAATTCTTATACCCAAGGTGAGAGACCTCCACTGGCGGAATGGTATGTCCGGCCTTTAGTTTTAAAGAAAAAAACCCGTCCGCATTTGTTACCGTACCCAGATTTGTCCCTTTTAACGATACATTTACATATCCCAGACTTTTTCTGGTGTAGTTATCCTTTACCACACCGCTGATGGTGATATAGCCGGTAGAATCTTCCTGACCGTACAACACATTTATACCGCTCCAGCAAAACAGAGTCAGTAAAAAAATCATGAATTTACAATTACGAGTTTTCATATACTTAACTTTTAAAGATGAATATCTGTGCTTTTGCATATATGATGGCTCAACAGAACAATACCCTATAAAGTTTTGAATAACTTTATAAATAGCCCAAGTAGAACACTGTGGGCCAAAGATTTAATATTAGCATTTGTAAAATAATAGTAAGTACGATTATTCCACTAACAAGACAAGGCCTTTTAGGTATTCTCCTTCCGGGTGATAAATGTTTACCGGGTGGTCGGCGGGTTGGGTAAGGCGGTGC
>JAVWIB010000065.1:12157-16972 GCA_036639755.1 Bacteroidales bacterium
AGGATTCTTACTTTGCGCCCGGTTTGAGCGGCAGCGGAGAAGACAGCAAGAGCAAAATCATATTTATCAACCACTTGCGAGCAACTATACGTAAAAATAATCCCCCCCTTGGTAACTTTTTCTATGGCAAGGGCGTTCAGCCTTTTGTAGGCACGCAATGCGTTATCCGTAGCCCCTCTATGTTTTGCAAAGGCAGGAGGATCTACAATCATAAGGTCATATTGGTTGGCGGGGCAATTGCGCATAAACTCAATGGCATCCTCGCAAAAAGAGGTATGCTGTGCGGTATAACCATTCAGCTCCACATTGCGGTCTACCATCTCCATCGCCTTTTTTGAACTATCAACCGAATCGACATGTGTAGCACCGCCGCTCAGAGAATAAATGGAAAATCCACCGGTATAACAGAATAAGTTCAGCACATTTTTCCCTTTTGAATAGTGTTTTACCAGCTCCCGATTATCTCTCTGATCTAGAAAAAACCCGGTCTTCTGCCCCTCTATCCAGTTTACTATAAATTGATTACCGTTTTCCAGTACTGTACAGGAGCCATTTTGTATCCCGATAACTTTACCGAATACATCCCCCTCTGCACCACCGGTTCCATTCGCAATCTCACCACCTTTGGCAGTGTTATCAGTAGCAACCATGCTGTTTTCGGAAACAGACTCCGCAGCGGCACGCCAAATATACCCGTCGGCAAGCTCCAGGCCGGCCTTAAATGGGGCGGTGGCGGAACTTTTATCATAGACTGCCGTCAATTTATTACCGTATACTTTTACAAGGGCGGCGGCAATCTCCCCCTTTGCAAGGAACATTCCGGCAGAATGGGCCTGTAAAACGGCGGTCGTATCATAAATATCAATAATAAGACCGGGGAGGAAATCTCCCTCGCCATGCACAAGCCTGTAGGTATTTGTAGCGCAATTATCAATCAGTCCAAGTGCTTTGCGGGCATTGTATGCCCCCTTGATAGCCTTAAACCAAAAATCCGCATCTATTTTGCAAGGGGCAAAACTAAGAATTCTCACCGTTATGGAACCAATCTGATAATGGCCGCAACCCAAAAACTCCCCCTCTTTCGAATATACTTCAACAACCTCTCCCTCAACAGGCTCTTTCTCTATTTTATCAATTGCACCGGAAAACACCCACGGATGGAATCGTTTCAGAGACTGATCTTTACCTTTTTTTAATACTACTTTTATCATATTTTATACTAAGAATCTGTTTTAATAATTGCGGTAACAAATTTTACCGGTTGTGGTTCATAAGGGCATGATACATCTCTTTACAGATCCATGCATCAATAGCAGCATAACGTAACTGAGCCTCAGATAATTGAGCAGACTCCCAGTTAGAAAGTTGCTGTGATTTGGAAACCCGTCTATGCAGAATAATTGCCGCCATCTTCCTCACACTCTTCTCCTCTATTCCATACTCAGGAGCTATTTTCTGCAAATCTACAAAACCCTTGGGCGTAAACTGCCTGTATTCCTGTAACCCTTTAATATCGTCGTGAACAGCCGCTCCAACCTTTAAAACAAACGGATTTGCAAGCAACCCGGCCAACTTAAGGGGAACACCAACCTGCTGCAATCTGAAAATAAAAGCTCTGTCATCTCCCGATAATTGTAAAATAGCCATTTTATTTCGGGGAACTTTGGCAACAAAACATGGTTTTGTTTCGGTATCAAACCCAATGACTTTTTGTGAACTCAGATACTCAATTGCCTCATAAAAAGCATCGCCGGTTTCTGAGATTACGGATATTGCACCAACAAATCCGGCCGGTTCCAGCACCTCAATTTCCTCTACAGTTACATTCTGCGCATAACCCATGTCAATCAATTATATTTTTTATATGTCTGAAAGAATGAGGGAGCATCCTCTCTATTCTATCAATATTCTCTTGGTTTATGTATCGTCTGGAGAACGGCACAAACACCGTTGTAACATCCTCCGTTCCATATTCCCGACCATACTTAAATTTGTATGACAGGTTACCGTCGCCGTCCAGTTTATCGGCATCAAGGCCAAAAGCGGGAACCGATATATAGGCATCCAGCTTGCCGGCAGTAGTGCGTAAGGCGAGCTCTTTATCTGCCCTGAGGGTTTTATAACACTCCAGTGCCGTAAAGATAGCTGGATTAATAAAACTAAAATCCTCTGCTATAATATCTCTATATTTATACACACCATTCTCTCTGTACTCTCTTAGCTCCGTAATAACTTTTACAAGCGTATCTTGTAAAAACGGATAATGAGTACATCCCAGAATTACATGCCTCAAAGGAACGGTAGCCCCTTTGACACGATGCTTTTCCAATAAAGTAACCAGATGGAACCGTACATAATTGCCGGCCGAATTCAGCTGAAAATTGGTAAGGCTATCCTTTATCTTGCTAATAAGCACATGATTGCCGGTATAATCAAAATTATAAATAGGGAGCATGCTCAATTGAATATCCTCTGCTCCACGGCCAATCACAGGCCCTCTGTAAGATGCTCTGGGGGCTTTTAAGGAGGTATCTACAAAATCGCTCTCCATATCCACCGCCTCTGCGAAACTTGCTCCCGGCTGATTAATAACTTTTATAAAACCTTTATACTTATGTTCAAGAATACCTGCTTTAATTGTTTTCTCATAAGCCTTTGAAGCAATGGTCCCGGCAGTGGCCAGCACCCCTACGGCAATAGAATCCCTCGAAGAATTAAGTGTAGAATCCCTTTGCAATAATATATCAAACAACGCATTCACCCCCGCATTAATCACCCCTATTACCTTCACCCCGGTTTTACTCTGCTGTAATAAGGTCTGAATATCGTTCAGCCCGTAAGCCGTAGCGGTATTACAAGCTATGATAATAATTTTTGAGTGCTCTTTTATCCCCTGCGGATCTCTGTCCACATGATTAAAATAATATTTATTGCCTAGTAAAAACAGGGCATCCTTTACAACAAGCTCTTTAAAAAACTCCTCTTTTCCCACAGCAGCATAATTCCCGTAAGGCATATTGGCTTTATCGGCGAGATAAGTAAAATTTTCCCCCTCAAAATCGGCTATGCCGTCGGGGTGAAGCTCTCCGGTAATATTATCTACGTAATCGGCCGATAACAGTACCTCCAAAACAGTCAATCCGCCCGTTCCCGAATCGAACACTCCAATAGGAAGCATCTTTTTATCGGTGGGAAAATTTGCAAAATCGGCATAATAACGTGAATTTACATCCGTTAAAGCCTTCTCCATAATGGGAGAGAGAGTTGGCTGAGGCTCTACCTTTTTATCTCCGCCGCAAGCACAAAACAATGCGGCAGCAAATGCGATCAATAGTTTCTTCATAAATATAGGTTTCATGGCAGGACATATCTTATTTCACATACTTAAATTTACCATGCACACTTGTTAAGACCACATTGGCCCCCGCTTGTGCTGCTTCTACACGGCCAATTATTTTGGCATCAACTCCATGTTTTTTTGAAATTGAGATAATATCTCCCGCAATCTGCTCAGGCACATAAAATTCCATTCTATGCCCCATATTAAACACCTTGTACATCTCCTCCCAGCTTGTACCCGATTCTTTCTGAATCACCTCAAACAACGGAGGGGTGTCAAATAAATTATCTTTAATAATGGTAAGATTCTCTACAAAATGGAGTATTTTGGTCTGCGCTCCCCCCGAGCAATGAATCATACCGTCTATCTTACTTCTGTATTTATCCAGAACCTCCTTAACAATAGGAGCATACGTTCTGGTTGGAGAAAGAACCAGTTTACCATAAGTGAGCCCTGTTTCAGGCTCCACGGCATCCAGCTTCTTTGTTCCCGAATAAACAAGATCGTCCGGAACGGCGGCATCAAAACTCTCGGGATATTTCTTGGCCAAATATTTCTCAAACACATCATGTCTGGCAGAAGTAAGGCCATTGCTCCCCATCCCCCCGTTGTATTCACTCTCATAAGCAGCCTTGCCAAACGACTCCAGCCCCACAATCACATCTCCCACCTTAATATTTCCATTATCAATCACATCCGAACGCTTCATCCGTGCGCAAACGGTACTGTCCACAATAATCGTCCTTACCAGATCTCCCACATCTGCCGTTTCGCCTCCGGTAAGAATAAGATTTACACCATATTCCGCCATAATATCGGCGAACTTCTGAGAGGCAGCAATCAATCTGCTTATTACGGCTCCCGGAATAAGTTGTTTATTCCTCCCGATAGTTGATGAGAGCATAATTGTATCCACCGCCCCTACACACAGCAAATCGTCTGTATTCATAACAATTGCATCCTGCGCAATACCGTCCCACACACTCATATCTCCGGTTTCTTTCCAATAAGTATAGGCAAGTGAAGACTTTGTTCCTGCGCCATCTGCATGCATAACAATGCAAAAATCCTTATCTCCGCTCAGAAAATCCGGTACTATCTTGCAAAAAGCTTTGGGAAACAACCCCTTATCTACATTCTTAATTGCCTCGTGAACATCTTCTTTTGAGGAGGAAACTCCTCTTAAAGCATATCTATTATTTGAACTATCTTGTTGCATATCAACGTTTTTGATTAAATCAGGACATAAAGCGTACAAAGTTAGTTCATTTTTCCTTAATAACAAAAATGCAAGATTAACTTCTAATAGGACGTTAACCTTGCATTCTCTATTTTTAGCCGCACAACGGCATTTTCATTATTTTCTTCCAGGATAAACCTTCAAAGCCTCTTCAAGACAGATAAGAGCACCTTTTAAGTCTTCTATTTTAAGCACATAAGCAATACGAACTTCGTCTACACCTTTGCCCGGAGTT
>JAVWIB010000066.1:0-16591 GCA_036639755.1 Bacteroidales bacterium
ACCCCCGACCAGCTGATTACAAATCAGCTGCTCTGGCCAACTGAGCTACATCGGCGAATATTTCAGCTCCCATTCTTACGTTACCTTTTAAAGGGTCTCTTTTCGTTTGGGATTGCAAAGATATGCCTTTTGTTTTTATCCACCAAACTTTTTTTTAGAAAAATGGAGTTTTTTTACTCTCTTTTTTCTAAGCATTTCTTTTTCAGATATTTTTAGCGTAAGCCCATTCTTGTTGAATGGCAGCAAATATATCCTGTTCGTTATATTTGCATGCGGAAATCAACTCTTCTACGCTGCCCTGTTCTACAAAATGATCGGGAATACCCATCCCGATAACTTTATGGCAAGGGGCGTTCTGCGCAATAAATTCCGCAACCGCACTATGCAATCCGCCTAAAACAGTGCCGTCTTCTATGGTAATGATGGTGGAGCATTTGCTGCAGGCATGGGCAATGGCATCTGTATCGAGGGGCTTAAGAAACCGCATATTATAATGGAGCGGTGTGATTCCCTCTTGTTGGGCCGTCTGAATTGCTTTTATCGCTTTGTTTCCAATTGTTCCCAAGGTTAATACGGCTACTTTATTTCCCTCTTTCAGTAACTCCGCCTTTCCCGGTTCTATGTAGGTGAAATCTTTTTTCCAATCGTATCCTTCACAGTTTCCACGCGGATACCGGATGGCGGTTATGCCGTACTGCGGTTGTGTGGCCGAATACATCATGTTGCGGAGCTCTATTTCATGGAGTGGTGCGGCAATGGTCATATTGGGGATAAGCCGGAAATAGGCTAAATCAAAAGCTCCCTGATGAGTGGCTCCGTCTTCGCCCACAATTCCTCCCCGGTCTATGCAGAAGATTACTTTGAGGTTTTGCAAGGCTACATCATGGATTATATTGTCAAAGGCTCTCTGCATAAAAGTAGAGTAGATGTTGCAGAAAGGAAGCATTCCCCCTGCGGCCAGTCCGGCGGAAAACGTCACGGCATGTTGTTCGGCTATGCCAACGTCAAAAGTTCTGTCGGGAAACTGTTTCATCATTTTTGTGAGAGAGCATCCCGATGCCATGGCGGGGGTGATGCCTACTATTTTTTTATTGGCTGCAGCAAGTTCTACAATTGTTTCTCCAAAAACATCCTGATACCGTAAGATGTCATTGGCTGATTTTAATCTTTCTCCGGTCATAATATTGAATTTTCCCGGGGCATGCCAGATGCTCTGATCTTTTTCTGCGGGTTGGTATCCTTTTCCTTTGGTTGTACTTATATGGAGAAGTTTCGGCCCTTTAATATCTTTCATATTGGCAAGGGTGGTAACCATTTCCCCTATGTTATTCCCGTCTACCGTTCCAAAATAGCGGAATCCGAATCCTTCAAAAATAGAACCGCTTTTAAAGAATGCCAGTTTGGTACTTAGCATGAATTTTTGAATCAGTCTCCTGAATTTCCCGTTTCCGAGTTTATCCCAGATACTGTTCTTTATTTTATTATAGGTAGGGGAGGTGGATATTTTAAGGAGATAGTTCTGCAAGGCACCTACATTTTTGTCAATGGAGATATGGTTGTCGTTTAGGATAACCAGCATGTTGGATTTAAGGGCACCGGCGTTATTGAGCCCTTCAAAGGCAAGTCCACCGGTCATTGCTCCGTCTCCTATAACTGCCACTACGTTTATTTGTTCTCCCTGCAGGCGTGCTCCCTGTGCAATTCCAAGTGCTGCGGAGATAGAGGTGGAGGTATGTCCCGCACCAAAAGGGTCGTATTCGCTTTCGGCCCGTTTGGGGAAGCCGCTGAGTCCGTTGAATTTTCGGTTGTTTACAAAAGCATCTCTTCTGCCCGTAATAATTTTATGGGCGTAGGCCTGATGTCCTACATCCCAAATGAGCTTGTCTTTTGGGGTGTTAAAAACATAGTGCAGGGCAACCGATAGTTCTACGGCACCAAGGCTGGCTCCCAGATGGCCCGGATTATGGGAACAACATTCAATCATGTATGTCCTTATCTCCTTGCATAGTACTTCTAGGTCTGCTACGGTTAGTTTCTTTATATCTTGCGGGGTATCTATCTTATCTAATATTTTCACTTCTAGTGCTATCTAAAAAACGGATTGCAAGGTACAACATATTTATTACTTAGAAAAATTTAATTAAATTTTGTGGTTTTCTTAAAAATATCTACATTGCTAAGTTATTTGAAAATATATCATTAATAAATAATTTATAAGCAACCGTGGAAAAAACTATTACGCTGTTAAAAGATTCCAAGGCCGCCAGGTGGACGGCTTTGGTTTTATTGTCTATGGCCATGTTCTTTGGCTATATTTTTATGGATGTACTCTCTCCAATCATGGAGTTATTGGTGAAAGAGCGGGGATGGGATCCTACCTCTTACGGGAGGTATGCGGGATCTGAAACATTCCTGAATGTATTTGTGTTCTTCCTGATATTTGCAGGTATTATTCTGGATAAAATGGGGGTGCGATTTACCGCAGTTTTATCGGGAGTAATTATGGTGTGCGGCGCCTCTGTTAATTATTATGCCGTAAGTGAGGCTTTTATGGGGAGCGGTGCAGAGACATTTATGAATAATTTTATGAATCTTCCTTTATCATGGTGGAATATTACACCGTTTTATGCGGGGATGCCGGCTTCTGCCAAGATGGCCGCCATTGGATTTATGTTATTTGGTTGTGGTGTGGAGATGGCCGGAATAACGGTTTCCAGAGGTATTGTAAAATGGTTTAAGGGAAAAGAGATGGCTCTTGCAATGGGTACCGAGATGGCGTTGGCCAGAGTGGGTGTGGCTGTTGTTGTGGTAGGTTCTCCGTTTCTTGCTACCAGAGTTGGTACCGTGGATGTTGCCCGTCCGGTATTATTTGCCGTTATTTTGCTCATGATCGGTCTTATTTCTCTTATCACTTATACTTTTATGGATAAGAAACTGGAATCCCAGATGGGCGAAAACGGAGAGGAAAAAGAGGATCCGTTTAAGTTATCCGATCTTGGAAAATTATTTGGAAGCAAAGTGTTCTGGCTGGTCTCTATTTTATGCGTTTTATATTATTCGGCTATTTTTCCATTCCAGAAATATGCAATTAATATGTTGCAGTGTAACTTGGATCTTACTGCCGAGAATGCGGGATTCATATTCTTCTGTTTCCCTCTGGGTGCTGCCGTAATTACTCCGTTCTTAGGTAATTATTTGGATAAAAAAGGAAAAGGGGCATCTATGCTTATTTTAGGGGCTCTCCTTATGATTGGCTGCCATTTGTGTTTTGCATTTGTATTGCCGGCTGTAAAATCATCGGTGATTGCCTATATAGCAATTGTGTTGCTGGGAATATCTTTCTCGCTGGTTCCTGCCTCTTTGTGGCCGTCTGTTCCAAAACTGGTAGAGGAGAGATTCTTGGGTTCTGCCTATGCTGTTATTTTCTGGATACAGAACATAGGATTGTATCTGTTCCCTATGATTATAGGTATGACATTATCTGCAACCAATCCGGGTGTGACGGATCCGCTTAAATATAATTATACTGTTCCTATGCTTGTATTTGCTTCTCTGGGTGTTCTTGCCCTTATATTTGGTATATGGTTGAAAGCTCTCGATAAGAAAAAAGGGTATGGTCTGGAATTACCGAATATTAAGAAGTAACAGATTTCTCACTGATAAACTTGAAACGATAAATAACAAACCACTTTAATTACGATTACTTATGAACCAAGCAATTAAACTTTTAAGAAATTCACCAACCGCGCGCTGGATTGTTCTTATATGCCTGGCCGTACCTATGTTCGGCTCCTATTTCTTTGATGACATGTTCAGTACAATCGGTCATATTTTTAATAATCCGCAGATATTGGATCTTTCCTGGGATTCCGGTGATTATGGGATGTATTGCGGGGCGTATTCCTTGTTATGCGTTTGGGGCGGATTGGTAATATGCGGAATGTTATTAGACAAATGGGGTGTCCGTTTTACCGGATCTTTATTTGTAGGACTTATGGTAGCCGGCTCTATTGTTGTTGTGTATGCTATTTCAGATAAATTTCCGGGGACGGCTCTTTATCATTTTATCGGGAAGATGTTTGATAAACCCTCTCTGGCTCTGGCATATGTCGGCTGTTCCGTTTTTGGACTGGGCAGCGAGATTGCCGGGGTAGCGGTTACCCGTTCCATTGCAAAATGGTTTAAGGGGAAAGAGATGGCGCTGGCAATGGGTTTGCAGTTGGCCTTGGCCCGTATGGGGACGGCTGCGGCATTTATTCTGGTGCCTAGAATTGTGAATATTAATCAGTCATTCATTCCTTTCTCAGAAACCAGTAAGCCTTCTATTGTAGGACTTATTTTAATGCTGATTGCTGTTATCTTGTGGATTGTATTTTTGATTTTTGACTCAAAACTGGATGCGCAAACAGCGGAAGAGGCTAAAAGGGATCATGCAAAACCGGTAGCGGAGGATAAATTTAAGTTCTCCGATATTTTTAGGGTCCTCGGGAACAAATATTTTATTCTAATATCTTTGTTGTGTGTATTCTTCTATTGCTGTATTATCTCCTTTAAGAAGTTTGCCACATCAATCGTTATTCCAAGGTTTGATATTGATAATGACATTGCTTCTATTATGGTGGCGATGATTCCATTTTTTACCATGGTATTTACACCGCTGTTCGGAACATTGGTTGACAGGAAAGGAAAAGCTACCAGATTTATGATGTTGGGAGCGTTGTTGGTACTGACTGCTCATTTGATTATAGCGTTTGCACCGGGGCTTCCTTTTTTCGGGTATATGGGAATAGGTATTCTTGGGATTGGTTATTCATTGGTGCCTGCTGCTATGTGGCCGTCTGTTCCAAAGGTAATCCCTGAGAAAAACCTGGGTACTGCGTATTCTCTTATTTACTGGATTCAGAATATGGGTATGTTGCTTGTCCCTATGCTTGTGGGGCATATTATAAAAATAACCCGTGCAGATGCCGTTGATCCTGTGGCAGCCGAACTGAATTCTGCCGTCAATGCGGAATATGTATTTATTGTACTTGGTATGGTTGCTATAAGCATTGCCTTTGTGCTGGCAAAACTTTCGGATAAGAATCCGCAGATGATGTTGGATGTGCCCAATAAGCAGAAATAACAAATCTTTTCTTGGATTTTACTAAAAAACAGACCAAAGCTTAAAATCGGCTTTGGTCTGTTTTTTAGTAGAAATCTCACGGAGTTGTCAACTATTCGCCCCGGATAATTGTCTGCTCCCTATCCGGCCCCAAAGAGATAATCTTAATTGGTACCTGAAGATCTTTCTCTATAAAGCGGACATAATTCATGAATTCAAACGGAAGCTCTTCTTCTTTACGGATGGAGGTAAGATCTTTATTCCACCCTTTGAAACTTTTGTAAAGGGGTTCTATGGTAGCAAATGTATCGTATGGCACATGTTCTGTCTCTATGCCGTTTACTTTATAGGAGGTGGCTACTTTTATCTCGTCAAACGAATCGAGCACATCTGCTTTCATCATAATAAGTTCCGATACTCCGTTGAGCATAATGGCGTATTTAAGGGCAGGGAGGTCTAACCAGCCTGTTCTGCGGGGACGACCTGTGGTTGCACCAAACTCAAATCCTTGCTGACGTAATTTTTCACCAACCTCATCAAACAATTCTGTTGGGAACGGCCCGCTGCCTACTCTGGTGCAGTATGCTTTAAAAATGCCATATACTTTACCAATTCTATTAGGTGCCACACCCAATCCGATGCAGGCTCCGGCACAGGTGGTAGAGGAGGAGGTAACAAACGGATAAGCTCCAAAATCTATATCCAGAAGAGATCCTTGCGCTCCTTCTGCCAGTATTCTTTTGCTTTCATTAAGGTGTTGATTTACAACATATTCTCCATCTATGAGGTTGAACGTTTTAAGATACTCGATTGCATCCATCCACTCTGCCTCTTTTTCTTCTGCGTTGTATTGGAAATCAAACTGGGTAAGGAACGAGATGTGTTTCTTTTTAAGAGCTAAAAATCGGTCGGTAAAATCGGTTGTTAAGGTATCGCCTACGCGCAAGCCGTTTCTGCCGGTTTTATCCATATAGGTTGGCCCTATCCCTTTAAGGGTAGATCCTATTTTGGATTTTCCTTTTGAAGCCTCGGATGCTGCATCAATAATTCGGTGGGTGGGTAAAATAAGGTGCGCTTTTTTAGAGATAAGCACCCTCTCTTTAACCGGAACACCCATTGCCTCAATCTCGCGGCACTCTTCCCTGAAGATAATCGGGTCAATAACTACACCGTTCCCGATAATGTTTACGGCATTTTTCCTGAATACTCCCGATGGTACGGTATGGAGTACAAATTTTTTACCCTCAAAGTGCAGAGAGTGACCGGCGTTTGGGCCGCCTTGAAATCTACCGATAACCGGATAGGAGTTAGCAAGGACGTCTACTATTTTTCCTTTACCCTCGTCGCCCCACTGAAGGCCCAATACAACATCTACTTTCATGTTTTTTTATATTTTTAATATAATTAGTGATTTTACGTGATCGTTAAAATGGAAGATCATCGGATGTTTCCCCTATAGGAAAATCCGGTTCGGATGCCGAAGCGGTGTTTTCTTGTGCCGGAGTACTGCTTTGGTAGCCCCCCTGAGGAGCACCGTAGCTACCCTGCGGTGCACCGCCGGCTGCGGGATTATCTCCCCGTTTTCCCAGTAGCCTTATATTATCGGCGATAATTTCTGTGGTGTAGCGTTTCTGCCCCTCTTTATCCGTCCAACTTCTGCTCCTGATTTTTCCCTCAATAAACAATTGTGTCCCTTTTGTTACGTATTTTTCTACCAGCTCCGCCAGATTCCTCCAACACACAATATTGTGCCACTCGGTCTGATCTGCCAATGCGCCGTTTTTGTCCTTGAATCTCTCTGTTGTTGCTAAGGTAAAGGAGGCTACTGCAGAGCCGGATTCGAGATGTCTGACCTCCGGATCTTTACCCACATTTCCTATTAATAGTACTTTATTAAAAGACATAATTTTTTTTGATTTTTTTAACGGCTAAAATTACAACTTTATTCGCATATAACGAAGAAAAAATATCAGTTTTTATAAACAAATTATATTTCTCATGGCTTCCGTATTGGGATCAACTCCTGTAAAGAGTTGGAAAGCAGGGATGGCCTGATTGTAGAGCCAGTATTTTCCCGATATATATAGGTATGGCTGAGCCGGAGAATTTTTAAAGGGATCGCAATTTTGTTGTGCGGGATCAGACGGAGGATTATCGTGCGGAGCCGTTTGCGGATTACCTTGCGGTTTCATTTGCGGATCAAGTTGCGGATGCGCGTAATTGGCCTCAAAAATAATTTTTCCCGATAAATTTATGTGTTCCATCTCCTCCAGCTTAAAAGAGAGGGAGTAGATAATGAGCCGGCATTTTGCGGCGTATTGTGGGATTTGCAGCAATGGGATAAATTCCAGATCATACGTTTGCAGCAGGTTATCTTTTTCGGAGTTATCGGCCGGATCTTTCCCTTGCAGAAGATTTTTCGGAGCCTGATCGGAGGCATTTGCTTTGGTTATAAACTCAATTGCCGGGGCGGGAGTACGGTTGGCCAGAAAGGTTTTTATTCCCAAATCCTTTAGGGCGAGGGCTGCTGCTTTTCCTGCTCCCCCGGCTCCAATTACCAGAGCTTGCTCAATGGAGTGGAGAGAGTGGCTGCGGAGCTGGTTTATTGTATTTTTTACTCCGTAGTAGTCTGAGTTATAAGAGTGAAGTTCTTCTTTATGTCCCCCTTTGCGCAGAACGATGTTTGCGCTCCCCAACAGAGACGAAACTCGATCGGGATGGGTAATGTATTTAAAAACGGAATCCTTAAAAGGGGCGGTTACGTTTATTCCGGTATAGCCTTCGCTAAGGAAGCGGTCCATTGCCTGCTCAACCGTATCTGCCTCTATAAGGCTGTAAGTGAACGGGTAAGTGGGGTATGCCGCAGCAAAAAGATCCGGACTTTTTGAGTGTGTGATGGGGTTGCCTATGAGACCGAATTTTTTCATTGTTTTGTGTCTAAAAATGTCTGGAGTGTTTGTCGGTAGGTGTCGCTGACGGGGATATAGGTTTTGTCAAAGACCATGCAACTTTCATAACTACAAAGGTAAGAAATCTTAACTGATTATTTGGAAATTGTTTTGTAACGACCCGTACGGCGATGGCCGTGTAAATGGTGAATTGGGCCAGAAGTGTGATAATCTGTGGCATAATGGAGGCGAGACTGCCGCCCATGGAGTTCAGTTTTACATATGCGGTAACGGCGGGAGAACATGGGAAGAGGTAATAGAAGCCGCGCCAGAAGAGGGGGATTTGTTCTAAAGGGAAAGACATGCCCGATAAGAAAATAAGCCCGATGGAGAAGAAGGGGATCATTAGGATAGCACTTTCGGAATCGCGGAACAGGGGGGAGAAAGCGATGCCGGCCATGACGGTGGTGATGATAAAAAGTAGCATGAGGGGGTAGATGATAAACGGATTGCCTATGTGGGGGAGGTTGAATACTCCCGACAGGAATCCCAGCAGGAAGAAAGAGAGTGCAAAGTACGAGGCTATGAATGGGGCGGAGATATGGAACAAGGTGTGAAACGGGTTGCGGTACGTGCGGGTAAAGTAGGTGGAGGAAGCCGTTGGGTTGGACTGAATTGAGTTTGAATTTATTGCGGTATCATTGGTTGAGGTTGGAGCAATTGAGGCTGTGATGGTGTTGGGAACGTGTGCTGCTTCTTCGTTTCGGGTTCCGCAAAATACCCCTGTTGCCATAAGCAATGTCTGGAAAATAATAACAATAAAGACAATGGGCAGAAGGAATGATCCGTAGCCACCGTTGTGGTTGTATAGTGCGATGCCTGAGATGGATAAGCTTGGAGCTTGGGATAGTTGTAGCTGCGCTTGTTTTGGGAGTTTTTTTACAATATCGTTTCTATATTCGTTATTAATCTGTTGCATTGCCTGTATTGCACTACCCTGTACGGTAAGGTAATAGAGGAAAGATGTGGTGGTTTCGTACATTAAAAAGACCGATTCTTCACCGTTGTTTACCAGAGTACTGAACTTGTGCGGAAGGTAGATGATTCCCCGGATGGTGTGTGATTCCATCATTTTTTTTGCCTGGGCAAAGTCTGTGGCGTTGGTAAGTACGTCAATTCCTTGCGTGGCATTCAGGTATCGTGTGTATTTGGCACTGAGTTCGCTTTTGGAGTTATCCACTACTGCTATCGGGACTTTCTGTACAATATTTGGCTGGTATAAAAAGTTGTAAATGAGGCCGTAGCCAACAGTTCCCCCTATAATGATGAGGAGAATCCCGTAATAAGAGGGGATTGGTTTTATGTTTTTTTCTGAAATGCGTTTGAGCCGCGGCAAAAGGAGGATAGCAGGGATGAGAAATGCTATGAGGGCGGCAAAGTAGGGCCAGGTGTAGGCGAATCCTATGTTATCGTAGAGTAAATTGTGGTTGATGTGGGTAAAATAACGTACAGGAAAGAGGTAGCACATGCTTTCAACTAGTTTATACATGCTCTCTACCGGAAAAGTTACGCCGCCGGTGGTGGCTCCCATTGCTCCGAACATGGAGGCAAAACTAATGGCTATGGGGAGTTGTGGAATGGCGGCTATAAGGACGATTCCTACGCACATTGTGGCAATAACCAATAAGATTCCCGATAATATAAGCGGGATGAGGGAACAGGCGAACGGAATTTTTACAATGCAAAAAAACACATAATTGGCAAAGATGGTTTCCATGATAAAAATCATGGCGTAAAGGGCTAATTTTCCTACTATTGCTATTGTAATGTTGCCGCCGGCCGTTGCAAGAAGTTCTGCCGCACTCCCCGTTTTTATCTCCATTCCAATACTGTACACAACAAAAACAAGTATTATTATTTGTAAAAAAATAAAAAAGAAGGGGTAAGAGATAAAAATTGAGAAGTCAAGATCCGGGTTGTAAATGGGGAAATTTCGGGCACTGGTGGGGAGGACCAGAGCGGTTATTTGCTCGGCAGACAACCCTGCCCGTTGTCCGGTTTCTTTTAAGATACTTGCGGATACGTTGCTGAGTATGTTCAGAAAGGCACCATTGGTCTCTCCTCCCACGCTCAGTATGGCATAATGGTAATAGTATGTTAAGGTTGGGTTTCGGCCGTTGTATAATTTGGTGTCAAAATTTGGCGGAATTACCAGATAACCGTAAATATCCATTTTCTGGATGGCCTCCCGCGCTGCATGCTCACTGGTGTAAAAATGCTCAGGCGTTACCTTAAATGTTGGAACGGCCGCAATTTCTCTTATAATTTTTCTGGTTAAGGGGGAGTTGGTGTTATCTACAATCCCTACCGGAATGTTCTCTATTTGTCCGTTTCCAAAGATGGTAGCCATGTAAAGAAGTGAGAACAAAGGCAGTCCTATTACCACAAATATATAAAGGTATCGGGAAGAAAATAATTTGACCTCCCTTTTGAATACATTTTGAAAATAGGTGGTTGTTTTTGCCATATCCCTCTCGCTGATTGTGATTTGTGAATATCTCTTTTATTTACTGCGGTGCATGGTTACCAGTACGCTCATTCCCGGACGTAGCCGTGCAATATCTGTTTGTGTGGCGTATATGCCATCTTCGGTGGACTTTTCAGGTACCGGACGGGCTTTTATTTGAAAGGTGACAATATCGTAAGAGCCTGTTTGTTTGGTGGAGCGCCATGTGGCAAAACTTCCCATAGGATTCATATAAAAAATCTTAAAGACAATCTCTTTGTTTCCAATGGCGGGTACCTTTCCCATAAAAAGTTTTCCCATGTAAAAATTTGGAAGCAGATCTTCACGCACATTCAGTACCACATAGCAACTGTCCAGCTCTACCAGATTCATAATGGCGGCTCCGGGCATTACCAGCTCTCCAATCGTTGGGTAGATGGCTGATATTTCACCGTTGGCAGGGGCCGTAAGTTTGGAATCACTCAGGAGCGCCTGTACTTGATTTACACCACCTTGCGCTACAGTTACCATTGCTTTTGCACTCTCTTTATCTTCTGTCTGTGCTCCCGATAGGGCGAGCTGATATTGGTAATAAGCTGCTTTTTCTGCTGCTTGGGCCGCTTTGACCAGTGTGCTAGCCTCGTCGCGTTTCTGTGGAGTTACTACGCTGTCTGCAAATAATTTCTGTACACGGGTATTGGTTGTCATAGCCAGTTCGTAATTGGCTTTGGCCGCCTCCCACGCCTCTTTCAGAGAGTGAATAATTTGTATCCGCACCCCGGCATCTACTTTTTGATTCTGATATTTAGCAACATTCTCCATAGCGTTGGCACTCTGTAACAGGGCATTCGTCTCAGGGCTGTTAATCATCACAAGAGTATCGCCTTGCTTGACCGCTTCCCCTTCCTGTACATAAAATTTATCAATGCGTCCCAGCAGTTTCCCCGATATTTTAATCTCGGTTGCCTCTATCTGTCCTTGCAGCACTTGCGGCTGGCGATTGTAAATGGATATTCCTATCATTGAAACAATTGCCAGGATGGCTATGATGATAACTAATGAGGTAAAAATGATTTTGGATTTCATACAATTATTAATTACTTGTTACTATTATACGGATACGGAGGCAACGGTTCCCCGCAGATTGCATTCATATTGGCCAGTGCAATATCAAATTGCCAGTATGCGAGCATGGAGGCTATCCGCACTTTAGAGAGGGTGGCACGGGCGGCCACTACATCGCCGGAGTTGGCCATTCCCTCTGCAAAACTTTTTTCACGTATCCGAAGGAGTTCCTTGCTCAGTTCTGTGGTGCTCTCCAGTGCCCGTATATTGTAGAGTGCATCCATCATCTGCGAGCGTAACTTATGGGCAAGTATATAGAGATCATTCCGGGCCTCTTCCTCTCCAAGTTGCAGTTGTTCATAGATTTTCCGGCTAATTGCAATACTCTTTTCTCTGCTCAACCCGTCAAAAAGATTCCATACGAACCCCGCTCCGATTACGGTGCGCGGTGCAAGATGGCTTGGAATCTGATACGAATAAATAGTCTGTTTGGCAAACAAGGCAATAGTGGGAACGTACGCACTTTGGGCAATTCTCTTCTCATTTTGGGCAATATTCTGCTGTTGCCGAATCAGATGCAATTGTGTATTGTTATGATCAATTAACTCCCGATAGTATTCCAGCGGGGGAAGTGTGTTTAGGATGATAAAATCTGTGGTGGGGTTGAGGGGAGAATGATCGGGGAACTCTTTGTGATTTTTGTTTATGGGCAACCCGATCATTGTGCGTAATGCATTTTCCGCCACCGAGTTGCTTTCTCGTGCGTTTTCCAATTCCCGGATAGCCTCTTCCATAGCTACCTGTGCCACAAGCATTTCGGCTTTGTTAATCATTCCGTTGCGCATAAGGCTCATAGCATTATTAAATAGCAGAACCATTGAGTTATAGCTCTCCTCCCTTTCCTGCACAACGGCCCTGCTCAATTTAAGGGTATAATATGTTTCAATCAATACCACCAGCTGTGCATTGGTCGTGCCGGTTTTTAATTCTTCTGCGCCGGCTATAAGTGATCTGCCTATTTTGTTGGCAAAGATTCTTTTACCTCCGGTAAAGAGTGGCCAGGTGAGATTTGCATCAATGGTGGAGATGTTCCGGTGAAGGATTGGAAAACTTAATGTTTTGGAATTCAATTCTGTAACCATATTAGAAACCGAAATTCCTATTCCCGACAATACCCCTCCTATGCCCGAGATGATTCCCGATATTTCCTGTGGGTTGAGGTGTGGAAAAAATTGCTGTAGTATTGGTGCGGAATTTTGTAAAAAAGAATTTACATCCTCCTGCGTAGGAAGATGCTTTTTGATTGCATTCTCCAATGGTTTCAATGTTTCACCCGCATTTGCTTTTGCCTCAATCTCATTTGAGAAATGCATATAAGAACCTGTAGCTGTGAGATAGGGATACCATAATGAGTTCAACTTTTGTTTCTGAGCCCTGGCAATCTCTACAGACTTATCCGCAATCTTAATGGCTTTGCTGTTTGCGTATAAAAGCTGAACAGCCTCTTCCAACGAAATTGGAGTTGGGGCAGGTGGTGGCGGAGCCGGAACCGGTTTTCCATCGGGGCCCAAAATTACCGGCCCCACCTGTGCTTGAGCGTATATACTTAAACATAAGATAATTATAACCGGAAATGTAAAAAATCCACTTCTCATCGCAAATTTGTTTGCTATAAGACAAAAAAGCGAGGTAAAATGTTTGCGGTATCTCCAATAGATTTTTCTTATTTTATATAGCTACGCAGAGCATCTACATATTCTTCAAAGGCTTTGGTTCCGGTGGTGGTTATGCGGCAGGTAGTTCTGGGCTTCTTTCCAACAAAGCTTTTTTCAATGGAAATATAGTTGGCTTCCGATAGTTTATCAAGCTGCACGCTAAGATTGCCGGCGGTGGATCGTGTCTGCTCTTTAATGTAGACAAAATCTGCCTCTTCAACCGACAGCAGCAACGACATAATTGCCAGCCTTAGCTCTGAGTGGAGTAGTGGATTCAGCTCTTTAAACATATCTATTCTCCATGATTTGATTTTTTAGCACGTGCGTTTAGAATATGACCGGGAATTACCATCATAATGATAAATACGGCTGCAAAGATAAGAATACTATTTGTTCCGGTAAATAGAAAGTTCAGATAGGAGAGTGCCATTGCAATAAATCCTCCCCAGATGCACGGTTTGAATTTTATAATAAGGCCGGTGAGGGCTGTTCCCATGCCCATAAGGAGGATAACGCAAAATAAGACGGGAAAGCGATAGACAATGACTCCCGATAATGAAACCATAAAACCGGCTATTCCAAAAACCAGCCATATTTGCGACACAATTTTATCGATGTATGTTTTTACCTCTTTTGTACTGTTCCTGTTTACCAGGTACGTGCTTGGGAGTGATATAATAGGCAGAGCTAACCATAGAAACTGCCAGTAGTGATTGTGTGTAAGGGTTACAAGAGCCGATACTGCAATGGAAATAATTACGGTTGTGTATCCCCAAATAAGAAATGGTGTTCCTGCGTGACGCTCCATTTTATTTTGTGTGTTGCGGATCATGTCGGCGATAAGGGCCAGACTTTCCTGCTCATTTAATTTTCTGTCTTCCATCATGATAAAATTTACAGATTTTTGGATATGTGTGAATCTTGTTTAGTCTTTTTCTAATTTATACCATTTTTGCTATACGCATGGTTGCATATAACACTGCAAAGATAAACAAGTTTATTTTATAAACCAAGTGGGGACGGATTCTTTCGCAAGAAGTTGTATTTTATTGATATGAAAGATGTTATGATGTTGTATTTTTTGTTTGTAAAAAATAAGTTTCTGCAATTGCTTAATAATAAATGTTTTACAACTTGTTGCGAAGTACTTGCTTCTCTTTTTAGAATGGAATACTTTTTGCCACAAGGTGGGCAGTTAAAAATAAAGAGTATGAAGAGCTATTTTTCATTTTGGGTATTTGTGTTTTTGTTTGCGGTAGAAGCGTCTGCGGCTTTGGTTCCGGCTTGGGGTATGGCGGTTGGAGAACAGACACAAGAGGTACGACCTGCAGTGCAGGCACCACAAACTCTGCAAACACGACAGATTGTGCAAGGCATTGTATATGACGGAGCATCCAGGCCGTTTCCGTTTGTGTCGGTTTATCTTAAAAGTAATCCGTATATTGGTACTTCCAGTGGGGAGGACGGCACATTTTTGCTGCATCTGGAAAAGGGACAAACGACAGCCGCAGATGTGTTGGTTTTTTCGTTTATCGGTTATAAAACGGTTGAGCAGCCTATAGAGAGTTTGAATCCCGATCATAAATTGGTCATAAAACTTATTGAGCAACCCATTTTATTGGAAGGGGCAGCGGTTACGGCCAAGGTTTCAAGAAAAACCAGTAAAGCGGCTAAATTATCATTTATAGAGAAATTCAGGAAACAATTGGAGGTGGATTTTCCTAAAATTAACCGGAATTATTATGTGGTATCGGAGGCTGATGTGCGTAAGGGGAAAGAGCTGCTGATCTCGAATGAGATGATTGGGAATATTTATGAATATCCGCAGGGGGGAAAAAGGGGCGGTGATTCAATTAGGATTGTGCAGGAGTCCATTAAAAATTTTACCAATCAGCAAATAAAAGAGGGGATTGAGCGTTATCTGGAGAAGGCACGAGCAGACAGTCTTGCTGCGGCATTAGGAAATGCCACCAGAAAGGCTAAAAAGCAGGTGGACAAGAGTATAAGCTCTTCGGTACGTGCTATGACCAAAAGTGCGGAGATGGACAAGCGGAGCATTCAGTTGCACAAGCTGTTGTGGTGGAGTGATATAAGGGCAATGCTAAAGAATATGGATTTTAAGAATCTTAACAATTGGGAAATTACCTATCCCGATCATAATACGATGCTTACCTATCGGGAAAAAAAAGGATTTCTGGGGATTGTAAAAATGGTGCGGACAGTGCATTTTATTCTGGATAGTTATACATACGGAGTGGAGAGATTATCGGAGAACATAATTGCCGAACTAAATATCCCTTTTGGATATAAATTGCGTCCGGAGCAATTAGAGCTACTTAATATTGTAAATATTGGGGGGAATGATATTGATAAATTCAGGCTGCGGCATGTGAATATGGATATGAAAAGAAATGTCTTTTATCAACCTGCGGAAAACGGGAAACTGGCGGATGAGAAAAATCTGGATGCCGGTTTTTCCATAGAAAATAACAAAAAGGAAAAATTAGATTACAATGCCAGAGCTCGAGCCAAAGTGATGTGGGTGCGCTAGGTTACCTAGCACACTGTATTGTGCAACATTGTAAAACAGCAAGACAACAGGTTGAGTGTGTTTTATATATCTTTCATTAATTTGTATCCGGTGCCGCGGATATTAATAATAGAGAGGGATGGGTCTGCGCAGAGTTTGTGGCGCAATTTGGAGATATAGACATTTAGGGAGCGGCCGTTAAAGAAGTTATCATCTCCCCAGAGTGTACGGAGAATGGTTTTGTGTTCTACAATCTGCCCCTGGTGGCGGCACAGGTATAACAACACTTCCGATTCTCTGGCAGCGAGCTCCTGCAATGTGGCGGTTTCGTTAAAGCAGAGTAGATTCCGGCTACTGTCAAAGGTGTATTTCCCAATTTCCCATAGATATTGCTCTTGTGCAACGGAATTTTGTGTGGAGCAACGGCCGAGCAATGATTTTATCCGTACGATTAATTCGCTTATGGCAAATGGTTTACGCAGGTAATCGTTCCCTCCCGTTTCAAATCCCTGTACAATATCATCGGGAGTGGAACGGGCAGAGAGATAAAGAACGGGGGTGGTGCAGCCGCTTTTGCGTAGTTGCTCTACCAAGGTAAAACCAACTAGGTGGGGCATCATAATATCGGTAACAATTACATCGGGTTCCATGGCATGATAACGCTCTAGTCCCTGAATTCCATCGTAGGCAAGTTCTACGCTAAACCCGTTATCGTTGAGGGTATCCCGGATAATTCCGGCTAAGGTGCGTTCATCTTCTATCAGGAGTAGTTTAATCATGATT
>JAVWIB010000067.1:0-5300 GCA_036639755.1 Bacteroidales bacterium
ATCCGTTGGGATCTTGTATTTTTACAAGGAGGGACTGTAGATTTTGAATGGTTGATTTTAGATCTGCTTCCGAAATCTGGGTGGTAATATCGTTTATGTTTTTTAAAGAGTTTTTAATATCTCCGCTCCCCTGACTAAGTCCTTGTGATAATATATTGAGGTTGGCAATCATCTCTTTTAAATCGGGTGACATGTCGTTAAGCGATTTGCTTAAATTCTGAGCGTTTTGTAATGTTTTATTTAAGTGTGCGAATGATTGCTGCAGGTTGCTCCTTGCATTGGAGTCTAATAATGCATTTATTGTATTGAGGGTGGCGTTCATGTTGCTCATAAGCACCGAGGCCTGCTCCTTAAGAGGGCCTATTTCTTTGGTTAGCATGGTGATCATATCGGGCGATGTTCCCCCTTTAATGGTATCGCCTGCTTTTGCGTGTAGGTTTGATGTTCCAAGATCAATCCTCACCGATTTCCCTCCTAGGATATCTGCGCTGTAAATTTCTGCTGTTGAGTTATTTGGAATTATATAATCTGATTTTATAGAGAGTTTTACAATAAAATTGTCTTGTGCATTATTGTATTTGATGCTCTCTACGGAGCCTACTTTAAGTCCGCGTATGTATACCGGCCCGGTTGCCGTAAGCCCCTCTACATTTTGCAGTGTTGTGTAATATTTTGTATTTTTATTAAAAAGATCCTGCCCTTTTAGGAAATTGATGACTACAAATATTGCCACAAGTGTAAGAAGGACAAAAAGTCCGATGGCTTGTGCCTTTGAAAATTTGAATTTTTCCATTCCTTGCTTTTTTTAGAAAATTTGAGGTTACAAACTTACTATAATTTCACTCATTTTACAATTTTATTCGCCCGGATATGGATTACAAAGGCTCCCGAGAATTGCTTGCGGATAGCTGATAATGCATTGGAGGCCTCTTCGCGGGTGGAATAGTTCCCTATATAATATTTATAGAAGGGGGGGGCTTTGCAGTATTGATAGCCGGTGATGCCTTTTAGGTCGGTGGCATTGCTTTTTAGGGGGCGGGTCACCGATAAAATTTGGATTGCGTAAAAATCGTCGGTTGTTGTTTGTGTAGCTGCTGTTTGCCCAATGGTTATAACGGGAGCGTTGTCTTGTGCCGGAACTTTTCCGGTGCGGCTCTCTTTTTCGTAATCGGCTTTATAGGCAACAAATGCGTTGAACATCCCTTCTGCAAATTTTTGCTGTCCACTTTCCGTTATAATTACACTGCGGTCTTTTGCATTGGAGATAAAACCAATTTCGGTAAGGATAGCAGGCATGGTGGTTTTCCACAGAACCAGCAATCCTCCTTGCTTCACTCCTCTGTTGGTGTAAACCGGCCCTTTTCTAAACTGATCCTGAATGTGTGCGGCAAAAGAGAGGCTTTGTTCCAGGTGGGTATTCTGAAGCAGTGTAAAAATAATATAAGACTCCGGAGAGTTGGGATCGAACCCGGCATATTTGGCTTGATAGTTATCCTCCATAACAATGACGGAGTTCTCCGTTTTACAGACCTCAAAATTGTCATCACTTTTATGGGTTCCCATTACAAAAGTTTCTGTTCCGCTGGCCTGAGACGATTTTGTGGCATTTACGTGAATGGATATAAAAAGATCTGCTTTGTTGCGGTTGGCAATTTCCGCCCGCTCGTCCAGATCTACGTATTGATCGGTGGTGCGGGTGTAAACGATTTTAATATCGGGATACTTATCCTTTATAAGTGCTCCCAGTTTGAGCCCTACAGAGAGGGTAATGTGTTTTTCTTGGTATCTGCCGCTGATGGCTCCCGGATGTTTGCCGCCGTGGCCGGGGTCTATGACAATTGTTTTTATGGGTGTTAACGGTGCGCTGTTCTGGGAAAAACAGGGCAGGTTTGCTACCAGAAAAACTGATAATAATAGTGCGAGAATAGAGTTATTATTTTTTAATGGCATATTAGTTGCAAAAAATGTATTAAATTTGCGGCTTGCAAAATTACTAAATAATTAGCATAATACATATTTATTAATCCACTATAGTTTATAAACTAACTCATTTTCATGTTAATAAAACATATTCGCAATATTCTGACGGTACTGGCGGTGGCATTTTGTTTTGTTATGGCATCTGCGCAGCGCGCTGAAAATGAGTTGCATCAGACATTTGTAAAACACAAGGATACCCTTCGTATTAAAAATCCCGATTCGCTCCGGTTGGTAAAGGTACCTATGCTTGATCGTAAAAATTTGTTGCAAAATACAAATTTGGTGCGTAGAGATAGTTTGCATCAAAAGGATACTTTGCTGCATAAGGATACCTTAATAAATAAGAGTAGCTTGGAATTTCCGGTGTTTTCTACCGCCAGAGACTCTACCATTGAGGATTTTTCCAACGGTAAAAAAATGATGTATTTTTATGGTGATGTAAAAGTTACCTATGATAATATGGAGATAAAGGCAGATTATATGGCCTATGATATGGACTCAAGAACCGTGTTTGCCAAGGGTTTGCCCGATTCAACCGGTACGCTTGTGGGGAAACCGGTTATGAAAGAGGGGCAGGGAAGTTATGAGATGGAGAGTGTGTATTATAATTTTGGATCGCGTAAGGCCAAGATTAAAAATATGATTACACAAGAGGGGGAGGGGTATCTGCATGGCGAGTTCTTAAAGAAGATGCCCGATAATTCGATTAATATATCCAAAGGAAAATATACGACCTGCGATTGCGAGCATCCCCATTTTTATATGAAAATGACGGCGGCAAAGGTGATTAATGAGCCCGGTGGAGGACAGAAGACCGTATTCGGCCCCGCCTTTGTGGTGGTTGAGGATGTACCAACGCCATTTGCATTGCCGTTTGGTTTTGTTCCTAAATTTGGATCCAGAAGCAGCGGTATACTTGTTCCCAGCTACGGAGAGGAGGTTTCCAGAGGATTTTTCTTGAGAGGGCTGGGGTATTATTTTGTATTTGGCGATCATTTTGATGTTGCAGCTACGGCCGATATTTATACAATGGGTTCATGGGGATTGCAACTTAATTCCCGATATAATAAAAGGTATAAATACAATGGTAATCTGGCGGTGACTTACTCAAAAGACCAGACGGGTGAGAAAAATTCTCCCGATTTTTTTCAGACCACCAACTTTTCTATGCAGTGGAGTCATTCGCAGGATGCTAAGGCGAAACCCGGAACAACATTCAGGGCTTCTGTCAACTTTTCCAGCCCGTCTAATAATAAATACAATTCTACCGATATAAACAATGCATTGCAGAATCAGATTTCGTCGTCTATATCGTATGGAAAGACATGGGCCGGATCTCCTTTTAGTTTATCGGTGAATGCGTTGCATAGCCAGAGTTCCATAGATAGCTCTTATTCCATTACCTTTCCTAACCTTACGTTTACCGTAAACCGTATTTATCCGTTTAAGAGGAAAGAGAGGGTGGGCAAGGAGAAGTTTTATGAGTCGTTTGCATTTAATTATAATACAACGCTGGAGAACAGAATCAATTTTAAGGCAAGCGAGACCGGTGATCCCGATTTCTTTAAGAAGATGAAAAACGGCATGAAGCATAATTTTAGTGTACAACTTCCGTCATTTTCTCTTGCTAAGTATATTCAGGTATCGCCGAGTATTTCGTATGGAATGAATTGGTATTTTAGTGATGCTACCAAAACCTTTAATGAGGAGACTCAGAAAGTGGAAACAATTTATTCCGATCCGTTTAGTACTTTTGGGATTACCCAAACTGTATCGGGAGGTGTCTCGTTTAGTACCCGACTATATGGAATTTTTAATTTTGGTAAAAAGAGGAAAATTGAGGCTATCCGGCATATGGTAACTCCTTCTCTTAGTTTTAGTGTGCAACCCGAGATGGGGACAAAAGGGAACGGTTTTACGTCATTAAGTTATGTGGATGTGAACGGGATTCAGCATGTGGAACCTTATAACAGGTATGACGGACAAATTTATTCTGCTCCAGGACGGGGGAAATCTGCGAGCATGAGCTTTTCCCTAGGAAATAATCTGGAGGCAAAAGTGCGTGATCTACAGGATACAACCGGTAAGGGGACAAAAAAAATAAAGTTGATTGATCAGCTTTCTATTGGCGGATCGTATAATTTTTTGGCCGATTCTATGAAATTGTCAAATATATCGGTGAACATGAATACAACGGTATTTGGAAAAATGGGGTTGTCTGCCAATGCGACATTTGATCCTTATGCAATTAATGATCACGGAATAAGAATTAATAAATTTAACATAGCGCAGGAGGGCGGCTTTAAGTTGGCCCGTCTTACCAATGCCAGTGCGTCTGTTTCGTATACGTTTTCGGGGGAGGGTAAGAGCCGGCTTGGGAGCAATTATAAGTCGTCTGAGAGTAGCAGCGGTGTTCAGAATCCTGCCAAGACAGAGAAATCGCAGGCTCCCATGTATCAGAAAATGTATTATCATCCGGTGACAGGGGAGTATATACCGGGGGGCTGGGTGTATTATATGGATCCTAATATTCCGTGGAGTATTAATCTGAATTATAGCTATACGTACAGCAAAAGTTATCAGTATGCAAATAATCAGTTGCAGGTAAAGAATAGTCATATGCAGACGTTGGGTATATCGGGACAAATAAAACTGACTCAGCAACTTAATTTTAATTTAAATACGGGTGTTGACCTCTCCAAATTTAAGCTCACTACAACGCAGTTGAGCGCATCGTACGATCTGCATTGTTTCCAGATATCGGTTTCGTGGATTCCGAACGGACAGTGGGAGAGCTGGAGTTTTAGAATTAATGCCAAGGCATCTGCCCTTGCCGATTTATTGCAGTTTAAGAAAAATGCAAGTTACTGGGATAGATAGTAACAGAACAAACATAACATAATATAAACAACTTAATAAAAATGATTATGGAGAGAAAAATAGTAGCAAGTCCAAGAGCGCCTAAAGCTGTGGGAACATACAGCCAGGCAGTTATTGCAAACGGAACAATTTATGTTTCCGGCCAACTTCCGATTGATGCAAATACAGGGGAGTTTGTACCCGGCGGTATAAAAGAGCAACTTCACCAGGTGTTTAAAAACCTTCAATATGTATTGGAAGAGGGTGGCTATACCTTTGCGGATGTTGTAAAAACAAATGTATATCTTTCCGATATGGGAAATTTTGCAGCTCTGAACGAGGTATATGCCCTTTATTTTAAAGAACCATATCCTGCACGTGTCGCTTATCAGGTGGCTGCACTACCCAAGGCTGCATTGGTTGAGATTGATGTGATAGCTGCAAAATAAGGAGCTGAACGC
>JAVWIB010000067.1:5329-10671 GCA_036639755.1 Bacteroidales bacterium
AAAGTGTATGAATAAAGGAGGCTAGATTTTCGTCGCGCTCCAGTTCCATTTTCTTACGTAAACGCATGCGGGCTTTTTTTAGTGCCTCTTCAGATTGAAAAGTAATTTGTGTAATATCTTTGTTGGTCATATTCAGCTTAAGAAAAACACAAAGTTTTCGTTCGTTAAGGGTGAGTGTGGGGAAGCGGCTGTTGAGCTTCTCGTAGAAATCGGTATTTACTTTAAGAAACAGGGTTTCAAACTCTTTCCAGTTGGAGTGAATGGATTTATTCTTATAATAGTTAATGAGAGAGCGTACATCCTGCTCTCCTTCTTTGGTGGCGTTTCCTTCCAGATTTTTTAGCTTCTGCATGCAGTAAGCGTCACTTTCTGAGTTTTGTACCAGTTTTAGAGCGGCTGATGCCAGTTCTTTTCTACTGTATTCCAACTGACTGTTTACATGATCGATTTCTAAGCGGAGAGCTTTCTTTTTTAATTGGTTGGAAAGATACAACTGATAGGAGAGGATAATTACCAAAAGTGTTACGGCTGCAAGGAGAAAGATAAAATTGCGTTGACTTTTTATCTGTAGTTGCTGATTATCTTTTTCCAGTTCGTATTTTTGTTTTTCTTTATCATGTTTATAAGCACTCTCCAAAAAGGCTATTTTACGTACGTTTTTGTCATTAAAAATGCTATCATTAAGCTGTTTGAAATTGATATAACTATGATAGGCTTCTTTATAATTCCCGGTAGCAGCATGAATGTTTGCCAGTAGCTGATAACTGTCTTTTGTGATTTCCAGATAGTTAATATCATGCCCTATCTGCAGGGCCCGATTGACATAGTTTATGGCACGGGCATATTGCTTTTTGGTATAGTAGAGATCGCCTAATAGTTTTAATGCCTGACTACATACAATTTTTATTCCTGCCTTTTGTGCAATATCAAGGGCTTCGGTCAGATTTTCTTCTGCCTGTTTGAATTTACCCTCTCGTGTGTAGACGGATCCTATACCCATAAGCAGATTGGCACTTTGTTTCATGTTTTTTCCACGTGCCATTTCAAGTGCCTCCGTAAGGTACTTTAGGGCATCGGGATGATTTATCTGCTGATAGATATTGCCTATGTTGGTAAGGCATACGGATATCATAGAGGGGTTATTCAGACTTTTGGCTAAGCGGAATGCCTGATCAATTGTTTTTAGTGCAACTTGGGGTTCGTTTTGTTCAAACTGAACGCCGGCCATATCAATCAGATTGTTGAAGATGCTTTTCTGATCTTTCATAGATTCGTTAATACGTAACGCAGAGAGATAATATTCCAGTGCTTGCGGACTATTTCCCTGCATGTTAAAGATAGCGGCTATGGAGGAATACCCTTTTGAGAGCATTTGCTTGTTGTCTATCAGGATGGCCAGATCAATCATCTGCAAGAGCTTTTCGGCAGCTTTAAGGTATTCGCCTTTGCGGGAGAGATTGCTTGAGATATTATACAGGAGTTTTATATGGAGGGTTTTATCGTTGAGGGTTGTAGCTATTTGCAATGCCCGTTGAAATGATTGATCGCTGGCTTTGAGGTCTCCCATCTCTTTTTCAACATTACCAATAGCCATGAGGTAGGTGCAGATACCGGGTTTGTCGTTCACTTGTTCTGCTATGCGTAGTGCCTGCCTGAACTGGTTTAAGGCCTCCTTGGGATTTGTTCGTAAAGATAGGATCCCTTTAATCCATAAACTTGTTCCTTTGCCTTTTTGGTAATTCAATCGGGTTGCTAGTTTTTGCGATTGATCTGCATATAAGTTTGCCTGTTCAACATCTGCTGTCAAAAGTTCATAGGCCAGTTTATTGAGCAAATTTACCTTGGCGGTATCCACTTGCTTGTGCTTATCCAGTATGGTTTTTAGACTATCGGCAGTAGCTGCCTGTAAAAGAACAGGGAATATAATAAAAAATATTAAACCGGCAAAAGAGAGGGTTGCTTTATGCCGCATGGGGGTTATGCTATGTTGAAGAGAGTTCTTTTTCATGTCTGCAAAGGTAATATTCCCTTTATATACCTGCAAATTTACCGATAAAATTGATTTGTCCACTTTTTATCCCCCCCGATGATTGTGCTAGGTGCCTTTCTTGAATGTACCTTTGTTGAGTAAAAACACGTATCGGTTAATTGATAAATTTCAGATGAATAAATTACGGCTTATAATCTTATTATTTCTTGGTCTATGCTCTTGTGTAAGGCATGGCGGGAGTGATGCGGCCGTTACACAATCTATATTAATTGCTGTCATTGGTGTTTTGCTGGTATTTATTTTTATTGCGTGGCTGTGGTGGCGAGAGCGTATCGGGCGTATTCAGAAGTTATATGAGCAGCTTCTTTATAAACAGCAGATGTTGGAAAAGCAGCAGCTTATTGTAGCAGAACCGCTACAGAGAGAGGGGGCTCGGTATATGGCATTATCGGGATACAAAAAGGCGGCTGTCTGTGAGAAAAATAATATGATAAAGGACGAACAGGAGTTGCCGCCTCATTATCCGTTGCTTTATAAAAAATTGAATCAGATTATGAAGGAGAAGGAGTTGTTTCTTGATCCCGATTTTGAACTTGCGTCTCTCTCTCAGGCGGTGGGGATGAGTCGTACCATTATTTCCAATGTGTTAAATCGTCATGCCGGAACAAATTTTAATGATTGGTTGTCGGAATACCGAATTCATTATTTACTGGAGCAGATGCGGCATAATTCCAATCTTGAATTAAATGAACTTTACCCCAAAGCGGGTTATACATCCCGGTCAACTTTTTTTAGGCAATTCCGTAATGTGACAGGCCTTACCCCTTTGCAATATATGAGCAGAGTGGAGTATAGCAGTGCTGTATAGGCATTCATAATGATAGGGATTGGCTTACCAAACAGGGGGGGATGATTCTATCATAATGCAGTGTAATAGTAAGTATAGCGATGTTGGAGGATAAACTTTTATTATTTTTTTTTGTTTTTTTAAATAATTTAATACCTTTGTACTTGGTTATGAAAGTCTTTAGCCATTGTTCTCAGGTAAACAAATCCTCTTTTTTATTTATTAACACATATTCATGTACGACATTATAGAATTAAGCAATAAAAGTTTAGAAGAACTTTTTGTAATTGCAGAAAAACTTAATATTCAAAAGATTAAGTCCTATCAAAAAGACGACCTTATTTATAAAATTCTGGATGAGCAAGCGATTCAGGGTGTAGATAAACCTCTCCAGAGGAAGCCCAGAACCAGAATTCTACCTGAGGCAAAACCTCGTGAGGCAAAAGCTCCGGAAGTAAAACCGGTAGAAAAAAAACCATCAGAAGTGAATTTAACCGCAACCAAACCGGCAGAGGCAAAACCGGAACGGGTACAGCAGACCAGAGGCCCTAAACCAAGACAAAAAACGGACAAAGCAGTACCGGCGCAACCACAACCACAGGTGCAATCGCAATCGCAATCGCAACCACAACCACAGGTGCAACTGCAACCATCGGCGCAATCTCAGCCGCAGGTACAACAACCGCTACAATCGCAGCCTCAATCACAACCACAATCACAACCACAGCAACCACAGCCGCAACCACAGCAATCGCAATCGCAACCGCAACCGCAGCAACCACAACAATCGCAGCAATCACAGCAATCACAGCAATCGCAACCGCAGCAACCGCAATCACAGCCACAGCAACCGCAACAACAAAAAACGCAGCAGACAGTGCAACCGTTGCAGCCCAGACAACCGCAACAACAGCAACCAAGGCAGCAATCGCAACCGCAACAACCAAAGTCACAACTGCAATTGCAGCCGCAACAAAAGACGCAGTCGCAATTGCAACAATCAAAAGAAAATATGGCGGAGCTTTCGGGAGCCGAAGCGGAGACCAAGCGGAACAGACAACGTATTAATAATAAGAATCAACGGGGAAGGCAGCAGTTGAATAATGCGGCAAAAGAAAAAGAAGAGGCTGCAGAAGAGATTCTTCTGATGAATCCTATTGATAATTCGCAAGACATAATAGAAGCAGGTGATACATTATTCTCTTCCGATATCACTCAATCTCCGGAGAATATTCAATTGCAGGTGTCTGTTGAACCCGAGATTGTAACAAACGTACAGGAGGAGAGAAGTCATAAGAATGAGAAAAAAGCCCCTGCACCCAAATTGGAATTTGAAGGAATTGTAGAGGCAAGCGGAGTTCTGGAAATTATGCCGGACGGCTACGGATTTCTCCGTTCATCCGATTATAATTATCTGAACTCTCCCGATGATATATATGTATCGCAATCGCAGATAAAATTGTTTGGCCTTAAAACCGGTGATACCCTTACCGGCGAGATACGTCCTCCAAGAGAGGGCGATAAGTATTTCCCGTTGGTAAAAGTTAGCCAGATTAACGGCAGAAGCCCTGAGTTTATCAGAGACAGGGTTCCGTTCGATTTTCTGACTCCGTTATTCCCCAATGAAAAATTCGAACTTACGGCAAAAGGACATAATAATCTATCGTGCCGTATTGTAGATATGTTTACTCCTATAGGAAAAGGACAGCGCGGATTAATTGTAGCCCAACCAAAAACCGGTAAAACCATGTTGCTAAAAGAGATTGCCAATGCAATTGCAGACAATCATCCTGAGGTTTATATGATTGTACTTCTTATAGATGAACGTCCTGAGGAGGTTACCGATATGGCCCGCAGCGTAAAAGCAGAGGTGGTAGCTTCTACCTTTGACGAACCTGCCGAACGCCACGTAAAAGTTGCCAACATTGTGTTGGAAAAAGCAAAACGTCTTGTGGAGTGCGGACACGATGTGGTAATCCTGCTAGATTCCATCACCCGTCTGGCTCGTGCATTCAATACCGTACAGCCCGCTTCCGGTAAAGTGCTTAGCGGTGGTGTAGATGCCAATGCTCTTCACAAACCAAAACGTTTCTTTGGTGCAGCCCGTAATGTAGAGAACGGAGGTTCGCTAACGATTCTGGCTACCGCCCTCACCGATACCGGTTCAAAAATGGATGAGGTGATTTTTGAGGAGTTTAAGGGAACCGGTAATATGGAGTTGCAATTGGATCGCAAGCTCTCTAACAAACGTATTTTCCCTGCCGTGGATGTAACGTTAAGCTCTACCCGCAGAGATGATTTGCTTTACAAGCCGGAAGATGTGAACAGAATCTGGATTCTCCGTAACCATCTGGCTGATATGAACAGCGTAGAAGCCATGGATTTTATGAAAGGGAGATTATCCAAAACCGTAAATAATGAAGAGTTCTTAATTTCTATGAATGGGGAATAAGGTGTCTTCCGGGGATGATGCTACAAATGAACGGGAATGATGCTACAAGTGAA
>JAVWIB010000067.1:10681-16497 GCA_036639755.1 Bacteroidales bacterium
CGGTTATAGCATTTTCTTCATGTAGTAAGCATCGCCGTTATGGTAGTAACCGGGTTTGACGGTAATAATTTGAAAGCCGCTTTTTGTATACAATGCAAGGGCGGCTTTATTTGTTGTATGTACCTCCAACGTGATGGAATAAAGCTGGTGAGAGCGGGCGTATTCTACGCTTTTATCTAGCAAAGCGGTGGCCAGATGATGCCCACGGGCACCGGGGTGAACAGCAATGGAGTAGATACGCAGGTTGGAAGCGTTGGAGCGGGACACCATGGAGATGTAGGCGGCAACTTGTTGATTGTGGCAGATGACATAAAATTCCCCTTTGGCTTTTGACAGGAGGTAGGCCATCTGACGACGGGAGAAAGCCTCCTCTGCAAAGCAGAGGGTTTCTATCTCCATAATTCCGGTTAGGTGCTCCGGCATGGCCGGGGCGAGAACAAATTCACGTTCCATATTTTTGAGTATTGGCAATTATTGCGCATGTATTTTGTTTAATGTATGTACAAAATAGTTGAGGATACGATAATATAGTTCGTCTCCCAGAACGGCATCTTCTATGCCGTGATCGATGCTGGGGTTATCGTTAATTTCTATGATGATGGCTTTTCCGTTTACTACTTTAAGATCAACTCCGTAAAGTCCTTTTCCTATCAGGGCAGCGGCTTTGGTGGCCGTGTCAAGTACTTTGGATGGAACCTGGTAGATGGGAATGGTGTCCCATGCGCCGCAGATGTTTTTGCCGGAGTCTGCATGGTTGTAGATTTGCCAGTGTCCTTTGGCCATGTAATATTTGCAGGCAAAGAGGGGTTCACCGTTGAGTATACCTATCCGCCAGTCGAAATCGGTAGGGGTAAATTCCTGAGCAAGTAATACCGAGGAGCGTTGGAACATAATTTCCAGTGCATCCCGGAGTTCTTCCTGATTGGAGACTTTGTACATGCATAGGGAGAAGGAGCCGTCGGGAATTTTAAGGACAAAAGGGGATCCCAGGCGTTCGCTTATTTGCTCATAGGTATTGGCGTTGCTGTGAAATAAAAGCATGGAGGCCGGAGTCGGTATTTTTTCTTTTTCAAAGAGTTCGCTCAAATAGACTTTGTTGGTGCAGCGGATAATGGACTCGGGATCGTCTATAACGGCCATGTCGTTAATGGCGGCAAGCTGCGATAAGTGGAAGGTGTAGTGATTGAGCGAGGTGGTGGTGCGGATAAATAAGGCATCAAATTCCATTAAACGGGTGGCATCGGCCTCTGTTATAAGCTCTGCGTGGATGTTCATCCGTTTGGCTATTTCTAGGAATTTGCCCAAGGCGTGTTTGTTACTGGGTGGGAATTCTTCGTCGGGATCATAAAGAATGGCAATGTTGTAGCGGGACGGCTTGCTGGTGCGGGGCATACGCCACACTTTTTTGCTGAATTTATCCAGCGCATTGGCAAAGTAGTCTTGTTCCTCTTCGGTAAGTTGTTGCAGTGTGAGAGACTGTACGGTTTCTATCTGGTTGCGGGAGCGGTTGTTCAGGCCTACTTTTAGCAAAGGGGAGGGGTAGTTGTCAAAGATAAAGCGGGCGATTTTTTCCAGCCCTTTTTCTTTGCATGTCCCAAAGTAGATGTTTACATACCAGATATCGTCTGTAATGTTGTTTTTCTGAATCCATTGGTGACATATTTTTTGCAGGGTGGCATTCATACGGATACCTGTTCCGCTCTCCAGTTTATTGAGGGTTTCAACGCCCGGGAGTACTTTATGGCCTCGGGCCTGCGCCAGCAAGGAGCAGTAGTAACCTTCCGAGTTGTAACTGTAGTTATCGGCGAGGTTGATAATGAGTTTGGGCCCCTTTTCGTTGTAATTGTGTTTCAGATAATCCGATATTGTAAGGGTGCTGTCGGTCTCGCAATACGGTTTCCAGTCATTCAGACTGTTTAGTAAAATGAAAACGCTGTTCATATAAACTATATAATTTCTAAGGTTTTAAATGATTTGAAAAAACCAGCATAGCAGACCTATGACCAGTCCTACCACTATGTTTACCATTTTGGCTTTGAGAAAATAGGTTTTACTCTCGGCCAGCAGCGGCAGGGTGGTGTGCCCGTCCTGTACAATGGAGTTGACCAGCAAGACATAAAACGGAAGGATCCCCTGTGCGTAGAGGGTGATAAATACCAGATGCGGTCCCGATTCCGGTATAATTCCTATTGCTACCGCCAGAAGTACGACTACGAGCATGTTGTTGTTGATCCAATGTTCGATATCTAAATATTGCATTCCTACCTGACAGATGAGCAGAGCTCCGAATGTCCAGAGGAAGATGGAGAGCAGATGCCTTTTAATGACATGTGCCCAGAGATGTTCTTTTATGAAATGTTCTTTTGCGGTTGCGGTAAAGAACAAGGTGATGATGCTTATAATGGCAAATACAATGTTGATCCACCGCTCGTTGAGTAGGTTAAGGCCGCCGGTGTAGGTGTGGGTGCAGGCGGCGGTGTGGGGCGCATTTGTACAAGATTGTGTATGAACGTGTCCTATCTCCTGCGCCTGATGGGCGTGGCCGCATTCCAAATAGCCGAATACGACGGCAGCAATAAAGAGGGCGATTCCCAGTAGAATGGCAATTCTCTCTTTGGAAGGGTGGCGCATAACACGATAGGAGCCAGCCTTAAAAATGGAGGGGATGCTGTTATCGGGTCCCGATAATACATTGTTATCCGGGGCGTGTCCGTGCAGTTGAAAATTATCGGGACACAACTGTTTTTGCGGCTTTTTAAAGAAGACGTAATCGACCAGAATACCCACCGTAATTGCTATAGCAAGGAGGATTCCGAATAGCAGTAGTGCTTTTTGGGGAATGAGAGCGAGGATCACAAATGCCTCGTCTCCCGAGGAGCAGATCATCATGGCAATAAGTGCCCCAAAACTGATAAGGTTGTGTGTGAACAGTGAAACACACGCAAAGCCCCCTATGCATCCGGGGATGAGTCCCAGGAATGATCCCAGAACAATCTGCTTTATTTTTGACCCCTGCAGATGCAGCAACCATTTACCGTGCGACTGGATGTTAAAATATTCAATCATCAACATCATAATCATTACCAGCCCGGTAATTAAAATACTGTCCCGCAGAACGTCCTCAAAAATCTCCCAGCTCATCGTTTAGTCTTTCCCGTTAAGTTCTTTGTACATTTTAAAAAGTTCGCCCGCAGCCATGAATGATTCTATTTTTCCGTTTAGCACAGCTTGTTCGTATTTATGCAACTCTTCTGCAATAACGGGATTTTCATAAAAATTATTTCGTAATGACTCATTAATACTTTCATACATCCAGTATTGTGCCTGTTCCCGGCGTTTGTGCTCGTAATATCCGTTTGAGCGTACCAGAGTAAAATATTCTTCTATTTTCTGTAAAATATCCGGCAGTCCCTCTTTGGTAACAGCCGAGGAGGTAAGTGCGGTTGGTACCCACGTAGATTCGGTTGGCGGAAATAGATGAAGTGCATTGGAGTAGAGAGCTTTGGCCATAGTAGCTCTATCTATATTGGAGCCGTCTGCTTTGGTAATGGCAATGAGATCGCTCATCTCCATAATTCCCCTTTTTATCCCTTGCAGATCATCTCCTGCCCCTGATAACATCAGCAGCAAAAAGAAGTCGCTCATGGAGTGGACAGCTGTTTCCGATTGTCCTACTCCTACGGTTTCAATAAAAATGACATCATAACCCGCAGCCTCGCATAAAAGAACGGTTTCCCTGGTTTTTCTGGCCACTCCTCCAAGAGAGCCTGCACTTGGGCTGGGGCGGATAAATGCTTTGGGATCGTTGCATAATGTTTCCATTCTGGTTTTATCTCCCAGAATACTCCCTTTGCTTTTCTCACTGCTTGGATCAATGGCAAGAACGGCCAGTTTCTTACCGGTGGAGGTGATATAACTGCCGAATGCCTCAATAAAAGTACTTTTTCCGGCTCCCGGAACACCGGTAATTCCTATGCGCATCGATTTTAATCCCGATTCGGTAATGTGTTCCTGACATCTGGCAATAATTTGCTGGGCTACAATTCTATGTGCCGGGAGATAACTCTCTACCAGCGTGATTGCCTGGCTGAGAACCGTAGTATTGCCAACTGTAATGCCGGCCATGTATTGGTCTACTGAGAGCAGTGTCGGTTTCTTTTTGTAAAAATTGGTGATATATGGATTGATGATAGGAGGCTGCTCTATGCCTTCATTCACAACCAATGCCGTGTCGTGATTCTCATGCCCTTTCAGAGGCCATTCTCCTGTTGTTGTATTCATTTTTATATAATCTTGTTTACTGAAATTTGTATTTTTAAGTGTTCTATTTGATGTTTCCCGTTACAAACAAATTAACAAGCGGTCTGTTGGGGGAATTGGTAATAAGTGTTACGGTAAAAACCTGATCCCCGGTATAATCTGCCGGATTTGCTGTTACCGTTATGGTAAATTCTGCCCCGGCTTCTACCGTAGCGGGATATGTAATATTTATTTTGCTGTTATTTTTATCTGCTTTATAAATTTTAAGCTGTCGATATCCCGTATTTCTAAGGTTAAAAACAGCGTTTATTTTTCCTGTTTTTGCTATGGTTCCAAAACTGTAAGAGCTGTTTTTTGCTATAATCATGGGGCCGTTATTTTGCTGCTCTTTGGTTAAGGAAGCAAAATTATCAATAATCATGCAATCTACGGAGAGGGGTTTTGCCGCTTTTACTCCGTTACAGAGCAAGGAAGCATTATAAATGGTGTTTCCCCAATTCTCTTTTAGTTTGGTATTTACCGTGTAATTGATATTGGCAATACCGTTGGCCGGAATGGTTTGAGGATCAATTGTTATGATAAGCCCCGGAGATACTCCCGTAAATTTTACCGTTACCGGTTTGTGGGAGGTATTGGCAATAATGGCACTTTTGCTTTTAGCCTCTCCCTGTTCCAGCTGTCCCAGTTTTAAGATATTGTTTTTAACTCCAAGGGGCCCTATGGCAACGGGAAATTGTTCTTTTATGGTTTTTTCCGTCTCGTATGGGACACCGGTAATTCGTAATACGACAGGTTTGGAACCGGCCGATGTATAGACTGTTAACGATTTATCAAACGGATAGGGGCCTTGATCGTTGAGGAACGTTACTTGAATGGCTCCGCTTTCTCCCGGCATAATTGGTTTTTTAGGCCATTGGGGGGTTGTGCAGCCGCAAGAGGAGAGTACGTTATTGATGACAATGGGTTTGTTGGTGTTATTTTTATATTCAAAGGTACAGTTCTGAATGCCGCTTTTTATTGAAAATTTACCAAAATTGTGTACTTTCTTGTTGAAATCAAGCCCTGTTGTTTGTGCATTTATTTGAAAGCTAAGGAGAAATAAAAATATCGGAACAAAAAATATCTTTTTTATCATAATTGCAAAATTTTTCACAAATATACTACAATGTTCATGAATGTTCGTTAATTTTGTTTCCATATTAAACTTCTTCATAATGGAACGAAACTTTTCAAAAATTTTATTGGTAGCGGTGGCAATTTTATTGATTACCGCCTGCACAAAAGAGTACAGTTATGAAACTGTACCCAATGATCCGCTGAATGCACGGATATATACCCTTAACAACGGCCTTAAGGTATATATGACGGTAAATAAGGACGAACCCAAAATTCAGGCTAATATTGCCGTAAGGGTGGGAGGAAAATATGATCCGGGTGAAACTACCGGACTTGCCCATTATTTTGAGCATCTAATGTTTAAGGGAACAGAAACGTTTGGAACTCAGAACTATGAAGTAGAAAAAGGATTGCTGGATCGCATTGAATCGGAGTTTGAA
>JAVWIB010000068.1:0-16266 GCA_036639755.1 Bacteroidales bacterium
TTGTCAAATATTATACGTATCTTTGTGGATAATATTAGATGACTTTAATTTTTTTTGCAATGAAACTGAATATTAAAAAGAGCGGGAATTTTACATATCTAAAATAATTTCCGTACTCAAAAACAGATTCTATTGATCAATTACTCGTTTGAACTAGAAACCGTTCCGCTTACATAAAGTCTATAGGAGGCTTGTTTCGTATTGGCCCTAACAATAGTATTAATTATTTGATTTCCCACCTTATTTTTTGCATTAAAAACAATATTGATTTTTGCTGTATCCTGAGGCATTATTACTTTCTTGGATAATGCGTAACTTGTGCATAAACAACTAGGCGTCACCGAATAAATAATCAACGGAAACTCTCCTGTATTCCGAAAAATAAAATCATGAGTGATGACTGCATCTTGGGAACACTTGCCAAAATCGAATTTCATTGTTTCAAAAGACAAGATAGTCAATGGATCGTTTTTCGTTTCCTCTGTAGTAGTTGTAATAATCCGATTAACTGGGGTACTTAGCTTTATAACAGAATATATAATTATGCCAAAAGAGAGCACAATCAATCCCCAATATATTCTTTCCGCTTTTTTGTTTTTCACCGTCATATCTATTGGATTTTAATTTTATATAAAGAAAGTTTCTCCTTGTCTGAAATTACGTGAGAATAAATATAAGGTTTCATATATCCCATAGGCTTAAAGCCTTTGGGTACATCTACATCTCCTATGAGTACATCATTTTGATAGATTTGTAGTCCGTCAAAAAGAGCATCACCACCTCTTTGATAAGATCTCAACAAGTATCCCAATTCTTCTATGTATTCTAAATAAGTATAATAACCTTTCGTTGAATATTGAGCTATCCCTTCAACCCTTACTTGCTTAGGGTCTTTGATAGAAAGATATTCTTTGTCCATCTGATTGCCCTCAAGTCCAAAACTAGAAATCAGGTTGAAATCTTCATCAAACTTATAAATATGTGGATCCGCCATAAAAGTTACATAAAAACATCCAAACTTATCAATGTCGTATAATACAGTTGAGAAAATGTAGTTCTTGTCCGATGTCCCTTTAAACATTTCAGGCATTCCTTTTCCTAGAAGGCGGCCTGTTCTTTTCTCAAATATACATTGCTCAGTCAAGCATCTAAACTGCTCAACAAAAATATCCGGAGTTTCAAAGTAATTAAATGATTCAAATTCTGCACTATTATTTGTATAGACACTTTTTCCATGAGTGCGGCATATTAAAGGGTATCCAAAAGAATAGGTCTCAAACTGATCGTATTCCATTTTCTGTCCTTCTTGATATGGCTTACGCTGTACACGATATCCGGGAAGCCGACTAAAGTTAGAATCATGGATGTGAATATCATCTGTTGGCCCTATTAAAACCAACTGATCGTCTTCTGTAAAAACATGACCGACAATCAATCCTAATGTAGTCTCTTTGGGTCCTCGTCCGTGTCCAAGTGCCTGTTCCTGAAAGTTACCTAAAGTATCGAACTGATAATAGGTACTAAAGAGATAATCCATAAAATAGATACCATTGTTTCTTAAACCAACATTTCCGGTCAGGGATGTCTGAATAGTTGAATCCAAGCTAATTTTATTAACTTTCACAGAAGTAATACAAATCGATTTATGCTCTTTAGAAGGCATAAAAAAAGAAGTAGCTCTTTCATTTTTACATGCAACAAATGAAAGAGCCATAAGAGTAAGGGAAAAGAATTTCATAACAATGATTAACCGCAGTTATTGTTCCATTCCCAACACTTAATGTTGTCTCCAGATGCACATTCTTTTCCGCCGGCGTTAGCAAAACACCCATCTGGTTTTGTGCTAATATCCCGGGAACACCTACAGACAATATACCCTCCGCTACCGCCTGGATAACACATTTCGGTCACAGGGTCATACTCCATTCCTTCAGGACAATATCGGTCTGTATTAGCCTGCAAAGAACAACAAAAAAGCAAACAAGCAGCTGTCATTAATAAAAACACTGCAACTTTAATTAGAATACTTTGTTTCATAGTTACTAAATTTTATTAAATACATACAAATATAACCAATTTTACCATTCACAAAAATAAAAAGTAATAAGAAAATCAAATAATTTTAAAACGTTTCAATACTAGTGATGCGTTAACTTTTTATTTGTAACCCTCCGAACAAGTACGTCAAGGTTTGCATAGCTTCGGAAGTTTGACTCTTTCATAAATTAAAACTGTACCCAAACAATCCTTCTATGTCATAATAAAGAAGCGGCTGCCAGAAATATGACAGCCGCCTAACATAACATCTGAGTACCTATTTAATTGGTCCTAAACTCATTTTATTTTTTTACCCATCTTACAAACTTCCGAATTCTTGTTTTTCATCTTATTTTATAAATTAGATTTTTTATTTCATTAATATCCCGGGGCAGAAGCAGGTAGGATCATCAACAGGGAAGAATCCTCCCAGCCGTTCGTCTAGCCCTTCGGTATTGTTTTCAGCCCAGTCAATGACAAATGTTCTTGGGATAACTTTATCAATGACAATTTTTGAGGGGTCGTAGGCATTGTAAACTTTATAGGTAACTTTACAGAAATAATCTACAAGACTCCTTAATGATGCTTCATATCTTGTAGCCCCGGCATTAAATTGCTTTCTATTGGAGTAAGTAATGGTGCCGTCTTCATTTCTGACATAATCATAATGCCATAATAGTGAGTACAAGCCGGTTCTATATTGATACACAACGGAGAGTTGCATAACGGGGTTTCCCCCCGAAAGCATAAATGCGATATGAACGTATTGCATAGTAAACCCTTTATTAACCAGGGCGAAAAAGTCTCTGCTTTTAATCCATATTTGAGATAAGTACGGATCAACCATCGATCCTTGTGTACGAGATTCATCCAGTCTTATTTTTGAGTAGTCCATCTGGTATCCGAGCTTTAACGGTAAAACAGACTTTTTATTATCAAATACGGAAACTTTTTCTCCGTTAATGGTGGTATACATACCCCCTTCATTATCATACATAAAAGAGGTAATAGCATTGCCGTTAAAATCCAGCGTGTCAAAAAGGTTCAGGTTGCTTACATTTTGTTTTCCAATAGCCGATTGTAACCCTGCGTAAGCACCTACGGTAGCCTCTATGGCTTCATCTTTTGGATTGATATACCCCAACGTTACGTTTCTGGAAGAAAAATCTACATTGGCCTTTATCTTTCCGTATTCTATAGCAGGATATCTCATCTTTTTTCTGTATGTCGTTAAATCATCCTGCACTTTTTTTAATCCTCCGTTCTGAATAGCTTCTGCCTCTTCTTTGGTACATGGAGTTAAGATGGCTTTTGCTTTATTGTATCTTCCTTTAAGATTGTAAGTCCCGTTGTTTTCCCCTAAAAACGAGAATTCAAAATCGGAATCTAGTCCTACACCGTTTTTACCGCCGTTCACGGCCCCTTCGGGGTCTGTTAAAATATGCAAATAGTTATAGGTGTCAAAAGAAAGAACTAAACTTTGTAATGCTTTAACTGAGTAGCTACTCTCTTGTTTGGTAGTTGCGGTAGGGCCGAATTTATCATCAAATGTCTCTACATCAGATAACATAACAGCTCTGTTGGCATTGTTAAAACTTACCCAATGGTTAAACCCTCCGGCCTCTTTTGTATTTACTGTTAAAAGCCACCCGTTCTTATTGGCGGTAAGAGAATTTATATAGGTTCCTATCTGCTCTTCCAGACGTTCGTCGGGACTTTTATCAAAAACATGGTTTATCTCATCTTTCTTGCAAGAACTCAAGATAAGCCCCAACAAGACTATATATGTCAAAATCTTTTTCATTGTTCAGTTTATTAATTGTTCGTAGTTGGTAATGATGCATTAATAGCCTCTTGTACTAAAGTTTCAAGCCCTTTTACCCCCGGTGCTGGATCGTATAAATCTACATTCCAGACATCTTTTAAGTAGGTAATTATCATTGATTCTTTTTTTCGTAAGGCAATCCCGGGATCATAAGTCATTCCTTCATTTTGTTTAGGATCTTTATAAATAGCCGTAGCATCGGCAACCCGTTTATCAAAAGCGGCTTTTCCATAAACTAAAATTCTGGAAATTGTCTCTGCGAAATCCTCGTTGGAGTTGGAACATGCGTAAGGGCTTATATACCCCAGTTTAAGGGCATCAATATCTTTCACATTATTCCATGATGAGGTGTAACCGGCAGGGGTAATGTTCATAAACTCCTCTGGATACATAATGGTTTGGTGCATTGTGTGTACAAACTCATGGTGTACGGTCTTCATAATAGACTGAATAAGATCTTTCTGCGTTGCAATTTCCTCTGCAGTAACAGCTTTGGTGTTAAACCAATTCAAGCGGAAAATTACAATTTTCCTTCCCCCCTCTGCCTCTCCAAGGGTAATGGTCCCATTATTATATTGCGGACTGCCAACCAGTACAAATTTCTTAGGAGCCAGATTTTTTACAAAGGTAGAACCGGCCAGTTTATCATACGGGTCTATCCAAACACGTTTTACAATCTCCATAACAGGAGTTACAATATCCTCTTTAATGGGTACCAGCGTTTTATTTAGATCTAGTTCAAATTGATTAAATCTGTATTTAACCTCAATATTGTATTGTTTTACAAAACTTTCATAGAGCCATTTGTCTATGGGCGTTTCGGTATATTCATCTCCCCCTAAACCGTGTATCTTTGTATTTTCGTCCAGCGTTTCTTCTTTGCTGCAGGAAGAGCCGGCCAGTACAAAGCCTATTGCTACGGCTGTAAATAATGTATATTTTAATATATTTTTCATGTTGCTGATTTTTAAATTACCACTCTCTGCTTAATAAATTTACTCTGGGGTTTAATTCGAGTCCCGATAATTTTGCGGTTTCCGGAATTTGAAGCACCCATCGGTCATCTCCCGGGAACAGGGTGTTCTCATCACCTACAAAACTTTTGTGGGTAACAGGGATTTTATATCTTACCAGATCCCAGTATCTTAAACCTTCCCACATAAATTCATTTCTTCTGCAATCCAGAATAAATAAGAACAATGATTTTTTCTCATCACTCCAGGTAGAAGAGTTATATGCATTGTATTTTACAAAAAAGTTCTCAGTATCTTTCACGGTATTTACATAAAATTTCGCTATTTTGTCCAGAGTAAGTGCGTGTGTTTTTTCTACATAGGATTTGTTTCTATGACGGCAATATACATTCAGATCTGCAAGTGCTCCATCAAAATTATCCAGCATTGCGTAGGCCTCTGCACGGTTTAGCAAAACTTCTTCATTTCTGAAAGTAGGAAAGATGGTGTAAATGGTTCCCGATGATGCATTAATACTGGTACGTACAAAAAGTTCCTTAAACTTAGGCAAGTAATAATGAGTACTGCTGCTTGAATAACTTCTGAAACCCCATGTGGCTCCGGTGGCATTTTTGGCTTTTACAGTAGTTTCTACATCACTCTGGGAACAGCCGTATCGCCATGTATTGGCGTATCTTGATAATCTGGAAGGCATCTCTGTTAAAAGGAGGTTGGATGGATTGCTGGCTTTTGTGTATTCGACCTTAATATCTTCGCTGCTGGGTACACCTGCGTAGGTGGTAATCCATGGCTGAAAATTATTGGCTGCGTACACATTTGCTTCATTTGTAATATCTACATTTTTGGTTTGAGGGTTTAGTGCGGCTACCGGAAAAACAGTATTTGCATGTTCTATTACTTTTGTCCAATCTCCTTTATATAAATAAAATCTTGCAGCGTAAGCATGGGCCGCCTTTTGGGTAAAATGGTAGCGAGGAACGTTATAAACGGCATCGTTTCCAAGGAGTTTAAGCCCGTTTACTAAGTCTTCCTCTGCTTTGGTCCAGACGTTATCTACAGTACCCCGCTCGTATTGCTGAACTACTACGGTTTCGGGCTCGGTTATATAAGGCACACCCGCAGATGTGTTTTCCCCGCCCTGATTGTAGAATTTGGAATATAAACTAACAAGCATAAAATGGGAAAACGATCTTATTATCAACCCTTCCCCAATATAGGGTGCTACCTCATCTTTCTCATTGAGTTGTTCCGCCGCCTTAATGGCATGATTTACCTCTGCTATGGATGCATAGCATTTGCTCCAGAAATATTCGGGAGTATCCTGGCTTTGATCCGGTACATCTCTCCAGAAAAACGGATAGATATTTGAATTTGTTTCTTGTCCTACCCCCTTGTCGGTTACATAATCAACCCTTGAATTAAGCATGGCGGCATAAGAGGCTTGCGGATAGGCAGATGCAATGAGCTGTGCTACCTTTGTGACGGAGTTAATCTCCGTTCTATTATCGGGAGCGGTATCTAAATATTTATTACATGATGTAAATAAGATTGAGGCTCCTAATATTACCGGTAAAATCTTATTACTTATCTTATTATATATTTTTGTATTCATAATTTTATAGATTAAAATCCAACATTTAAGGCAACTGTAAACTGTTTCTGAAGAGGCTGGGCTACGCCACCGGTATTAAAGAACTCGGGATCTTGTCCGTTCAGTTTTTTATCGGAATATAATAGGCAGAGGTTACTAGCGGCTAAAGTAATAGCTACTTTGCTGAATATCTTGCTTTTTTGAATAATATGGCTTGGTATATTGTAGCTTAAAGAGATATTTTTAAGACGGATAAAATCCCCTTTTGCAACCATGGCGTCCGAATAATTATAAACATTATAAGGATACTTTCCTGAAAGTTGAGAAGAACTGATATAAGCATCTACAATAGACGGTATGTTTGTGTATTGTTCATCACCCGGCATTTCCCATCTGTCATAAAAACTGTTCGGCATGGCATCCAGATCTGAATAGGAGTTTTTGAATACATTATTCAGCCTTATTTTATTACCACCCTGGAATGTGAAGAATACGTTTAATGATAGATCTTTGTACTTGAATGTATTAGCCCATCCTCCATTGTATTTTGGCTCAACCGGACCTTCATATTTTAAGTGTTGAACATTTGTGCTTTGCAGATAAACGGAATTATTTATGTTCCCGTTCTCATCTAGGTAGGTAGGAATACCGGTTTCGGGATCAAGACCTTTGTATTGTACCGAGAATAAACTCCTTACAGGATAACCCTCCACACTTCCTCCGTTGGGGCTAACCATATCAAAGATTCTAGGCTGATTCTTGGCATTGGTAATCTCATTTTTGGAATAACCAAATGTGAAATTTATTTTCCATGAAAAATCTTTTACTTTTAAAGGATAAAGGCCTATTCCCACCTCAATACCGCTCGATTTCATATCGGCATAATTGGCAAGTTTAACCGTTTCTCCACCAATACCGGAGGTTCTGAATGAACTTATCAGATCAAAACTATTTCTTCTCCAATAATCCATTGTAATATCAAACGTTCTGTTAAAGATGGAAAAATCCAGTCCAAAATTCATTAAGTAGCCTTTCTCCCAGGTGAGTTCAGAATTTTCTAAACCTCCTAAATCAATAACAGACTCAATCTCATCTGTGTATGGACGGTTTGTACTTCTGTTATAAAAGACTGCAGCGGCATTTGATGCGGAAGGCATACTTGCCGTTAAGCCGTAACTGGCTCTTAATGATAGATAGTCAATCCATTTTGCATCTTGTAAGAACTTCTCATTGGATGCATTCCATTTAGCACTTACGTTCCATGTAGGGAGCCATCTTGCAGATTTGCTTTTGCCCAATCCGTTCGATCCGTCATACCGTACCGTACCGGAGAATACATATCTTGTGTCATAAGAATAATCTGCGTTTAAGTAAAATGCTACAAAGCGATCAGATGTTTTACCCATGCCGTAATAATCGAAATTACTCTCAATCATCTGCTTCATAATTTTATAGTCAACAAACGGAATACCCCCCTGATCATATTGATAACCATAGCCGGTCATATTAAAATTCTGCCTGTCTGCAAACTTTGTCTGTTGCCCTAATAGTGCATTAATATTATGCTTGCCAATGGCTTTGGTAAAAAATAAACTGTTTCTAAAATCGTAACTGATTAATTGAGACTCATTCCTGTTATAGAACCCTCCGTAAGGGAGAACAACTACAGCCTCTGCATTCGGATTATTTGGATCTTTATATAAGAATCTATTATTGTCCCTTATTGTGGAGTTGCCTGCGGCTCTATATGCCTCGGCCATATTGGAGTGTTCTCTGATTTCATGTTCCCTGTCCGATTTAACATATCGGAGAGCTCCTGTAAAATCCCACCTTAAAAAAGAAAATAAATTCCACTGAGTTTCTATCTGAGCCTTTAAGTCTATTACGTTTAATTTAATCTGATTGTTATCCAGTTCATTAATAATATTAAATGGGGCGTAGTTCTGTGTAAAATATTCCAGATTGCCATTTTCATCATAAGCCCTTAGTGCACGACTTGTATTGAGGGCATAGCTGTAGGGGTTAATATCAAAATCCCTGTCGTAGCTCCCTTCAACAGGGTTGCTTATACGGGACAAACTACCCGGGGCTTCTTGCTGCCGTACCGATCCAACAACCTGTACACCCAGCTTGAGAGCTTTGTAAATCTGGTAATCGTTGCGCAGGTTTGCCGTATAACGGTTTACTCCGTCTGCAACGGACCAGCCGCCATCACGCATAAAACTTAAGGAGGCATAACTTCTGGATTTCTCGCTACCGCCGGAAATACTCAGGGAGTGTTCCTGAATTAATGAATTTTTAAATAAAATATCAAACCAGTCCGTATTGGCCATTGCATATTGCCTTAAAAATTGATTTCTCGCCTCCCGGGTATTTTCCAACAGGAATTTTCCCTGTTTCTCGTCATAGGTATTAATGTTATTGTACATCTTTCCGTAGACACCGGAATTTGACCAGTTGACAATGTTGGTTGTTAAAAAACCTTTGCGCTCAAGCTCTGCATAGACAGACATCTGATCCATAGAGTTCATAATATCATAATTGTCGTATGTAGGTTTAAGCTGAATAGAGAAGTTTCCTGAATAATTAATAACCGGTCTCCCCTCGGATCCCCGTTTTGTGGTTACCACTATCACACCGTTCATAGCTCTTGCTCCATATAATGCTGTAGCAGAAGCATCTTTTAAGACATCTATGCTTGCAATATCGTTGGCATTTAGTCCGGCAACGGCAGAACCCAGCAATGTTGAAGGGTCACCGCTTGTTAAAGCATCATTGGAAATATTAACAATATCCTCATGTACCACACCGTCAATTACCCATAGCGGTTTGTTCTCACCGTTAATGGAAGTTGCTCCCCTTACCCTTATTTTAGGGGCGGAACCAAAGGTTCCCGATACATTTTGAATGGAAACTCCGGCAACAGAACCTTCCAACATTCTGGAAAAATCGGCAGATCCTTTTATTTGTAAATCATCTGATTTAACCTTCACGGCAGATCCTGTAAAGTTTACTTTCTGGATATTCTGGAATCCTGTAACAACAACCTCGTCCAAAAGCTGTGTATCTTCCTTTAAGATCAAATTAAGGGTGGCTTTACCATCTACATTATGATTTTCTGTTTTATATCCAAGAAGAGATAATTGTAAAACGCCATTAGACGGAACGTTTTTAATGGTATAATTACCATCCAGATCTGTAATAGCAATGGTTTGAGTTCCTTGCACAATTATGGAAGCTCCTATCATGGGTTCACCCTGCGCATCCTTCACATTTCCTGAGACATTAATTCTTGCAACCGCTTTCTGTTGTTCTTTGGTCGGTTTAGGTTTTATAACCACCGTGTTTCCGGTAATGCTGTACTCAAGGTTGGTACCGCTAAGGAGTTTGGTTAAAACAATTGTAATATCCTCCTCCGTAAATTTTGTTTGAGGAACCATTACATTTTTAACATCATTCTGGAAAAACTGGATTTCATAACTGGAAATTTTATTAATTTCCATAAGTGCTTTTTCCAAATTGGAATTTGGAATTGTAATACTGATTTTCTGCTTTTGTTGTGCTGTAAGAATGCTTACAAAACAGCAAAGAAATAGAAATACCGTCAGTTTAAAACAGTAACATTTCATAGTATTTTAAATTAGTTAGTAAATAATTTATGATAACCTAAAGATGGTTAAGACCTTTAAGTCCAGTGTATTTGTTATTCTATATATAGTATCTTGTTTTCCATGTAGAAGTTAAATCCGTAAGAGAGTTTAAGGGTTCTGATAAATTGGTCCAGCCCTTTGCCGGCACTGAATTTCCCGTTAAAAAGTTTGGTGTTATATTCCGGTGAAAGAATCTTAATATCTATATCATACCATTTGCTTATTTCATCGGCAATTGATTGCAGATTCTGATTAATGAATAAGAAATTTCCTTCTGTCCATGCTTTGTATTTATATCCGTCAATCCTCTTTACCGAAAACACCCCGGCCGTATCTAAAATAGCCTGCTGGTTTGCTCTTAATCTGATATTTCTGTTCAGCTTTGGGATAGACAGAGTTACAATACCTGTAACCATGCTCAGTTCATTGTTCTGTGTAGCCATAGACTTAAGATTGAATTCTGTTCCCAAAACTTTTACTGCTATATCCGACGATTGAATGGTAAACGGGCTAAGACTATCTTTTGCAACGCTGAAATATGCTTCTCCTTCCAACTTTACGCGGCGGTTGCCGTTTTCAAATTTATCGGGAAAGGAGAATTCGGAGTTTGGTCTAATCCATACTTTTGTGCCGTCATGCAAGGTAAGCTGATAATCTTTTTTGCCGGTAATGCGAATTGTATTCAGAGGTTGAACTGTTATGGCTTCGGGAATGGCTTTTGCGGCTGTTTTTCCAAGATTGTCGGGATTTGTCTTTATCTCTTCTTGTGCGGTTAGCTTGTCTGCTTCTGCAAAATTTTCATGCAAATCTATTTTTTTTCCGGCGGCTAATTCCAATACGGCTTGGGTTTCCTTATTATTGCGTATATTTCTTTGCACTTCCAATGCGGCAATTTGTTCAATAGCTTTATTTTCCCGATACCCGGTATAAAGTATATCCGTACCTATGTAAAGAACTGCAAGGCATGCTACCGAGCAGGCAATTGCTAAAATCTTATGTGCAGGAGATGTCTTTTTAATAACATATTTTTGTCCGTCCATCCGCTGTGCCTGAGCATTTCTGAGTGCTATAAAATTCTTAATTTCTATATACTCGCGTTTTGCATCCTCAGAATGACTTATTGTGTGAAATAACTCCTCTGTTTCTTGCCGGGTAAGTTTCCCCTCAAAGTAATTGAATATTTTATGTCTCATAAGTAATAGTAGCAGACGTTTTGTTAATTGTCTTTACTACTAATACGACTATAAGTGGTTGCACCCTACGACAAATATGATAATACGGAAATTTTTTCGTAAAAATTTTAAAGAAATGGTCATTCTTTTTTCTACGGTTTTTGGCGAGATGTTCAGAAGTTCAGCTATCTCGGTGTATGTTAGATTGTTAAATTTGCTCAAGATAAAAATCTTTCGATCACTGAACGGTAGGGTCATTACCAGTTGTTTAATCTTCCGGATTTTTAGTCTTTGCTCAAAAGTTTGGGTGTTCAAACATGCCAATGCCTCTATATTCAGATCTTCCTCCACCTCTTTTGCTAGAGAAATATTTTTTTCAAAAAAGGATTGTTGAATTTTCTGATGTTTGAGATAATCAAGTGTCAGATTTTTTGCAATGGTATAGATATATGATTTTACGGAGAGCGACCAGTTAATTTCACTCCACCGCTCCCACACCATTAGAAATACGTTCTGTGCAATATCTTCTGCCTTGTATCTGTCTCCCACATAGGAATGAATGAAACAAATTACCGGAATATGATATTCCTTAAATAATGTATCATAATAGCTCCGGTCTTTTATAGTAGAATTCATGCTTTGTGATTCTGATAATAGAATAGGTGGTACAAAACTAGATATAATCGTTAAAAAAACAAAAAAATGCTTTAAAAAGCATTTGAAAGCTGTTTTATAGAATAAAAAGAGGGCCCCGAAAGAATTTTCGGGGCCCTCCAATAAAAAATCTGATAATTATACTTACTGCACAAAAGCCAGAATCTCACCTTTCTCAACTTTGTCGCCTTGTTTTGCACAAATGGCAACAAGTTTGCCGTTTAGAGGGGAAGTTGCTTCCTGAGGGCCATAGAAAGCTTCTACATAGCAAACAGGGGCACCGCTCTTAAACTCTGTCCCGATATTTGGTGCGGTTGACACATCTGCAACATCATATTGCCAGATAACTCTCCCTTTAACCGGAGCCTGAACAGGTAATGCGTTCGGGAATTTTGCCGTAATTTCATTTATATCAAACTTAGGCATCTCAATAACCGGACGGGTTACAATAATAGGAGCTTTTGCTTTCTCCTTGGCTGCCTCAAGTTCCTGTTCAAAACGTTTCTTGGCAACGCCGCTCTTGTAATCTCTGTATTGTCTTTCATGCATTGCAAACTCAAACAACTCCTCATCATCCTGACCTCTGTCCCAACCCTCTTGTTTCATCAACTCTGTGAACTTAGGAAGCTCATTCGGGTATTCGTCCTGAGGATTACCGGTGTAGAACTCAAGGTTTTTGTCTTTTACAATCTTTTGGATTTCAGGTGCCAATGGCCCGGGAAGGGTCCCGGTCTTACCTAAAATCATATTCATGGTATCTTTATCTATAGTAGACCATCTTGGCTCACCTTTAAGAGTGTGCATTAAGTTCATAAGGGCCGTATTCTTAACATATTGGCTGAACGGAGTTACAAGAGGCGGATAACCTAGGCGAGGCCATACATACTCAACCTCTTGGAACAACATAACCACCAACTCGTTAAGAGAAACCTCTTTTTTACCCTGATTCCTTAATGATGAATTAATTGCACTGTGGAAACCCTTTAAGTCTGCCATCATGGAACCCATCATACCGCCCGGAAGGCCGCAACCAACTAGCAATGAAGAGGTCTTAAAATTATCCGGCTCAATAAAGTAGCCCAGATAATCGTCCATGAAAGTTTGGGTAAGCCTTCTTGCCTCCATATATGCATCCATGTTAATATCCTTAACAAGGAATCCTGCATCTTTGAACATAGCCTGAATGGTAATAACATCGGGATGAATCTTACCCCATGAAATTGGTTCCATGGCTACATCTATGTACTCTGCACCCGCTCTTGCAACCTCAAGCATGGAGGCAACCGAGAAACCGGGGCCTGAGTGACCGTGGTACTGAACAATAATGTGCGGATATTTATCTTTGATTGCTTTGGTAAGCCTGCCAAGGAATGCGGGACGGCCAACACCTGCCATATCTTTAAGGCAGATCTCATCACAACCATATTCTACAACTTTATCAACAACTCCCATATAATATTCAACCGTGTGAATAGGGGAGTGGGTGATACTTAGAGCAATCTGGGAAATCATTCCCCCTTTCTTGGCTCCGGTAACGGAACCTTTTAAGTTTCTGTGATCGTTAAGACCGCAGAAAGAACGGGAAATATTTGTACCTTGTTTTGCTTTTACTTTGTACATAAGATCCCTCACATCTTGCGGAACGGGGTTCATTCTTAATGCGTTTAATCCGCGTTCCAACATATGTGTCTGGATACCTACTTTGTTAAAAGGTGCTGTCCATTCTCTTACAGCTTTATTGGGATTTTCTCCAAAGAGAAGGTTTACTTGTTCAAATGCGCCGCCGTTTGTTTCAACACGGTCAAAACAACCCATGTCTATAATAACCGGTGCGATTTGTTTAAGTTGGTGTACCATAGGGACATACTTTCCCGATGATTGCCACATATCTCTGTAGAGAAGTGAAAATTTGATTTCGCGTGCCATACAATTTGTTTAGTTTATAGTTAATATTGTATATAATTGGTTCCATTTTCCACAAAAATAGTAAAAAAATGGCTCGAAATAACAATCAGATAAACTTTTTATATATATTTACACACTTAAATATTTTTACATAATTTGCCGTATAAGTTGTTCTGATTTTTGCCCCAATAATTGCTCCATAAATCTCCCAATCATGATTGCAAATAAATAAAGGCCCTTTTTTTTATTGAAAATATTTGGGATTTACAGAAAATTACTATCTTTGCATTCCAATTCAAAACATGGTGATTGTAGCTCAGTTGGTTAGAGCGCCGGTTTGTGGCACCGGAGGTCGTGGGTTCGACCCCCATCATTCACCCCTAGAAAAAGAGCTGTCCATTACGGGCGGCTCTTTTTACATTAGTTTACATTAGACAGACAACTCCACTCCGCCATTGTTTGTTATACTTATCATTAAAAATAGTACTTTTGTTCAAACAATAAATTTTTGAGTTATGAATTATATTTATTCGGTTACAAATAGGTCATACTCTGCGGTACGCGGGGTTCTTACATTGGCTTTTGGAATATGCCTTCTCCTGTGGCCCGATTTTACGGCCGGTTTAATTGTTAAAATTATTGCAGCGTTTTTATTGGCAGCGGGGGTGCTCACACTTCTATTTGCGCTGAATGCAAATGGTAAAAGCGGTGGCGGAGTGCCGTTTCTTTCCATATTAAATATATGTGTATATTTATTGTTCGGACTCCTCATCTTTCTGTTTCCCAACTTTTTTCTGGGTCTGATTGCATTTTTATTTGGTGCGGTGCTACTCATTGCTGGAATAGGGCAGGTGGCAAATCTGTATTACAGCAGCAAATACGCACAAATATCGGGAGGCCTTTACATCATCCCCATTATTATTATTGTTTGCGGGGTGGCTTTGTTTTTTAGTCCCCGATATTCCACTGAGGTACTCACTATGATTTTTGGCGGTGCAACAGCCTTGTACGGTGTATCGGCCATCCTATCTGCTTGGCAGCTGAGGAAAGTGAAATTTACAAAAGATGGCAAATTTTCCGCTTCCGTTGAGGACGTCAAATATGAGGAGGTAGATAAAAAAACAGAATAACCGGTAACTAATAGATTATATATCCGATAACCCCGCCTGCAATAATTGTAAGGATGGGGTTTACTTTTAGCCACTGGCTGGCAATAAAGGCGGCGGCAAAGAGAATCCAGCTGGTCCAGTCTACAAAATTATCTTTGGTAATTAAAATACCGGCAGCGGCGGCAATCATCCCTATTACAATGGGCCTGAGAGCTTTTAAGATAGATTCAAAAACGTTGCTCTCTTTAAATTTTGTGTAGAGCTTGCAAATAAACAGCACAATAATAAAAGAGGGGAGAGTAACAGCCAGAGTGGCGGTAATGGAGCCCAGAACGTTTCCGGTAACGGTGTATCCTACATAGGTGGCACTGTTAATTCCTATGGGACCGGGGGTCATCTGGGAAATTGCAACAATATCGGTGAACTGCTGGGCGGTGAGCCATGTATGTTTTACCACAACTTCATTCTGGATGAGCGATAACATGGCATAGCCCCCTCCGAAAGTGAACATCCCTATTACAAAAAAAGTATAAAATAATTGTAAATATATCATGGCTATCTTATTTGATTTCGTAATGTTACGGCGGTAAAGATTACCCCCACAACAAGCAATATATAAATAGGGGAGACATTCAGAAATACGATTAACGACGTGGTTATCACTGCTATAAGTCCCGTATAAACGTTCAGGCGGGCTTTCTTGGCCATATTAATAACCGGAACGGCAATAAGTGCCACCACTACCGGCCGCATTCCCTTAAATATCTTTATAACGGTGGGATTATCCTGATAACCCGTAAAAAACATAGCAATCAGCAATATAATTATAAAAGAGGGAAGAATGCTCCCCAAGGTGGCTATAATGCTCCCTTTTACCCCTCTGAGTCTATAGCCCAAAAAAATAGAAATATTTACAGCCAGCAGTCCGGGGGCTGTTTGAGAGATAGCGATAACATCAATAAAATCCTGTTCATCAATCCATTTCTTCTTGTCTACCACCTCTTTCTGAATAATAGGAATCATTGCATATCCTCCCCCAAAAGTAAAGGCACCGATTTTGGCAAAACAGGAAAAAATTTGCAGATACATGTTCATTGTTTTAGCTGATCGTTAAATGAAATGCAAAAATAATAATTATCCGGAATGGAGATATAAAAAAAGAAATAAATATTTTTACTTGAAAATCAATATTTTAACAAAAAGTGTAAGATTTTTTATAATTTTTTTTTGAAAATGTTTTGCAGAATATAAAAAGAACCCTATCTTTGCAACCCGTTTCGAAAACAGAGATGGACAGTTCATTGAAAAATTGAAAGACAAGCAGCATATTAGTAGAAATATTAGTATGT
>JAVWIB010000069.1:0-15980 GCA_036639755.1 Bacteroidales bacterium
CAAATTATCAGCTCATATAACATTATTTTTGAATTAAATTAAAACAGCTTCTTAGCCTTTTTTTACTTAAGCCAATCAAATTTACGGGCTAATTCCTAATATCCAATATTTCGGGTTATTTTGTTTTTTATTGTCTTTGTTTATTCTCATTATTTTTCTTTCTAATCTCCTATCTAAGGTATGGAGGAAAGTACTACCGAGGTATCTGTTACTAAATTTGGCCTGGGAATAAATGCTTGGTATTAAGTATATTTCCTGTGTATACGATCTAACGAATCACTTATTTTACATTTTACACGTTTTTTGATAGCTTCTGTGTTACCATTAATGCAAGATCTTCAATTGTTTTAAGATTTTCAAAATCTTGGAGTTGTAGATCAAGTTCGAATTCAATCTCTAAAGACGAGATAAGATCAACTAACATCAAACTATCCATACCAGCATCATCAAATAATGATATATGCTCATACGAATTCTGCATGTTATTCTTAAGATTCGCATTTTGAATAGCAGCTTCAAGGTTAACCTCGATTTCATTAACGAGGATATCCTTAATCCGGGTCTTAATTTCTTCCATTTTTATAGTTTTTTAATTATTAATGTACTGTTTGTTCCTCCAAACCCGAACGAGTTTGATAAACAAATATTTAGGTTCTTTGGAGTTGGTTGAGAGATAATGTTTAATCCCGTTGAATATTCATCAGGTATTTCAAAATTTATATTGGGGGCAATAAATGATTCCTGCATCATTATTATTGTGTAAATTAACTCACTAGCTCCAGCCATCCAGCATTCGTGGCCTGTCATTGATTTTGTGGAGCTAATAGGTGTGTGCAGTGATCTGAATAGCTCCTTAATCGCAATTGATTCAGCAGCATCACCTTTAGGTGTTGATGTCGCATGAGCATTAATATAATCAATTCGATTAACAGGTACATTGCTGCTATCAATAGCCCTTTTCATAGCTCTTTTAGCTCCATCAACACTTGGCTCTGATATGCCGACTCCATTAGACGAGAAACCATACCCTATAATCTCAGCATAAATTTGTGCTCCCCTACTTTGGGCATGGTCATATTCTTCGATAATTAGAGTTGCTGCCCCACCACTTGGCACTAAGCCGTTTCTTCTAATATCGAAAGGTCTTAAAGCAGTTACCGGATTTTCCGTGTTTTGCGAAAAAATTTTCAAAGCATCAAAACTTGCTAATGCATAATGATTTATTTCTTGACCACCACCGCATATTATAATATCCTGCAAGCCATCTCTTATCATTTGAAATCCCTGTCCAATTGAGAGAGCACCACTTGCGCATGCGGCACTGATGGTCATGTTAATTCCTTTGAGCCTAAATATAGTGGAGAGATTCATTGATATACTAGAGTTCATCGTCCTGAAAATAGCACCGGACCCTACACATGATGTGTTTTGATATTTGAGAATCTTTTCGTGACTGAGGATAGCCTCTTTAACAGATGAATCATTCCCATAAATGATACCGATTTCGTTTTGCTCTAAAAAAGCATCATCAATCTTAGCACTATCTAATGCTTGCTTTGTTGCAACATAAGCATATTCTGCTGCTTCTGATAGATTAACCCTGAGGTTTCTGGGAAGAATATCTTTGAGCCCCACGGGTGGTACCAGGCCTACTAATGGGGAGTTATACCCATACAATATTCTCTCATTATCAATAGCAATTCCTGATTTTCCCTTTTTTAGGCTGGTTGTCACCTCTTCAATATTGGTCCCGATACTTGAATGGATTCCGATTCCGGTAATTACAACTCTTTTCATTATATATAATTTATACTGTTATAAACTAAGACCACCATCAATCGAAAGTACGGCTCCAGTTGTATAAGCACTTTTTTTATCAATGAAATACAAAACGGCATTTGCAATTTCCTCGGCCTCTCCTATTCTTTTTATGGGTATTTTAGGTACAAGATCCAACTTATTAAGGCCGTTTAGCATATTAGTCTGAATATATCCAGGGGCTATACAGTTGATAGTTATGTTTTTATGAGAAACTTCTAAAGCCAGAGATTTGCTAAGAGCCATTACGCCTGCTTTTGCAGCACTATAATTTGTCTGCCCAAAACTACCTCTAAGTCCGGCAACTGAAGTGATGTTTATTATACGGCCATATTTACTTTTTATCATATGAGGCAAAACCGCCTTAATTGTATTAAATACCCCAAAGAGATTTACATTTATTACTTTACTCCAGTCATCGTATGGCATAATAGCAAATAAGTTATCCTTTATGATTCCAGCATTACATACTAGACCGGATATTGTGGCGCTGAGATTAGATTTTCTCCAATTATTAATCATCTCTCTTGTTTGGTCATAATTACTAACATCAAATTGCAATAGATCAGCAATACCCCCATTTTGTGTTATTAATTGCTTTGTTTCTTTTGCCGAATTAAGATCCGAGTTATAGTTAATTATAATATTGTACCCAGCAGCAGATAATGCGAGCGAGATCGCTCTTCCAATACCTTTTGAACCGCCTGTAATTAATACATATTCCATATATAAATCGTTAAAAATTAAGACTATTAATAATTCCGTCCCAGATGATATTACCAATATTTTTATTGATATTCTGTATTTGAATAGTGCCTTTTTTTGATTCGCCGATATGATTATATCTGCTCAGATCTTGCAAGGTCAGTACAACAGATTTATTGTGATAACTTTTACTGAGTATTTGCGAGTGTATTTCGTATTTTATATCATTGTATACGTAGGCTAGGATACAATCATTATTGGAAATGAAATTATACTCTCTTAGTGATATGTCAACCTTAACCGAATTATTATTAATGTATTCATATTCGATTGTATTGGAGACACTACGCTCAATATTACTGATAACAATAACAAATGCCATAAGATATAAGAGCACTAAATAGATTCCGTACTTTGACATTATGGTTGGTTTATTATTAAATAAGTCGCATATATCTGCCATATTTAGCCTCCAAGTTCAAGCTGATTTTTAATTAGTTTATAATATTCGCCTTGCTTATTGATTAAGCTATTATGTTTTCCTTGTTCGACCACTTTTCCACCTGATAGTACAATGATATTATCTGCATTCTTTACAGTACTTAGCCTATGAGCAATAATTATAACAGTTTTGCCTGCATAAAAATGATTTAGATTCTTCAATATCTGCAACTCATTATTTGCATCAAGAGAATTGGTCGCTTCATCTAAAAATAGATACGGGGCATTCTTATAGATTGCCCGGGCAATTAATAATCGCTGCTTTTGTCCAACACTCAAAGATTTTCCACCGGTACCTATAATTGTTTCGTATTTTGACGGTAATGAATTAATATAATCATCAATGCAAGCTGCTTTGCACGCTTGCTCAACTCGCTCTCTGCAAATTTCCTCTTCGCTGCACATGGCTATATTTTTAGATATTGAATCGGTAAAAATATATCCGTCTTGCATGACCGCTGCAGTTAAATTTCGCCATTCGGTAAGGTTATACTCCGACAGCCTATAATTATTTAAAAGAACTTCACCTTTTGTTGGCTCATAAATACCAAGCAGAATCTTCATTAAGGTGGTTTTGCCACTTCCGGAAGCACCGATAATGGCTGTAATTGTGTTGGGTTTTAATGATAAAGAAAGATTGTCAATGACTTTTGGAGAGTTCGGTCCATTGTAGTGGAAGTCCATGGAGTAAATCGTGATGGCTGCTACGCAAGGCGTCTTAAGATGATTTCCACTTTCTTTCTCCTCATCACGTATGTTAATCTCATTGACTCGCTCCATACTAATTTTTGTATCTTGAATATCCCGGATAAAGCTAATCACTTGAGATAAAGGGTTACTCATCTGGCCGACTATGAATTGAACAGCAAGCATTACCCCTAAGGTTATTTCACCATTAATAACTGCGCTTGCCGTAATTAGTGATATTATTATATTCTTCAATTGATCAATAAAAACACCTCCGGATACCTGAAACTGCTCCAATGAAAGTCCTTTTATTTTAATATTAAATAATTCTATCTGTATCTTTTGCCACTCCAATCGTTTTGTCTTTTCAAAGCGGTTTAGTTTTATCTCTTGCATTCCATTTATTAATTCAATTACATTGCTTTGATTCTTAGCCATTTCTTGAAACTGCATATAGTTGAGCCTCTTCCTTTTTTTTAGAAAGAATAAAATCCAAAGGACATAAAGAATTCCCCCCGTCACAAAAGTTAAAAGTAATAATTTACCATATCCAAATAATATAATGCTGTATGGAATAAATGAAATAATGGCCATTATTATTGAAACAATAGAGGTGGTAAGAAATCCCTCTATTTTGCTAAAATCGTTTATTCGCTGCAGTAAATCACCAATATTCCGCCTATCGAAGAACGATATGGGCAGTTTCATCAACTTATATAAAAAGTCATCAATTAATGAAATACTAAGCCTAGAACTCATATTCAGAATAATCCAGTTGCTTACAAAACGATTGATAAACAACCCAAAGACCAAAGACATTTGCGCTAACAATATTGCCAGAACAAAATCAATGTCTTTATCTTTAATTCCAATATCTACGATTAGCTGCATAAATATTGGAAAGACTAAATTGATAGTTGCACCAATGAGTATTGTCAGCGCTGAGAAGATAATACTTCTTTTATGTGGCTTCAGGTATACCAGTATTTTTGAAAAATCCAACTGGTTTATTTTGTAATCATATTTTTTATCAAGAAATACAGGTTTCGTTTCAAGGAGTAAAGCCACTCCTTTATTGGTTTGATTATTATACCAAAAGTTAAGAAATTTCTCTTTAGAGTATGTTACAATGCCTATCACGGGATCTCCAATAGTGATTTTTGAAGGGGTAACCCGGTATATGACAACGAAGTGGTTGGCATTCCACTGTGCAATACATGGTAAATGTTGAATCTCATTTAATCTTTCAAAGGTCATTTGTACCCCTTTTGTCCGAAACCCAATAGACTCAGCCATATCACTCAAAGAGAGTAATGTGGTGCCAGTACGTGATGTATAACTACCATTTAATAGATATTCTAAAGGTAGTTCCTTGCCATAAAATTTGACGATCATTTTTAGGCAGGTAGGACCACAGGTTGCTGAATCACGTTGTTGGAAAAAAGGGTAGCGCATAAACCATTGTTATTTTATGGTTCTCACACAACGGACAGATGATTTAGACTTTTTGGGGATACCAGGATTATTTACAAATCCGTTTGCTAAGTCTAATGCTACTCCTAGTGCAGAGCCACCTTTACCGAATGCACTCCAGAAGTATCCCCTTTGGTTAAGTTCAATTGGAGCCTTTGCGTTAGGTTCAATCATTCCTGCATAAGGGAAATAGATAATGGCAGTTGTGTCTCCTTGTTCGCTTTGAAGTGATGCGTAAGTTGGATGCGTTTTACATTTCTTCATGAGAACCCATATCTCCTCAATTTCCGGTAATCGCCAATCGTTATGTCCTCCCCCTTGAAACTCTTTACAAGCTTTTGCGGCAGCATCTGGAGATTTACGCTCTGCGGACTTCTCTCCCTCACTCCATGAATAATACTTTCCATAAGAGTTTATGCCATTGCTTTGAGCTCCACAATTTCTGTCGGCTACTTCTATCCAGTAATCGCTTGTCTTTTTGCCGGCTACTTTAATTTGCACTGAGATTTCCTGAGCACTGAGATTTATGATTACTAATACTAGCGTGAACGATAAAATTATTTCTTTCATATTTTATGATTTTATTAAAGTGATTATGTAATGATCTGTGGGTGTGTGATCTATCTCTTTTAGTAAAATTTTGATAAATTTATTCATGGTTTTATTATCGCTACCAACCCGAAAGTTTACAGTATGGATTTCGTGCGAGCACTGTTTTAAATATGACTCACTTGACATATACTGTAACAAACTAAGCCATGCACCTAAGTGCCGATACTCTGGCAATATATAGACACAATATATATATAAAACTTTGTCTGATATCTTTGCAATGCTCCAGCCATATAGTTCTCCATTTTGATCTACTATGTAAAGAGAATTATTATCACGTTCTTCTTTATAACAATTAGGACAGAGGTATTTTTTGTCACTCAAGTTGTTAAGACATATCTTTGCAATGTCTTGTTTTTCTCTATCTGCCAATTCTGGATATAACTTAAAAGAGCAATATTCATTTTTTCTGTATTCCGGATTAAAGATGGAATGCCAATCTTCAAGATTAATAGAGTATTCAGTGTCATCCAACTGACTATCTGCATACCCCTGACTAAAATAAAAATCTTTTATATTTTTTACATCGTATCTCCCGGCTTTAAATTTTGCATATAATTTTAGATTCTTAAGTCCGGAGTATTTTACAATTTCAGAAAGCATTTGTTTTCCGATCCCGCACCTGCGAAACTCATTATAAACGTTTAGCACCTCTATGGTGGCTATTTCGTTCTCCACTTTTAACATGGAGAATCCAGCGATCATGTCATTAACATATGCTAAAAAACCAATATTATTGGAATTTATGCTATTGCTGCTCCGTATTAAGCGTTCAATAGCTTTATTGTCAATAATAGTTACTCTGATTTTCATTGGTCGATTATGTTTTGAGTTGGTATTGGAGCTTTTGGGCACCTGGGGTCCGGATAAAATATATTCTCCTTACCATACGCCTGCATAACCATCTTCCAACATACTCCAAGCCCCTGTCTACAAGATTTTACATCATCACATGTTTGGCAGGCACTATAACTTGGAAAATCATCATTGGCAATATCCCATAATTTTAGAGCTTTCTCGGAATTCCAGATCTCAAGAATGCGCTGAGTATTTACATCACCTAAAATAAAATCATCATTCCAGTATAGTTCTTCGCAAAGTGTTATCTTCCCATCCGGCAAAAGGATAAAGCCATCTAAATTAGCTGTACAAAGTGACCGATTTTTAAAAGCATTGTCATTACTGATTTCTTCTTTATAAACCACATTGCTATCAGGTATTACTTCAAAGGGATAGTTCGCTTTTTCAATATACTGTTCTATTTCTTCGACTTGTTTTATACTGGGACGAATATCATCCCAGGTTGCTTCGGATAAATAAATACTTTTACCGGCTGTCGATACTGTAACTCTTTTTAAATTCTTTAATGTCCCGGCAAAGTTTAATACTTCTTTCAAATTATTTATCGTACAAGTATATTTACAAAATGTGGGTTTAAGAGTTACTTTTAGGCCGATGCTATCTGCAAATTTAATAGACTCTGTTATCTTAGTTACGTAATTATCTTTTACAGCCAATGTCTTTTTTGCCAAATCTGCATTCAGCGTATCTAATGAGAATTGAATTTCTTTTAATCCACAGTTTTTTATGGTGAGTAGGTCGTCTTCTGCCAGAGGTATTTTAGTTGAAATTTCGGGTTCGTAATTATTATCTAATAATGCTTTTAAAATAATATCCCAATCTTTTTGTAAAAAGAATTCTCCTCCCGAAATGGTAAAATCTAATATTCCTATCTTTTTAGCTTCTTGGATGATATCAATAATCTTAGCCGTACTCATTAAATGATAAGAGCATTTTCTATTTGCATAACAATAAATACAGTTGGTGTAACATTTCAAGTTTATGATATACACAATGGTCTTGGGGAGTGCAAACCTCTTTCTATTAAAATTATAAGGTTGTGCACAATTATAATCATTTTCTAAGCCCATTCTGGTTGTTCCATTGTTATTATAAACCAGTACGTCTTTTGGAAAATAATATTTCTCCCCCGCATAGCCAATACACATTTTCTTATTATTGGTAAAAATCTTTGTCAACTTTTTTATGTCATCAGTTGTAAACCCGTACTCTTCTAACTTTTGGCCTTCTTCACCTCTTCCATTAAACATGGATAAAAATTTAGCAAGGAAAGGGTGCATAAAATAGGGAGCATATTCTTTGTATTTTCCGGCACTAAGTCTAAGTAAGATCACCCGATCGTAGTCATTAACTAGCTTATAATCATGATTTAAAATAAGTGTATTCATGGTAAAAACTCTTCCTGAAGTTTAATAAATAATTCGAGGTAATTAAATTGCTATTTGTTAATTAAAAAATGTAAGTGTAATCTCATGCTATAATTCAGGAATCTCAATATCTATAGGTATATCTATATCTGATCCATTCCCTCCATTCCCGTCATTTCCATTGTTTGTAGTAGATTTCTTCTTCCGACAAGATTGACTGCAAGAGGTGCACTCGGCCCCCTCTATCTCATTCATAAGTTCATTTGAAAGGATTTCGCTGTCTTTGATGGAACTAAATTCTAATTTTTCCATAATTATTTTGTTTTAAGTTAATATTATTTCATTGTTCAAGAAGAGTTCTTATGGCTTCATTCTGCTAAAATCTCCGGCATTATCCCGACGTTCAATGTCTTTTTTCCCTTTTCCGAATCGGTAGGACAATTTAAATGAATAACGGGGTTGCCGGTAATTGTATTGTTCTAGGTTGTTGCCTGCAAATTGAATCCTATTTTCTACATCATGCACATGTCCTAAAAAATTGGAGGCTGTAAACTCAAAAACGAGATTTTTTTCTTTTAGAAAAACATAAGAGGCCCCGGCTGAAAACAGAAAGGTTGGGGATAGGATTACTTGAAACCCCTTTGCCTTTGTCCTGCCGGAAAGAGCGCTGTTTAGAGATAGTCTGTCTGTTATGTCGTAAAAAATATTTGCACCGTAGTTCACATTAAAATCGTACTGGTGGTTAACGGTTAGCTCTAATTTAGGATTAAGATTAAAAAACTTACTGTTGTAGATTGTAGATTGCACGGAGCCGTATAGTTTGCGGTTTAGAAGTTGAAACGGAATAACGATATTGGCATTTAAATACAACTCATCTGCGACATTTTCATATGAATTATACACAGTATTATTTTCATCCGTACCATAATACCCTTTTATGTGATTTTTAACGATTCCCGAATAGATATTAATATCCAAGAACTCCCAAAACTGTTGCATTACCTGTAAGGAATAAGCCCGTTTGTTTTTTAGGTTTGGATTCCCTTTCGTGTACATGTAGTTATTAATATATCGTTCACCGGGTAAAAGATAGGCATATTGCGGTTTTTCATAGTAGGTCCAGAACCGCAGCGATAAACGGTAGTTCTGGGTTCGATACCAATAGATAAAGCGAGGGACAAGATCATGGTATACGAGCCTTTCTTCACTATCTCCGATGTGATTATTGTAGTTTAACAACGTATTGACATATCCAATATCAAGTGATAGTCCTTGATGATCCGAAATATTGTATTTTGTACGAACGTAGGCACGAGCATTCAACTCGGTTGCTTTGAATCGTGAACTGTTTTGCAAAAGAGATGAACTGCCATCGTAATCATTGTTGTTATCTTTTAGAATTCCCATGTCGAATTGTACTCCATATTCCAATTGCAATTTCTTGTTCCGGAAATTACTTACTCCGTCTGCTGACAGATTATGTTGCTGTCCGTGCATTTTATAATCGGTAAAGAGATATTTATAAAATGAATTGCCCGGGTCTTGCAAATAATAATCGCTATTGGTTTTAATGGAGCCATACATGCCTGAGTAATATATCTGAAAAGAGTGTGCTTCCTGGTCATTGGTAGAATATTTGGCCGTAAAGGAATACATATCGTCGTTCCCGTTAATATTTCCCAGATAGTTCTTTACTGGGTTTGCATTTTCGGTATAACTCCAATGATGATCTTTCTTTGACTGATCATAGTAGATAAAAACATTGAAATCGAGCATATTTTTATTCTTTATTAAGAGGGTAAGGTTTGATGAAGAGCGGATAAACCCTTTCCTCCCATCTATTTGTGTGGGGGAATTAATCTGAATTTTGGACATATCCAAATAGTATTCATTCAGGCTTTTTGTCCAAATAGTGCTGTTGTTATACTCCAGGCCTGTGTTGAAAATCACATTTTTCTTTTTAAACATGAAAAATTCCTCTATGGTCGCACCACCAAACTTGTCCCCGAGAATACTGCTTGAAATAGAAGTATTGGAATATATACCGTCGGTCATATTTTTATCCAAAGTAATATCTATGACAGCCTGAGCCGTACCATATTTACTGGATGGTAGCGGAATTAGCTTTATATTAGCAAGAGCTTCTGCGGGTAATGATTCAAGATATTTCATCAATGCATCTGAAGAAATTGCTTGCTGTACGCCGTTTATATATACGGTTGCCATTTGTCCGTAAAGCCGTACCCGATTATCTGCAACGGATAGTCCCGGTATGCGGTTCATTAATTGAGAGGTACTTAACCGATCGTAATTCTTTATTTTCCTTACATCTACAATTAATTCCCCTTTCTCAAACTTTACCGGACGGGCATCTGCCACAACAAATACTTCATTCAGTTTTATTGACGACTCCTTAAGTACCACCTTTAGTGTTGTGTTATTTTTTGTCAATAACATCGTAAACAGTTCATAAGTATAGCTATACGCAGTTAACGAAATGCTATCTGTTAACTCAAGAGGTGGAAGTTTAAACGCTCCGCTCACATCGCTGATTCCCTCCCATAACTGGGTATTGGTTTTTAAGTTAATAAGATTAAGCAGGACATCTCCAATCGGCTCATTTTGTTGATTTACAACAAGACCATTTATTGATTGATATTTAGCAGTTATGGTCTGAGCATAATTTATCTGTGATAACAACATCAAGATTGAGTTAAATATCAAGTTTTTCATCTTCAATTTTAGATTATATTTTCAAATAAGCATATTAATAAATTAATCCTCCTCCCATTCCCACTCTTTTTTTACTTCATTCCAGACCTAAATCCCTCCTCCTTTTACTTGTTGAAGTTCTTTTTTTTTGTAGAATGAAGTCTTTCATTTTTCCATAATCAAGTGTTTTTATTTGTACTACAAAGATAAGAGCTCTTGCAACTTTGATTTATAACCAAAATCTAATATTTTTTGGGTGTTTTTATAATATTTTAAATATATTTGTACATAACTGTCCGGATGATGAAAAAACATTATATAATTTCAGGATTGGCAATTTTATCTCTACTGATTATACAAACATTTTACCTTGTAAATATGTATAATGAGTATTGCTATCACTATATTAAAACGATAGACGAACAAGTATATAGGGCAATTGATAAAGAGACATTAAAAAGAGTATCCATAATTTATAATATAGATTATAAAAAGCCTGTTAAATACATTGCACTAGAAGAAATGACAAAAGAGTTTAGAGATAGTATCCTAAAAACTAACCCATTACCTCCAAAGCCTAAGAAATACAATATTAATGAGTTATTAGAAAAAGACATTATTCTTCATTCGGCAGAGTTATCATCTCAACGTAATCAAGATGATTTTTTCCACAAAGGTTATCCCCTGAACATCCCCTGTTTAGATTCTCTCTTCACTCAAAATAACCCCACTCCCCAACACAATTTTATATTATATGACAGCTTAGGGAATAGCATCTCTCAATTAAACACCTCTCTGCGGGAGCATTACAAATATGCGAGCAAGAAATTCCACATCGGGATAGAGATTAAACAATCGCTTTTGTTGTATTACAACATCCCGCTGTCGGGATTCATAAAGAGTTCTCTCTGGAGCCTGGTTGCTTCTGTTATTGTAATGCTATTTATTATTTATTCCCTGGCATTGCAACTTTCCACAATTCGAAAGAAACGGAGAGACTTAGATGCCATTAAAAAGAACATGGACGGAACCATCCACGATCTGAAGTCTCCGCTTTCCACTCTGGCCATATCCATTCAGGTGGCAAAAAGCATGATCGATTCGGAAAAACTGCAAAATATATTTAGCCTGAACCTGCTTGGGATAGATAATTTAATACGGGGAATTGATTCCATCTTACTGGCAAGTAAAAATGGGTGTCAGGTAAATTTGGCACAGGTTCCTTATCATTCTTTATTACAATCGGCCCACTCCGTAAAATCGAATTTGGATCTGTTGTATCAAAAGAAAACTCATTCCATCATGATTGACAATAAAATAGAAAATAACCCCAATCTTTTTGTAGATTTGTACGGTATTGAGAGTGTGATAAGAAACTTATTGGATAATGCATTAAAATACTCCGGTGAGCATGTGGCGGTTAAATTGAATTTTGAGAAATCAGATCAGTTTATTCGAATCACCCTATCGGATAATGGTTGGGGGATTCCTAACAAGTACCTTAAAAAAGTATTTAGAACTTATTTTCGAGTTCCCGGCAATCAGGTCAAACAAGGATATGGGATTGGGTTATATCAGGTTCGCAAGATTGTTGAAAGCCACCACGGGAAAGTTTTTGTTGAAAGCCAAATGGGAGTTGGCACAACGTTTACAGTTTTAATACCTGCGTATGACCACAGAGGCTAAAATAAAAGTTTTATTGATTGATGATGATCTGGCGCTTGGGTTTGCGCTCTCCTTGGCGATAGAGCAAGCCGGATATGATGTGCAATATGCCTCCGGCCTGTATGGGGTAAATACCATTCTAAAAGAGTATTCACCCCAATTGATAGTTTTGGATGTGGAGGTTGGAGAGAAGAATGGGATTGATATAATTCCTCAAATAAAACTTGTTTTACCCACATGCGCCATTCTGATGATCTCTTCTCATGATAACATTGTTTTTATTAGAAAAGCGATTGAAACCGGAGCTGACTATTACCTTAAAAAGCCATTTCAGGTTGAGGAGTTAATGGTTTATTTAAAAAAATGCGCGGCTACGGTTAAGTGTGATTATATAAGTATCGGGTGTAGTAAATTGTTGTTAAGAGAGCATAAAATTATCGTAAATAACGGGCAAGAGACATACAGTTTAACAAAGCTGGAGTTGGGAATGCTTAAACTGCTTGTGCTCAATTATAATAAAATAGTCACGCGGAATGAGATTGTAAATGAGCTTTATGAAGATAGTTCTTCCAGTGAACACTCTATTAATAATCTGATTTCTAAGCTTCGGAAAATAATAAGTTCGGACGGGACCGTAGATATTGTTACGATACATAAAACGGGATATAAACTGTGTAATGCTTCAATAACAATTGCTTAAATTAGACAATATACGGATTGAAGAACTGCTTATAATTTGTCGGGTATATTTTTAAAAACGCCGGATTTAACTTTTTTCCCGATTCCTAAAGTTAACTCAAGAGAGCTTTCTCCAAGGAGACAGAGATTCGTATTGCAACATTGCCAGCTGCTTTGTGCTTTTATCTGGAGAGAGGAGCCGGCAAACTTGTCGGACATAAACTTAAAGGTGTATTTGGCATAAAATTCACCGGTATATATCTCCTTTGTTTCGCCTGTTTCCGACGTGGAGATTTGAGGACTTGACCACTGTTGTTCAACCATTTTTAATCCGGTTGGTAAATCAAATGTGAGTGATAAAGCCTGGTAATTGGGGTTCTCTTTTGTGGAATATGTGTTCCAGCCATCTTTGACAAGAAAGCAAACCATTACGGTAAATTCATCATTTACCGTAATAGATTTGAAATTGGAGACCATTTTTATGGTTAGATTTTCATCGCCAAAGGATTTGTATTCATACAATTTCTTATTATGCCATATATTGTTCTGTGCATCTGATATGTTACTCAAGGTAAGAAATAGGGCAAATAGTAAGTATTTTAACTTTGTGATTTTCATTATTTTATAATTATGCTTTATTTTCCGGTAAGAACCCATACATAGCCATGGCTGCCGTCGTGTTTATAGACTTCGTATTTTTTTGTCTTATCGTATAATTTATTGAATTGTTGATCGAGTTTCATTAATTCTTTTTTCTCGCTTTTTGGTGTTTTCGGATTGTTCATTCTTTTGAATCCTCCGCCATTTCCGTAAAGCTCCTTGGAGATAGCCAGGATTTTGTCATCTAAGATCTTTTTCCTATATTCTTCTTTTGGACTTAAGTCTCTGATTTTAATTTTTTTATCAATAACATCGCCAACTAAAAGATCTTTTTTACCATCTTTATTATAATCGTAAATAAATAATTTCAATCTACCTCCTATTAAATTGTAATTCATATCATCGGACTGTTCGTTGGACATATCCCATAATAAAATCGGTTTGGCAAATTTTGCTTCTGTTTTACTCCCGATATTTTTATAAAATACAATTTGACTATTTTCGCAACCTCCGATCAAATCGAATAAACCGTCATTATCCCAATCTGAGCAGATGAGGTGGGTTGCTTTCGCTTTTCTAATTTGCTCCAGGTGTTTGTAATAGTATTCAAACGGTTCCAACTCTATTTTTTGAGGGACTGAAAATTTGTAGTTTTTTTTGTCTCCGATATTGAGAATAATATATTCTCCGGTTCCTCTGGAGGATACTAATATATCTGTTAAGCCGTCTCCGTTCCAATCTACTGGTTCTGCAGGTGCTGAGTGAGCGGGGTGCATGATGTTGTTGTGATGGTCTTTCAGTTGAATGCCTTTCTCAAACTGATTGTCTTTGGTTCCCTTAAAGAAATAAATTTCACCCGGATACGAACCGGAAATAATATCCACAATATCATCTCCGTCCAGATCTAAAAACCGGGGAACAAAGCTATTACAGCAGGTGTTTGGCACGTACGCTGCTTTGCCGGAGGCCATCAGATAGGTAAAATGATTATATACGGGATTGGAATTGCTTCCTTCATTGAGATAAATTCTACATCTTGCCTGTACGTATGCATGACTTTGTGTTGAATCTACATCGGGACAGTATTTATTTCCAAACTCGCCCACAATCAAATCTTCTTTACCATCCTTGTTAAAATCGTAGATGGCAGGAGCGGCATGCCCGGTGCATACGTCTATAAATGAATTACCTGCCTTAATGGCCTGGAGCGAACTAAAAAATTGGTTATTTTTTAGCGGGATCAGATCTGTTTGAGCATTCACAACCTGAATGCTCAAACAATAACCTAGAAAAATCAGTGATATTAATTTCATTTTAGTCATTTTATCTCTCGTTTTGAATTATGTTAGGATTTTTATCAAGGACAAACCGGGGAATAGCACAGGTGTATCTTTTACTATCCGGATGTAAAGTCACGGTTTCTCCCCCCTCAACAGTTCTTGCGTATGTAGGAATGCTCTCTCCATAGCTATGATAGCGTCTGGAATCCAACCAGTTTTGTCCTGTAAAGGCGAACTCTCTCAATCTCTCGTCTTTTACTGCTTGAATGGCTTGAGCTTGAGTAGCGGCAGTTAGCTTATAATCGGTGCCGGTTTTGTATCGATGCATTCTTACCGTATTAACATCGTTCATTGCCAGTTCGATATTACCTGATCTTGCATTGCATTCTGCTCTGATCAGATAGATTTCAGGGCTTGTGACCGAGAATGAACGTGGCCGCATGGAAACGTATCTGTAGGCCGGAAATTCTACGCCGGAACGGTCGTATTTAGTTGCCCAGATATAGAATCTTAAATCATTATCTTTATCGAATAATGCTACCAGATCGTCGCTATAGCAGGCTTTCTTCCACCAAAAGTTGCTGAGTGTACCACCTGTCCACAAGATTTCGTCATCTTGATGAACGTTTCTCGGGAGGGTGGACTTGTTGAAAATATCGCTTATTTCATCAAGAGGCCTTAAATATTCATTGTAGTTGTAGAGAATAAGATTCTCGGCAGAGCATTTGTTAATATATGATAACGCAGATTCTATGTTATTTACATAGAGATATACTTTTGCCAGAAAGGCGTAAGCACTATTTTTACATGCTTTCATTTTAGTTACGTTTGTTACATTTTCCGGCAAATAATCCAAGGCGTTTTTTAGATCCGTTATTATTTGATCATGTACCTCTCCTAATGTAGCTCTTGAACTTTTTCCGTTAATGTTGTTTTCCAGGAGAAGGGGAACACCCAGATCGTCTCTGTTTTTTCCGGTAGAGTGATTTGCATACATATTGATTAATGCAAAGTAACATTT
>JAVWIB010000070.1:0-15744 GCA_036639755.1 Bacteroidales bacterium
AATCTCAAAATCACTCCGAAAATAGATGCTGACACAGTTTAGTTTACGCTCCCCAAAGAGACTTAAACGACTGTCCTAAATTAGGGATGCATTTCTGTTTTCCCTATATAAACACATAGTTCAACATATTCTTAACAGAAAACTAATTTTTTTTTATCTTTACACTCGCAAAAAATTCCGATACCAATCATTAAACGTTATGTATAATATCTATTTTGATAAAAGAGTATTAACAGTCTGCCCGGAAAAAGCAGATTCAACCTATAATTCAAATGCCGTAATCTACCATTACAGCGAGAACTCACAGTTAAGCCGTCTGCCCGGGTTCTTTGATCAATCAAAAAAAATCAATCTATTATACGTACCCGTACCTGCAAACAATGTAGGGAATACATTTAAACAAATCTGCTCGGAGTACAAACAAATTAACGCCGGAGGAGGATTAGTGTTCAATAAAAAAGGGGAAATTCTATTGATTTTCAGAAACGGATTATGGGATTTGCCAAAAGGGAAACAGGAGCCCAATGAAGATATTCGCAATTCCGCATTGCGTGAGGTAGAAGAAGAGTGCGGTATCAGCGAAATGGAGATGAGAGAGCTTATCTGCATCACCCACCACTGCTACCATCTGAACGGGAATTTTATGCTCAAACACACCTACTGGTATAAAATGTATCATACAAACGGAGATACTCCCAAACCGCAACTAGAAGAGAACATTCAACAATGTATGTGGGTAAAAAAAGAAGAGTTGCCTCAATATCTCTCCAATACCTATCCGTCCATTCTGGAAGTATTCCGGCAAGCAAATTTATAACAAGAAGATTACCAACCGTATACTACCGCAAATCTGTTACCACCGCCTTGGGGTATTTTTTTACGTCCAATTCAAAGATAGGTCCCGATAAATTAGGAACACCCTTAAATCCGGTAATCTTTATCGTATATTTTGCCCCCCCCCTGGCTGTGAGAATAATTTTATCGGGAACACCCTGCATTTGAACTCCACCCGCTCCCGCAGCACGTTTTACGATAGAAACCGCATAATTTCTAATCTGTTTTCCATTTGATTGAAGAATCGCAAACGGATTCTCCAGAATATCTTCTTCATTGGGATTATTGGCGGCAATCACAAGCTCATCATCCTGTTCTTTATAAATCCAGCGGGTACGGCCGTTATTTACAATTAATAAATTACCGGGCACCTCCAGACGATATTTATTCCCCTGTATAAGTGTTTTTCCCGCCTCATTATAAATCTCCTTCCCTTTATTATCGGTAGCCGAGAACTGGAACGCAATCTCACTTCCGGCATTCGCCTTTTTTGCAAACCCCTCCAGTTCCTTACTCTGGGCCTGTATCGCTCTGCTGCCAATCCCGCAAAACGAGAATACAAAAAACAGAAACGCCCCCCCAAGCCACACACTTTTATTCTGCAAACACATCATCATATCCAGTATTTTATCCATAAATATCTTTAATGGAAGCCAGCTTTAAATCCAGTTCACTTAGATCACCAATCAGCACCTGCCTTGCCTTGCTCCCCTCAAAAGGGCCTACAATACCGGCTATTTCCAACTGATCCATAATACGTCCCGCACGGTTATATCCCAGATTCATCTTACGCTGAATTAACGATGTAGAGCCCTGCTGATGCATAACCACCAGTTTGGCTGCATCCTCAAAAAGGCCGTCCCGGCGATTCAAATCCACCTCACCAACTCCGGGGCCGTTATCGCCATCTTTATCCTCTCCTGTATATTCCGGAAGATAATGAGCTGTAGTATATCCCCTTTGCTTGGCAATAAAATCAACAACCCGCTCCACCTCCTTGGTATCAATTAAAGCACATTGCACACGGGTAAGATCTCCACCCGTAGAAATAAGCATATCTCCGCGTCCTATCAGCTGATTGGCACCCGTCTGATCCAAAATTGTTCTGGAATCTATACTTGAACGCACCATAAATGCGATACGGGCCGGGAAATTGGCTTTTATATTACCGGTAATCACACTGGTAGTAGGCCTCTGTGTTGCAATCACCAAATGGATACCAATCGCACGTGCCAACTGAGCCAGACGGGCAATAGGTTCCTCTATCTCGCGCCCTGCAGTCATGAGCAAATCGGCAAACTCATCTATAATCACCACAATATAAGGCATATACCTATGTCCTTTTAGCGGATTCAACCTTCTCTGTAAAAACTTCTCATTGTACTCTTTCACATTCCTTACAGAAGCCAGTTTTAATAAATCGTAACGGCTGTCCATCTCCGAACAAAGAGATTTGAGGGTATAAACAACCTTTTGAGTATCGGTAATAACCGGTTCATCGGCATCGGGCAGCTTCGCCAGAAAATGTTTCTCCAATTTTGAATACAAAGACAGCTCCACTTTCTTAGGATCCACCAGCACCAGTTTTAACTCAGACGGATGCTTTGAATAAAGCAACGATGCCAGAATAGCATTCAATCCCACCGATTTACCCTGTCCGGTAGCACCTGCTACCAAAAGATGCGGCATCTTGGCCAGATCAAAATGAAGAACCTCATTGGTAATGGTTTTACCCAACGATACCGGAAGATCGTATTTAGCCTCTTTAAACTTAGGATCATCCAGTACAGAAAGCATAGACACAATACTCGGCTTCTCATTTGCCACCTCAATACCAATTGCATTTGTCCCCACCAGCGTTACCACACGCACCCCTTTGGCCGCAAGCGAAAGCTGAATATCCTCTTCCAACCTCTTAATCTGCGATACCCTAACACCGGGAGCCGGTACAATCTCATAAAGGGTTACGGTAGGCCCTATCCTCGCCGATATTTTGGCAACACCAATTTTATAATTGGCCAATGTCCTTACAATCTGTCTGTTATTTTTCTCAAGTTCTTCTCTGGATACCTCATACCATTTATCCTTATAATCTTCCAGTAAAGAGAGAGGTGGAGCCTCATAAGAAGAGAGATCCAACCGCGGATCAAACAAGGTTTTTAATTCAGCCTCTGTATATTGCCCTATAAAATCATCATCCTTTTCTTTATCGGGAATCTCCTCTTTATGCTCTGCATAATGCAGATTGGAAGCAACGGGAGGCTCCGGTAAAGAGATAATCTCCATCTCACTCCGCCCAAGTACCTCCACCACAGGAATATTTTCTGCCGCACGATCAGCCGGCAAAACCTCTCCGGTAGCACTGTTTACAATCTCTCCGTCAATTTCAAAAATAGTATCATTCTCTTTAGCTGTCGCCCCATTTGCAGCCGCCGCAACCAATGCTCCGGCCCCCCCTTCCGCAGTAGCAACAGCCGCAGGATTATCATTTGCACCGGAATTTTCAGCCTCATTGGCAGCCCCCTCGTTCAACACCTTAGAACCCTTTTTAGGACGGGGAGCCGTTAGCTTATCAATCCAGTTATTAAATTTTGTAACAAAACTTTTATTAATAACAATCAGCCAGATAATAATTGTAACACCAATAACAGAGCCTGTACCTATTAGCCCTATCATACTTTTAAGCCAGTTATTCACATAATATCCGTAAGAACCACCGGCTCCGCTGCCAAACCACGCATCAAACCTGGTAAACGAAAAGATATACGAAAATGCAACGGAAATAAGGATACAACCTATTAACGATACAAAAAACAGTTTTACAACCTTTATCTTTTTTATCTTAAGACAGAATAGCGCAACCCCTATAAAGAAAAAAGGAATAATAAAAGCACCTAAGCCAAATAGCTTGGTTATAAGAAAATTAGCCCAGTATAGCCCCATCTTTCCCCCATCGTTCTCCACATCAATAAGGGTGTTAAACATATCTTGACGCGAAAACAGACTTTGATCTTCCGCCCAAGTAAATACATAGGAGACCAACGATACAAAAGTGAACACGGCCACCACCAACGATATCAGGCCGCATACAAGATAAATAGCATCTTTTCTGTGTGGAACAGCTACCTCAGCCTTAGCCGCTTCTTGTTCTCTTTTAGAGAGCTTCGGTTTCTCTTGCTTTGCCATTATTTATTATTCTTCCAACGCTTGTTGTTATTATTGTTATTATTTTTCCCTTTTGCGTTATTTCTATAATTATTATTACGAACATTCCCTATACCCTGTGTAACGGCCGTACTCCTTGAATGTATTGGCACCTCTGCCTGCCCCATTCCTATATGTACATCTGCTGGAACCGTAATTCTCCCTTCCGATAAATTATAAATATCCTTAAAAATTGTCTCCTCGCTTACGGTATCTTTATTCCAGATAAGATATTGTTGCTTCATATAGGAGGCCAGCGTCTTAATCATATAGGTTTTCACCTCGTCTTCCGGACGTACGGCAATAATTTCTATCATATTCTGAATATTCCTGCCGTAATGCACTGCCTTAATGGGGCTTTTTTCCAAAGGAATAAGATTGGTCTCTTTGGTAGGGGTTGGATAAGGAGATTCTATATCTATTTGAAAATCAGATATTATCTGAACATGATCCCAAAGTTTATGCTTAAAATCATTAATGTCCCTTAATTGTGGATTCAGAGTACCCATAACCGCAACAACAGCCTGAATCTGCTCATTTCTTTTCTCTTTATCGGGAAGATTCTTTACATAATCTATCATATCCTGCACGTGTCGACCGTATTCAGGCATCAGCAACTTTTCGCGCTGTGTATTATAATCCATCATAAAAAATATTTTAGACAAAGATATGAATAACTACGGAAATATCTCCGCTCTTTCATAAATTATTAATAAATTTGCCAGAGAATTAAATTATTGTTTATGGGAAAAAAGGCCACCTTATTTTTATTATACGGATTATCAATTGTGCTTACAATTGTACTTGCCGTTCTAACAATTCTGGCATTACATATTGGCAAGTTTTTATTTCACGAGAACACCGTTACCGCCTTTATAGGGCTTCTCCTCCCCATCCTTATTTTATTGAATATCTGTTATTTCATCTATTGGATAATTCGCAGAAGATGGCTTATCTGCCTCATTCCCCTTATAGCCGTTGCACTCTCTTACAGCTATGTTGCAACTTTTTACAGATTGGGCAAACAACCCGCCCCCGCCCTTGTCCAACAAAAAGAGGCGACAGAAAACATAAGGGTGCTCACCTACAATACCCACATGTTTGTCACAAGAGGAAACCCGGAATCCAATTCCCGACAACTAGTAGATTTTCTGAATACTCAGAATATAGATATCGCCTGCTTTCAGGAGTATGACAACCCTGCAAAAAGGAGAGACAGCCTTGCCAAAATTTTTGACTCTTTCCCATACAGTGTGTCCAACAGGAACAACAAAGCAAATAAAGAGCTTGCCACCTACAGCAAATATCCCATTCTGGATAGCAAATATGTAGAGTATCCCTTTTCCGATGTTGGATACATGCAATCGACCATTGCACTATACCCTGCCGATAAAATCAAACAACAGATTAACTCTGCCATGGAAAAACATACCCTAACAGCAGACTCCACCCTTCATTTGTACAGAATAAAAGACTCCCTTACTCGGGTTATAACAGACTCGTTGGTCAATCTTTCCAAAAAGATTATTGTCATTACTACCCATCTGCAAACTACGGGGGTAAGCACCACCAGCCATGAGGTAGAAAAAATAAAAAGCAACGGACAAACGATTGCCAACACCGATGTTGCAGAAATTATGACAATCAGAATGGGCACCAGCTACAAAATGAGGGCACAGCAAATTAATATTCTTGCACAGGTCATAGACAAAGCGGAATACCCCGTTATTCTATGTGGAGATTTTAACGATACCCCTCTCTCCTACGTATACAATCAGGCCGCCAACAGACTCACCGACGGTTTTACCGAGAGCGGACACGGTTACATGTACACATTCCGATACTTCAAAAAAATACTGCGGATCGATTACATCTTCCACAGTAAAGATTTTAAATCTGTAAAATATTATTCTCCCAATAAAGAATGGAGTGATCACAACCCCGTTATCAGCGAGTTGAAACTGCTTTAGATTGCTATTTTGCTCTAGGAATCGAGAAACTAAAGGTAGAACCTACCCCCTCTTCCGACCGGAACCATAATTTACCTCCGTTCTTCTCCACAAAATCTTTCACCAAGAGTAGCCCCAAACCTGATCCCTCTTCATTAGCAGTACCAAACGTAGTAAAATGAGAACTCATATTCAATAATTTACCTTGATCCTCTTTTTTAATACCGGTGCCATTATCTTTCACATGTATATTCACAAAATCTCCGGCATCTTCCGTATAAACCTCAATCAGCCCCCCATCCCGACTGTATTTTACGGCATTGCTCAATAAGTTACGCATAACCGTCTTTATCATATCAATATCGCCCCTGATCTGCATATGATCTTTTGGATTCTTAAACTCTAACTGAATATCTTTTACCTTCGCAATCAGATGGAACACATCAACAATATCTGCCAACAGCTCTGTAATATCTGCATCCTGAAATACCACATTCAGACGCCCTATCTGGCTCCTTGTCCATTTAAGGAGATTATCCAGCAAACTAAACGTATTTTCGGCGGTCTGATTGGCAACATTCAGAAAATCATATAAATCTTTCCCGATCTGTTCTTTTGTAAGGCTCACCAACATCATATTCAGCACCATTTTCATAGACCCCATGGGAGAACGCAAATCATGCGCAATAACGGAATATAATTTATCACGCCCGTTGATTGTATTCCTTAACTCCTCTGTCTGTTGTAAAATAATCCGTTTTGCGGCAACCAGGGAAATCTGATGGGTAATACGGATAATAAGTTCCTCCTTATTAAACGGCTTTGAGATAAAGTCATTTGCCCCCATCTTAAACCCTTGTACAATATCGGACGAAGCATTTAACGCCGTAAGAAAAATAATAGGAATTTCTGCATATTGCGGATTATCTTTCATTCTCTGAGCAACTTCAAAGCCGCTCATACCCGGCATCATAACATCCAGCAGAACCAGATCCGGAGAATCCGTACCAAGCATAGACAATGCCTGTTCACCATTAGTAGCAGTAACAATTTTATATTGCTCCTTGGTTAACAGAGCTTTTAGCAGAATAACATTCGACACAACATCATCAACCACTAAAATTTTAAACTCGCCGGGATTTATCTCTACGTTCATAATACAGCTGCGGTTCTTATTTTTCTTTTAACAACTCCTCAAAATACAAAATTGTTTTGGACAATCCTGCCTCCAAAGATATATCTGGGTTATAATCAATTACTTTCTTAGCCAGTGCAATATCCGGCTTCCGCTGTTTGGGATCATCCATCGGGAGCGGTTTAAGGATAATTTTTGCTCTGGAACCGGTTATCTCAATAATTTTCTGCGCCAACCCCAGCACCGATAATTCCTGCGGATTTCCCAGATTAATAGGCCCCGTAAAATTGTCTCCGGTAGCCATTACCCTTACCATTCCCTCTATCAGATTATCTACATACTGGAAGCTTCTGGTTTGCGACCCATCTCCATACACCGTTATATCTTTATTTTTAAGTGCCTGTACAATAAAATTAGAAATGACACGTCCGTCATTCTGATTCATATTAGGGCCATACGTATTAAAAATTCTTATAATCTTAATTCTCACATTATGCACATGGTGATAATCCATACACAACGTCTCTGCGATTCTCTTTCCTTCATCATAGCAAGAACGCTCTCCAATAGGATTTACATTACCCCAATAGCTCTCTGTCTGAGGATTTTGGGTAGGATCTCCATACACCTCACTTGTAGAGGCCTGCATAATCTTTGCCTTTACCTCACGCGCCAGCCCCAGCATATTAATAATACCCAAAACCGATGTTTTTGTTGTTTTAATTGGATTATGCTGATAATGAATGGGAGATGCGGGACATGCAAGATTATAAATCTCATCAACTTCTGCAAAATAAGGATTAATGACATCATGCCTCACCAATTCAAATTTGGGGTTATGCCATAACGCCTTTACATTCTCTTTGGAACCCGTAAAATAATTATCGAGGCATATTACATCATGTCCCTCATTAACAAGCCGTTTACATAAATGGGAACCAACAAATCCGGCTCCCCCGGTTACAAGAATCTTCCTAGTCATAAATTAATACAATTGCCAAGTACAAAGATAATTTTTTTTTGTATAGTTTTATAAATTATTTCCGCTTTGCCTTCTCCCAAACGCCTGTTTTTTTGGTCATAAGATACCTCACCCCCTTAAAAACATTATAATTCATAAAAAGGAAATAATAAATCACATATAGAATCTTATTTTTCCTCCCCTTCACCGATAAAATCCAACCCGCTCCCCCCATCAAATAAAAGAGCCCCTGCAACCCCAGCATCACATTATAAAAACAACCTGCCTCCTGCCACACCAGCAGAGTATTCAGCGGAATCAGCAATAACAAACACACCGGAGTAAGACTCCACCTGAGTACTCGGTGCGAAAGATACTGAAAGCTCAAAACGCCATACTTAAAACCATTCAGCAGCGGCAACAGCCTCCCGATAGATTGCAGCCCACCCGCCGCAATCCTCACCTTGCGCTTGCCCTCCTCCTTTATATTTGCCGACGTCCCCTCTACCGCATAGGCATTGGAACAATAAGCTATCTTATAGCCGCGCTGCGCAATTCGCATAGAGAGAATAAAATCATCCAGCAGAGTATCGTTCCCTAGTTTTTCATACAAATTCGTCCGTACGGCAAACAGCTCACCGGCCGCCCCTACTGCTGAATAAAGCCTGTAGTCCAGTGCCTTTAATGCAGACTCGTACTTCCAATAAATTCCCTCGGTAGAGGCAGCATCCTCGGACATTCCCGCAATTCCGTTTATCACAACATCTCCCTTCACGCTCTCCTGTGCCACACTCATTTGCGCATTCACCCGTTTTTCTGCGGCAACACATCCCACTTTCTCATCCGTAAATTCCCGTACAATCTCTTTTACCGCCTCTCGGTTTAACATGGTATTGGCATCGGTAAAAATAACAATAGGAGTAGTTACAAAGTCAATCCCTCTATTAAATGCCGCTGCCTTCCCTCCCCGTTGCTGAACATGTTCCACCCGTATTCTAGGGGAATGCAAACTTTTTTTCCAACAATATAACTCCTCACCAAGGCAATCAGTCCCCTCTGAACCATGTTTATGCAACGTCTCAAATGGACGCAACAGCTCCACCGTTTTATCATTAGAACCATCTGTTACCCACATGATTGTCATTTTATCTACCGGATAATCCAGAGCAAGACTGTTAGACATCTTCGCCTGCACTACATCTTGCTCGTTATATGCCGCTATAAAAAGCGTCACGGGTGGCAAATCATTATCGGGAGGCAATTTTTTTTGCAATGGTTTTTTAACCACCTCCTTTATTTTTACAAGAACCCACAACAAAATCCCATACCCCAGATAGGTATAAAAAACAAGGAGAAGAGAGAACCAGAAAAGAAATTTAAGGATGATCATCATGAAATAATTCTTATAAATTTATTGTTTTGCAGGCCTTACCCACTCATTTTTGGCAAAGTCAAACATTTTTACAACTCTGGCCGGATTGCCAACAGCAACACAGTAACTTGGAATGTCTTTAGTCACTACACTGCCGGCTCCAATAATTACATGTGTACCAATATGCAACCCTTGATTAATACAGCAATTTCCACCAATCCACACATCATCTTCAATGGTAGTCATGGAAGCAGTAACACCTTGGTCATCAATAGGAATATTAACATCCAGATAATTATGCGTAAGACCTGTAATTCTTGAATTACTTCCAAGTACCACTTTATTGCCAATTTTAACAGGTCCCACAAGCATCGTACGCGAGAGCATTTTAGAATAATTTCCTATAATAACATTCCCCATCCCATTATTCACAATGACATAATCTTCAATAATTGTTTTTACTCCAATAGCAAATTTTTTTGAGGGAATAATATCCAATCTTGCTTTCCTTCTAATAATAGATCCTTTTCCCCGTTTTATAATCAACGGTATGATAAACCACCTAACCCATAGTCTGGGTCTGGCCGTATATGGATGTATAAGTAAATAGTGCAAAAAATGCTTTAATTTTGGATGATTCTCTAACATAATATTATTGTTTATGTTCCTTTATATAGGAATAAATTTTATTCACCGAATTGGCCCAAGTATGAGATTTAGCAAACCGTATTCTATTTACAACAGCATCATTATCAACAATATGCAGCGCATGACGAATCGCTTTTTTATACTCTGCCGCACCAATACAATTCCACACATATTGGTCGAACATCTCCATTGTCTTTGTTTTTGTGGCAACAACAGGTTTACCCATTGCCAAATATTCATCTATTTTTCTAGGATAATTCCCAATTGTTATCTCATTACTTAGCTGAGGGTTTATACATACATCAAATGCGGCAATATATGCCGGAATCTCTTTAACTTGCTTAAGCCCTAAAAAATAAATATTTTCTAAAGTATGTAATTTATGCTGCATAAAATAATCATCTTCACTTCCTACCATCACAAAAGAAATATCTGCAAGCTCAGATGCAATATCATATAATAAATCCGCATCAAGCCTTTTTGAAGTTATCCACCCTGTATATCCCACAATAGGATGCTTGATGTTCTTTAGATCAGATGGAACAGCATGGATAAATTCCGCATTATAATCTGATAACTCTACCCCTTGCCCTACATCATACGATTTTTTATTATAAGGCTTTACCATGTTGGACAGATAGCCGGAATTTGCCAGAACCACATCGCATGCAGCACAAATCTTAGGCTCCAATCTTTTAACATGTCTTTGCCAAAATTTGCTCACTAAATTATCACGTCTATAGTAAATAGAAAAACTCGGTTTTAATATTTCCACAGCATATAAACTTCTATATACATCATTATCAATAAATAATATATAATCATCAAAATTTAATTTCCGTATGATTGTTTGTACAAAGGAGTATATTTTTTTATTATTATAATAATTAAATAGATCAAACAAAAAGCCATCCGGAATAGGATTAATAGGCAATATCGCAAATGGTAAATCTACTATCCACAACGTTGGAGTCAGTTGTCTAAGTACAGGCCTTTTCTTATCAATCACATCTCTGCGATGTACAGTTTCAGTGGTACTTTCCCCCATTTTGTATGTTTTGATATCCAACGGAGTATTAACATATAACACTCTGTTTTGCTTAGATATCTCCATAGCAATATCTTTCGCATTGGATCCAATGGATATATCCCATGGCTGAAGTCCCGTAAAAATAAAATCTTTCCCTTTTATCATAGCTCTTTTCACCTACTATTATTTACTAATTCTACCCTTAATTAAAAAATATAAATAAAAAATACAATATACTATTTTTGGAGGAAAAGTAACCATTGCTTTATATAAGCATTTATAGTATTTATGAGTATACCGTAGCTGTTTAATATTCTTAATAGATTTATATTCAATTATTTCCCTAATAATAAAGTCTTTTGTATATTTTGAATTAACTTTGGAGAATAAATTTAATAGTGCACAAAATCTACTATCCAGAAACTTTAATTCAAATAAATCTCCATAATTAGATTCTACGATCATCCTGCTTAATAATATATGAATTGTATTGATTGTTTTTTTTCCTATTAAATAATCATTCTTCCTATTGGAAAGACTCTCATTATTATCCTGCCTATAAAAATAATTACAAGAAGTTGTTATAAAAATATGATTACACTGTTCCAGATAAGTTAATGTAAATATCAGATCCTCCGATAACGATATCTGCTCATCAAATTTTATATTATACTCTTTAATAAGCCTAAGATTAAAAATTTTTGACCAAACATATCCTAAAGCATCATGATCAATATGCAAATATTTTAGCATCTGCGATTTATGAGTCGTTTCAAAATATAAGTTTTCCAGTTCCACAGATATGATTTCACCCTTAATAACTCTCCTATATCCTTGAAAAACCACACTTTTATAATTGTAATCCGGAATCTCATGTAGCTTAGACACATAATCTGCAATATGATTTACTGCTACATAATCATCGCTATCTATAAACAAGACCCATTCCCCTTCTGCTTTTGAAAGTCCTACATTTCTAGCACTACTTACTCCGCCATTTTTCTTATGAAACACTTGTATCCTACTATCTCTTTTGGCATATCCATCACATATTTCACCCGATCCGTCAATACTTCCATCGTCTATTAATAAAATTTCAATATTAGAATATGTCTGAACAAGAATGGAATTCAAACAATCTTCTAAATATAGTTTAGAATTATATACGGGAATAATAATTGACACAAGCTGATTATTCATTGCTGTTTATTTACCTTTAATAAGTTGTAGTAATATTTTTAATTCTTTTATTTTAAACAAATAAGATATTCCAACATAAAAAATAATTCCGGAAATACTTCCTGCAAGAAGCTGAATAATAGGCGAAAATGGAATTAGCAATCTCTCTACGCCCAATACAAACGCACTCATGCCAAGGGATAATAAAGCAATCGGCAAGATCATTTTAATTTGAATCAGCAACCCAAGATTAGTAACTTTTTTATTATAATATATTATGATTAACATATCACAAAAAGCATATAATATGAGACCTGCACACATAATTTTAACGCCTAATGGGATTGTAATTAATAAGATTATCATCCCTGTTATCTTTTTTATAATCTCAGCATATAGGAAATAGTCGGAACGACCTTTCGCATTAATAACGGAATGGTTCATTCTCATAACAGGATCCCACATAAATGCTATACACAAAATCTGCAGCAATGGAACAGTATCCATCCACGATTCATTCAGGATACAAGCAATTAAAGGACGGGCCAATACGGCAATGCCAACCATAATGGGGAATATAATAAAACAAGCCATTGTCATATATTTCAAAAATGACTCGTTAAGAGCTTCTAAATCATTCTGCCTTTTACATAATACCGGATAAATTGCTCGTTCTATAATACTGGTAAAATTATACGACGGAAAAAGTGCCAATGATGAAGCTCTACTATAATAGCCCAACTCTGCTGCCGCAAATTTCTTCCCTATCACCAGCGTGTATAAATTAGTATAAACAGTATGAATAATGGAAGATAGCAATAGTTTAGACCCAAATTCAAAAAGCTCCTTAAAAGACTTCATCGAAAACATGAACCCGGGACGCCACTTAGCAAAAAACCATAATACGCACACTCTTATTATATTATTAATTATACTTTGTATAACCAAAGCCCACACCCCATACCCATTGTATGCCATATATATACCTATAATGCCGCTAATCAATACGGCGGATAAAGAAGCAATCGCCTGCTTTCTAAAATCTAATGCAATAGTAATAATAGCTTGCTGTACTATTCCAAACGAGTTAATAACTAAGGTTATGCCTATAACTCTTGCAATTAATGTTAACTCCGGTGATTCATAAAATTTCGAAATCAGGGGAGCAGATACATAAATAAGAAGATAAACTACAACAGATAGCAATACATTAAAATAAAAGACAGTGCTATAATCAACGTCCGTTCTATCTTTCTTCTGAATAAGAGCATTAGCAAAGCCACCATCAATAAAGGTTTGAGAAAGAGCCATAAAGATAGCTAACATTGCTATTAATCCATAATCACCGGGGGTTAACAGGCTAGCTATCATAATACCTAAAATAAAATTAGCCCCCTGAACAGAAAATCGTTCAACAGCACTCCATATTACCCCTTTTGCCGTTCCGCTTTTAAGAGAAAATTCCATTATGTGTTTTTTCTATTAACAATATTATCCGGTTGATCATTACGAACTTTCTTGGGAATAAAATAGCCTCTAATATCGGCAAGATGCTTTTTTATCCTATTTATTAAGGAGCCGAATGTTGATTGATCTCCCAGATGCGAACATCCGATTGCCGCAGTACAGGCTTTATTGTTCACAAATTTAATTTTACCGTGTTTCATTAAGGCTAAAGCCATTGATCCATCCTCTCCCCTAAAAATATCCATCCTATACCCAATCTGTCTGGCTAAAGGAAGATTATGAGCAAAAACGGCCCCTCGCACAACATGTTCCGGCCTTTTAGCGGCAAGCATCCGAAGATGAATGTTTTTCACAAATTCATACAATCTCAAAGATAGAAGAGAATGCTTTTTATCAGGCATATAACTATATTTTGACGAAACTCCTACAACACCCGGTTTTTGCAATTCATCCATCATTGCATCTACATAGGTAGGCGGATAGATTAAATCTGCATCAATACAAAAATAATAGTTGCCTTTGGCATGCATTAATCCGCACTGACGGGATGCTCCCGGACTTTGATATTCATCCTGGAAAAGCGACTGTATACCGCATTTTTCAAAAACCTGCGCCGTTCTGTCTTTAGAGTTATTATTAACGCCTATGATTTCCATAGGATATTTGCTTTTGATATTACTAAGCGACCAAAGGCATGCCGGAAGATTTCGCTCCTCATTATAGGCTATTACAACAATCGAAACTACAGGATTATCTTTTGTAAAATTATGATTGATATTTTGTTGTATTTCATCATAAATTACAGCTGATATTGCTTCAGGATCTGTGTCCTGTATATTATAATATTTAGAATACCATTTCATATGTTACACTTTTTCCATTGTTTTATTTCAAAATCATACGATTTTTAACCTTTGCCGGGTTAATTACAAATGGTACAATTCCAACATAGCTCTTGCCGTAGCCTCCCAAGAGAATTTTTTTACCCGTTTCAGCCCGTATTCTCTTTGTTTGTTGTAATATTCTCTATCATTTTCCAGTTTGAGAATCGCCTGGACAATATCATCTTCCTTAAACGGATTTACCAAAACCGCTCCGTCTCCGGCAATCTCCGGCATGGCTGAGGTATTGGATGTTATAACAGGAGTTCCACATGCCATTCCCTCCAAAATAGGGATTCCAAAACTTTCTCTTAATGAGGTGTAAATAAACGCTTTTGCACCGCTATAAACATACGGAAGGTTTGTATTTTTTATATATCCGCCAAACCTCAGATACGGTTTAATCTCCTCTATTCCACCCTCCTTTAATACGCCATCCACAATTTCCGGCTTTAAGTCTGCAATAAGGAGCGGCAACTTCACCAACGATTGTTTGAGATAGATGCTATAGGCTGTTAAGACCCTTGCAGTGTTCTTTTTAGGATCTGTATTGCCCAAAAAGAAAAGATAATCTTTCTCAGGTAAATATTCTTTGGTAACCTCATAATAATCTGCCATAGGCTTAAAATGAGAGTTGTATCCGTTATAAATAGCTGTCACTTTATCGGGAGCCAGATTCAATGCTTCTCGTATTCTGTTGCATTCGAATTTTGAGACGGTAATAATTTTTCTGCATTTTGGTAAGATGCGCGGCACAACAAATTTTCTGTAATACCACCCCATATTCTGATAAAGTGATTTGCTGGCGTGCTGTCTTTTTTCCAGAAAAATAATATCATGTAATGTTAAAATAAGCGGCACTTTGCAAAAAATAGGGGCGGTATTACTGGTACAATGCAAAAGGTCTGCTTTTACTCTCTTAACAGCAGCCGGAAGAGCTACTTGCTCCCACAAAGGATATGTGGGACATTTAACCTCAATAATATGCATATTGGGAGTTGCATAAAGACACTTATCTTCTCCTCCGCTCACAAAAACAAAATATTCGTTTACCGTATCTAGTTTTTGCAATTGTTTTAACGCC
>JAVWIB010000071.1:0-15652 GCA_036639755.1 Bacteroidales bacterium
TAACCACGCATTTGTTTTCACAAGTGCTATCTCTTATTTTGTTTGAATTGAACTTATAAAAAAAACAATGAAAATTAAATCACTGACTATCAGCGGTTTTTAATAAGAAATATTTACGTATGAAAACAATTAATAAATTTTTTCCATTAGTATGCTTGATTGTGACGGCTCTTACCTCTACCTCTTGTCTCAAAGATGATAATTTTATAGAATGGGACAAGATGGGCGTAGTTATAGAATTACCATACGTTAATCACTATATAACACAAACCAAAGTATTACCAACAAAAGATATATCGTTTGATTTTCTAGTAAATTATACTGTTCCGTATGCCGAAGACAATCAACAAGATATCTCAGTATCATTAGCCGTTGCCCCCGATATGGTTAAGACATATAACCAATCATTGGGAAGTACAGGAACTTATATTCTGCTTCCGGAATCAGCATACACTTTACCCTCACCTGTAATCCCAAAAGGGAAACGCCTATACGAGGCTCCTTTTACTATAAAAACTTCCGACTTACAGCCGGGGGAAAAATATTTACTTCCAATAAAGATTGCCGGTGTTCCTGCAGGATACACAATAAGTGGTAATTTCGGACATGTTTATTTAAGAATTCACATGAAATAATAATCGCCCCAAAAATACGAACCTAACGCAAGTTGCCCGAGAATAGATCTCGGGCAACTTTTATTTTTAATTTACTCTAGCTCAGTATCCTAATAATCAAGATACTGCGCAATTTTAAAACGCTAAGTGAGTTAAATAAACCCTCTCACCAAAATAATTCCAATTACAATAGGTGCAATATACTTAATTGAAAAATAGGTAAAATTAATAAACCACTCCTTTAGCTTAATATATCCGCTACTGGTAATTTCGTCTACAAAATTAGCCTTACCTAAACGCCAACCCACAAAAATAACAGTCAGCAAACCGCCCACAGGCATAAGTATATTCGCCGATAATGTATCAAAGAAATCAAAAAAAGTTAACCCTAACAATTTAACATTTGCAAGAATCCCTTGTGAAAGTGAGCAAAGGGTACTTAAAATCAACACAAAGACGGTCATAAAAAAAACGGCTGTCCTTCTCTTAAACTTAAACTCCTCAATTAAATAGGCAACAGGCACTTCCAACAAAGAAATGGATGAGGTAATTGCCGCAAAAAACAAAATAAAGAAAAACAAGATTGCCAGTATGCCGCCAAATGGAATCTGGGCAAAAACACGTGGAAGAGTTACAAAAACCAATCCGGGACCTTCACTCGGAGAAATTCCAAAAGAGAATACGGCCGGCATAATAGCCAGACCGGCAATAATAGCAAATCCTGTATCGGCCAATGAAGTAGAGATAGATATATTCACAATATTTTCATCTTTCTTCACATAAGAGCCATACGTAAGAATTGATCCACAACCTAAACTTAGTGAGAAAAAAGCTTGCCCAAGAGCCTCAAAACAGGTAGTAGCTGTTACCTTCGAAAAATCGGGATTAAATAAAAAAGCCAGTCCCTCGCTTGCATTTGGTAATGTTACGGAACGCACTGCCACAATCAACACCAGTAAAAATAACAACGGCATCATAATCTTTGTATACCTCTCTATCCCTTTTTTCACCCCCACCAACACAACAAGGCCGGTAAAAATCACAAACAAAGCCATAAACAGGAGAGGTTCAAATATAGAGGTAGTACTTGTAGAAAACATACTCTCCAAAGCGGTCGTATCACTCGTTTTAAACTGGAACGTAGCAGCCTTAAAAATATAATCAATTGTCCAGCCTCCAACTACACTATAAAAAGCAAGAATAGATATAGCACCAAGAACTCCCAATAATCCAACAATGCCCCATTTACTTCCGGGAGCCAGTACTTTAAAGGCACTAATTGCATTAGCTCCGCTTCGCCGTCCGATTAAAAACTCAGAATACATGATTGGAATGCAAAGCAGCAATACAAATACCAGATAAATACAAATAAATGCGGCACCGCCATTGGTCCCAACCAAATAAGGAAACCGCCAAAGGTTTCCCAACCCTACCGCAGACCCGGCCATTGCCACCAGCACACCAAATCTGCTTCCAAAATTTTCTCTACTCATAGTTTAGTTTAGTTTAGTTAATAATTAGCACTATCTTCTTTCATATACAACAAATTGAAAATCAATACCATTCTCTTCATCCCTCACTCTTTCTCCGCAACGAATCTCTCTCCAATAATCACTCTTTATCTCCGGAAAAAAAGTATCTGCATCTGTTGCCTCTGCAAAAATCTTTGTAATATAAAGTCTATCTGCCTTCTCAAACGTCTGATTATAAAGTTCCCCTCCCCCCATTACAAAAAACTCCCCCTCTCCTTTTGCAATCTCAATCGCCTTTTCTAGGCTGTTTACTATTTCCAAAGAGGTAGTATCGGGATTCTTAATCTCCCCTTTCACTCCGTTTCCACGTGTTACAACAATATTCCTACGTCCGGGTAACGGCCTTCCTATAGAATCATACGTCTTGCGCCCCATAATTACCGGATGGCCGGTAGTAGTTGCCTTAAAATGTTTTAAATCCTGCGAAATATGCCACAGTAAATCATTCTTTCTCCCTATTGCATTATTTTGGGCTACCGCCACTATGAGTGATAACATCTTTATTCTCTATTAAAATTAAAACAAATTCTTGCCATTTATCTACACCGCAATAGGTGCTTTAATCCCCGGATAAGGATTATAATCTACAAGCTCAAAATCTTCATACTTAAAACTAAAAATATCTTTTTGATCTCCATGAATCAACATGTTAGGAAGCGGCCGCAGTTCTCTGGCTAATTGTATTTTCACCTGATCAAAATGATTCAGATAAATATGCGCATCACCCAGTGTATGCACAAAATCGCCTAGTTCAAACCCACACACCTTTGCAATCATCATGGTTAGAAGAGCATACGAAGCAATATTAAAAGGAACTCCCAAAAACACATCCGCACTCCTTTGATACAACTGACAGGAAAGCTTATTATCCGCCACATAAAACTGAAACAAAGAGTGACAAGGCGGCAACGCCATGCTATCTACCTGTGCCACATTCCACGCAGAAATGATATGTCTTCTGGAATCGGGATTCTTCTTCAGCTGCACCATTAGGTTTGCCAATTGGTCAATCTCCGTTCCGGCTTCCGTTTTCCAATGCCTCCACTGCGCCCCATACACCGGCCCAAGCTCCCCTTTTTCATCTGCCCACTCATCCCAGATAGTAACCCCGTGATCATTCAGATATTTAATATTCGTATCTCCGTTTATAAACCATAACAACTCATAAATAATTGATTTCAGATGCACTTTTTTAGTAGTAAGAAGCGGAAAGCCCTCATTAAGATTCAATCGCATCTGATATCCGAATATACTCTTTGTGCCGGTTCCGGTTCTATCTCCCTTCATAGTCCCCTCATCCATAATTTTATGAAGAAGATCCAAATATTGTCTCATTGCTTATACCCTTTTTATGTTTCAATTTGCAGCATGTAAAAGTAGTAAAAAAATAAAAAAAATCAATACAATCCATAAACTTTTAACACCACAGGCAAATGATCACTCACTCCGCCCAGATATCTGGGTCCCGATAGTGTCCTTCTCAACTTTGTGCCCAAATACTGTTCATCCCTATCTATAAGATAATTAGGAGCAAAAACGCACATACTCTCCCTCTTGCAATAAATAAATCTGTTCCCGATAATTGAATCGTAACCCGGGGCAAGATTTTCCGAAACCAAAAACTGATCAATAAATTCCCACCTCTCCTTATATTTATGCGTTCCAAGAGGCCACCCCGTTTTCTTACAATCTGCTAACAAATTATTTGTCAAATTCATAAACCTGTTCAAATTTTTCACCGGCTTTGAATCAGGCCTATCATTTAAATCCCCCATTACAATCACATTTGCTTTATCATTCTCCGCTAATATAGAATCCGTCTTCATCTTTACCATGTTAGAAGCGAACATCCTGTTGGGCAGAGAAACCTTCTCTCCTCCCAATTTGGAAGGCCAATGGTTCACAAAGCAGTGCACCGTATCCAATCCGTTCACGATCCCTTTCATATATAAAATCAACCGCGATTTCAAAATGGAGTCACCCACTTTGTCACCTCCCGTTCTAACCGGAAAAAATCTCCTTGTCAGCACCTTTACCACAGCAGGATTATACAACAGTGCCACATCAATTCCTCTATGATCCGGAGAATCTTTATGAATCACCTTATACCCTATCCTGGCCAGCGGAGTTTGAGTTACCAGTTGATTCAGTACAAACCAGTTCTCCACTTCGCACAGCCCAATCATGGCGGGATAAACTCCATACTCCTCTCTGGATAGCAGAATCACCTTTGCCAGATCATCCCGCTTTTTAACAAACTTCTTCCATGTCCAGAAATTCTTCCCACGGGGGGTAAAATCATGATCTCCTGTCATTCCTGTCTGATCGAACGGATCAAAAAAATTCTCTACATTCCAGAACATCACCAACAATAATAAAACTTCTTTCATAATCATTCTGTTTTTAAATGGAAACTTTGCCACCTATCCCCATTTTTACACCTTGCAAGAATACATATTCTTTGGGATTTCCATATGACAAAAAGTAAAATTTACGCACTTAATTTTATTTCTTATCTTTGCGGCCCAATCAAGATTATAACTAACTGATAATAAGAAATACAATAACATGGCATTAAGATGTGGAATAGTAGGCCTGCCTAACGTAGGAAAATCAACTCTTTTTAACTGTATCAGCTCCGGAAAAGCGCAATCCGCCAACTTTCCGTTCTGCACAATTGAACCCAATATAGGATCAACCATTGTCCCCGACGAGAGACTACAGGTTCTTGAAAAAATTGTAAAACCCCACAGAGTTGTCCCCGCAACCGTGGAAATTGTAGATATTGCAGGACTTGTAAAGGGGGCTAGCAAAGGAGAAGGCCTTGGAAATCAATTTCTTGCTAATATCCGTGAAACAGATGCCATTCTACATGTAGTACGTTGTTTTGACGATCCCAACATCATACACGTAGACGGAAACGTAAATCCCGTAAGAGATAAAGAAATCATAGATACCGAATTACAGCTTAAAGATCTGGAAACCATAGAAAGCCGCATAGGAAAAGTACATAAACAAGCCCTTACCGGTGGCGATAAAGCTGCAAAAAGGCTATACGACATATTAGTACAATACAAAGATGTTCTCGTTCAGGGCAAATCTGCCAGAACAGTTACCTTTGATAATGCAGAAGATGAAAAACTTGCAAAAGAGTTATACCTGCTTACCAACAAACCGGTCATGTACGTGTGCAACGTAGACGAAAACAGTGCCAAAGAGGGAAACCACTATGTTGAGCAGATTCATGAAGCGGTAAAAGGCGAAAACGCACAGATACTTATTATAGCCGCCAAAATAGAATCCGAGATTGCAGAACTGGAGAGCTACCAAGAGCGCCAGATGTTTCTGGAAGAGATAGGTCTTGAAAGATCGGGTGTTGTAAGACTTATCCGTTCCGCTTACGCCCTGCTCAATCTTGAAACCTATTTTACCGCAGGTGTACAGGAGGTACGTGCTTGGACCTACAATAAAGGAGACAAAGCCCCTCAAGCAGCCGGTGTAATCCACTCAGACTTTGAAAAAGGATTCATCCGTGCAGAGGTGATAAAATATGATGATTTTGTAAAATACGGCTCCGAATCTGCCTGCCGCACCGCCGGGAAATTAGGGGTAGAAGGGAAAGAATACGTTGTTCAGGATGGTGATATTATGCACTTCTTGTTTAACGTATAAACTACAGCCAAATAAAGATTATATGTGGTTCATCTTTTTACTAAGATGCACCACATTATCTTTTATAGAGTAATCCAGTCTTGAGATAAACTTAAGCATCTCCATAATCTGAACAATGGATTCGGAATTAAACTCTGCCGTATATCTGAAATTCAGAATTGAAGCATCCTCTACTTTAAATTTAGTACCGTGCCACCTTTCCAATTGCTTAATAACCTCAGAAAGGGGGGTAGAATCAAAAATAAGACACCCGTTTTTCCATGCTATCTGTTTTGTCGTATCCGATTTTGCAACAATCCCCACAGAGGCATTCGCCTTTATCGTATAAGACTCCTCATCTGCCAGCTTGGCAACAACCACCTCTCCAACACCCTCTTTCTCTTCAATCAGCTCCACCGTTCCGCTAATCAGCGTAGTTTGGGCATCCGCATCATTATCATACGATCTTACATTAAACTTTGTCCCCTTCACCCGTATCTTAAAATTCTTATTGGTAGAAACAATCATGGGTTGCAGAGAGTCGCCCACCACATCAAAAAAAGCCTCGCCGCAAATCTGCACCTCGCGGGTAGAACCCCTAAACTTATCGGGAAATACAATTTTGGAGTCTGCATTCAGCCAAACCGTTGAACCGTCGGGAAGCTCCACCATAGCCTTTGTCCCTTTATTCGTATAGACGGTGTGTTTGTACCCCGCAGGAATATCCCCAAGGAGCACACGGGTATCAGCCTCTTTTGGGTCCCCGATATATTTATCAACCAAAAAATAAACATGAAACCCCAGCAAGACAATTATCACAGCCGCCACCCCAAATTTTGTAGAAAAACGCCGGGTACCAAATTTAGGAACGACACTCGAACGAAACGGAACAGCATGATTAGAAGATTCTGATGAAAACGGTAAAGATGAGGAATTTGCGGTAACGTCTGCCGGTATATTCTGGAATATCCACGCACTTTTAAGATTGGTAAAATAGCTAAGATTCCGGCTATCCGCATGAATCCAGTTATGAACCGACTCTTCTTCTTGTGGAGAGGTATTTCCGCAAATATACTTTACTAAAAGATACTTTGTCATACTTTATAATTAAGGAAATCTTTACAATTTTGCTTAAATACTCTAAGAGCACTCATCATTCTATATTCTATTGTTTTAATTGAAACTCCTTCCATAGCGGCAATCTCTTCATATTTTATACCATTACGGCTTAACAGAAAAGCTTTTTTCACCTTGGGTGTCATCTTATCCAACGAATGTCCCAGAATAGCATTCAATTCGGCCGCTATCATAGACGAATCAGCCGATTCCAGCGAACTGTAATGAACTGCAATCTTCTCAATTTGTCCGGCAGAACAATCTACAGAATGGTTTTTCTTCTCCCGTAAAATATTCAGACACCTGTTTCGCGTTAAGGTAATCAGATACGGAAACATATTTTTTTCCAGATCCAAATCCTCTATTTTGTTCCAAACCGACATAAAAACCTCCTGAGCAACCCCCTCCGCCTCGTCCCTATTGCCAAGATAATGCTGCGCAAAGAAAATCACTTTCTCTCTCTCCGATTGATAAATCGTCTCAAACTTATGTCTTATATATCCGTTCAAATCATTTAAAATATTCCAAATATACAAGATATAAACAGATAAACAAGAAGTAGAAAACCGTAAAAACAGCGTTTATCTCTCTTTAGCTCTCCTTGTCTGCCGGATAAACCAGCCCTATCTGCCGGCGCACTTCATCCAATACCTCCATTACAAGCAACGAGTGAGCATGTGAGTTAATTTCATGCTCTCTCTTTCCTTGTATAATTAAATCCATAAAATCTCTCGCCTCATAAAAATAATCATCTCCGCAATGCTCTTCCGATAAATCCAGTTCCTCTCCCGATATGGGCTTAAATGTTAAATGCCGGGGAATATTTATTTTCTCCATGCACAAAGTCCCCTCTTCTCCCTGCACCTGCGTTCCAAGATCGGATGAAGAAATTTTGGAATACAGCACCGTTGCCTGCATTCCCCCTTCATACTCAAAAATAACCGTTCCGGAGCCGTCTACCCCCGAATCCAACATATATCCTATGGCTTTTACCGTTTTAGGTTTGCCAAAGAGCACCACCATAGGATAAATTGTATAAATACCTATATCCACCAATGCCCCGTTGGAAAGTTCCGGTTTAAAGGCATTCTCTACAATCCCTTGCCTGTATTTATTATAACGGGAAGAATATTGGCAATAACAAGAAAAATACTTCCGCACCGTCCCAACCTTTAAAAGATTGCTTTTTAAGGCCAAAAAGTTAGGATTTAACGTAGAAATCATTGCTTCCATTAAAACAACATTGTTTACGGTTGCAGCCTTCACCATTTTTTTAGCCTCGTTCAAATTGGAACACAATGGCTTTTCACAAAGAACATGAATCCCCTTATTCAAAAAAAAGATTGCCTGTTCTGCATGACAAGAGTTTGGAGAGGCTATATAAACCGCATCAATACACTCGGTCATTGCATCAAATGTCGTAAAAACATTTTTAACACCGTATTTACCGGCAAACTCTTTCCCATGCTCATACGAGCGCGAATACACAGCTAAAAGTTCAAACCTGGTATCTAACTGCGCACCTTGCAAGAACAGCTCTGTAATGGTACTGGTGCCAATAATTCCGAACCTTATTTTTTTATTATCGGGATTCATGCTTTTTTTGTTTTGTAGATTTATGGTAATTTCAATTTTGATACCGTATCGGGAATACCTATGCTATAACCAATTGATTTGTAATAAATATTTCCGAACGAATCTGCAACCACAACAACCGGCAGCCGCACATCCAGATGCTCTGCTTTTAACGAGGCCTCCAATCCTTTAAGAATAACACTCTCAGAATCAAAGCCATAGTTTATCTTATCGCTCAATTTATAAGACTGCTTAAAGAAGAAATCCATTAAATCCTTATTATGAAACATAATAACGGTAGGAATCTTTATAGCATCCGCTATCTGAGACAACTCTCTTATAAAATGTTGAGAAGGCTCTTTGGTTGGCTCCACAAAAGCCAACATAAAGAAATTACGCCCCACAGTCTGCAAAATAGAAACAGGCTGTGTCTCTGCTTGATCAGATTTCGCAGAATATTTCCACTCCGCATCCATTGTCCCAATTACAATCAGTTCATCCTCCTCTACCGGAGCATACTCCGCTGCAATACTCTGTTTACTATTTGGTTGTACGGCAAACGTCTTCATACGGGCCAGAATAGAACCATCCGCAGCACGAATACCGGTAAGCACCCTGTAAAATCCGGGTTCCACCTCACAGTTCTCTTTAAAAGCATCGGCTTCATCGGGATCCATCCTATTCACGCCGCCAACAGAACGGTAACCATGATCCACCCACCGCAACAGATTATATCTGCGGTCGGATTTCTCCCCCTGCGCATTCTCAATATTCAGAACGGCCTTCCCCTGAAAACAGGCAGGAACAATCTCCTTCTCCGATAATAACTTATAAGGCTCCCATTTCCCCTTCATAAAAATCTGCAGGCTGCCGTTCAGGGTATTCAATCTGGTAGGAATTCCGGCCGTATGAAACAAAGCTCTCGCATACATTGCATACGCAGCAGCATCCGCCATACCAAACGATTCCACCGCAATTGGCGCAATTGTATAATTACGGGGATTCATCTGTTCTCCCAAAACCAAAGTAATCTTACCCAGAGCCTTTGTCACCGCCTCTATCGTCTCTTTATTTCCACCGGGAGCCATCATTCCGTTCTCCGTAAGCACATCCCATAACTGCGATTTATATCCCCACGGAATCTCATTTCCAAATCTGGGATTCAAAATTGTCTGTCTAAAAATTTCGTCTCCGGTATAAACACTCCCCAGACGGGTCACCCCAAACAGATACTCCTTAAAAATATCGGCAGAAATCTCCTGCAAATCTTTAATACGTACTGTCTCCAACAACTGCACAGCCAGAGGAAGATGTTCCGGTTCGGTTAATTTTAAGAATTTCTCCACCTCAAAACCATTGCTCAATGTTTGAGAAAGAAGCTCCGTAAGTTTCCCCTCCATAGCGGCAGGAAGTCCTGCTTTTACCATAGAAGCACTAACCTCTTTTGCTTGATTGATATCACTGAAACGGAATGTTGCAATATGTGCAAGCCGCAGAGAATCATCCAACGCACAACGTACATCATGCGCCTTCTGAACATCCGCCTCCAAAGAGACAGGGAATCGGGTCTCGGCAGGAGGGGTAATACGAAAATCTGCAACAGCAGGTTGGCCGTCTTGTCCTCCCAAACGCTCGTCACGTTCCATTACAATGGTTAATGTATCCTGTTTAGGCACAGAATACAAACGGGCAGCATACAACTCCTTATCCCCTTGTTTGGAATACGCCTCTATAATAAAAGTTCCCAAACCGGTAGTAAGATAAGCAATCCCGTCATCTGAGGTTCGGCGGTCTGCCAAAGAGAAGAGACTGTTTCCGTTAAAAATCTGGAAACGAACAAAAGCATCCTTCAGCGGATTATTTGAACCATCCACAACCTTTACAACAGCCTTTTTAACAGGAGCATAAGTAGATGTATTGCTCACCTCGGTAAAACAGGTATTCTGAGAGATTACCTCCCCTTTATTCTGAGAGTCTTTTGCAGGATTCAACGGTCCGTACGCATAGGTATTTACCAACATGGCACGGGAAGCAGATGCGGTGAACCAGCCTCTGTCAAGAAGCGGTTCGGGTTCACAAGCTCCCAAATAATACCATTGCCCGTCTACCCACACCTCAACCCATGCATGATTCGAATTGGTATGTGCCCAACGAGGTACATACACCTGTCGGGAAGGGATACCAACACTCCTGAGAGCGGCAACTGCAACAGTAGACTCCTCTCCGCACCGGCCATAAGCTCTGTTTACCGTTTGCTCGGGAGGAGTTGTCCGTCCGTCCGTAGGCTGATAAACTATTTTCTCCCTGCACCAGTGGTTCACCTCTATAACGGCATCATACATACTCAGGTTCTTGATTCTTGGAATTAATTCCCGGGCAAACACCTCGCGGGCATTATCCAGCACCTCATTATTCACCCTTGGCGGCAACACAAAATGACGAAACAGCTCATCATTTATTTTAGCCCCCCAAGGCAACGCTTTTGTAGCATATGCCTGTTTAACGGTCTGTACAAAATAATCAAATGACTTCTCTGCCAAATCGTTCAACGGCATATAGGCAAACAGAAAACGCAGACTCTCCAACTCCTCTTCAGAAACCCCCTTTAGAGGGGCACCGTTTAATAAATCGGATTCAATTCTGGCAGCAAGTTTTACTGCGCCAGAGGCAGAATCAGCCGTTTTAAGCAGCTCCACCTTGGCTGTCAAATCTTTTAATGTTTGTTCGCTTACATCATAATCAGATGTTGATCTGCAACTGCATACCCCCATTAATAAGAGTATGCAGATTAACATTCTAAATTTCATCTATCTAAAATTTTACAATTACCATTCCGGATTCTGGCTCAATTCATACCCTTTCGCTTTATAAAGGTTTATATCGCTCAACGGAATAGGATCAAGATAATACTTTTTAGTAAATTTCCTGGAATTTCCCGTAAAATGACTAATGTACCCATCTGCATTTATTTTTACAGTAGCTCCCTCCGGTACAACACCAATCCATGCTCCCAGAATCACATCGGGATTTAAATCAGTTGACATATATTCACCCTTTGCCCAGCGATCCAGATCTTGGTGGCGCAACATCACCCAGCCAATCAGTTCCGCTCTTCTCTCACGGCGTATCTCCCAAAGAATTGAGTTTACAATACCCCCCATTGTAACAGATTCCAAAGCTGCGGTCCTTCTTGGGTCATTAATCATCACACCGCTTGCCGTTACATTTGTTCCCGATAACATAAGCGGAGCAACACCGGCCCTCTTACGCAACAGATTTACAGAAATATTCAGATCATCCTGTGTTAGTTTCCCTAACTCTGCTTGCGCCTCGGCATAAATCAGATACATTTCGCTAATGGTAAATATAGGGGCATCAATATAATTTTTAGCATCCATCGTAACATCGGGATCTTTTACATTCTTAGCCGGATTATCCCAGATACTGGTTACATACCCCGTAGAAGAGACAATTAGATCTGCATAAGGCTTTCCATAATAACCCAGTTGATCAAATATCGCATCTTTTAACCGCTCATCCCTATTCGCTCTCACATTTTCAATTCCTTTATCTCCCTTATAAAGAGGAGATTGACTAATAGGAAGACCATCAGCACAAACATACCCCTCTACAGCATATTTTGTAAGACCGTGAACAGCCGGCGAAGAACTATGAGTATATGCCTGAATCGTAGACATCATTACATTTTTCTCATAATGCTTATACAGAATAATCTCCGTATTTCCCTGCAAATTATCGGAATTATATTTGGTTTTAAAGCTTCCCGATAATGAATACGTGCCCCCCATCAACTGCTTGGAGACAGCAGCGGCCGTAGTAAGATACCCTTGATAATGATCAAGACCGTGATATTTACGATAAGTCCCCTCAAATAACGCAACCCTTGCAAGCAAAGCATAGGCGGCATCTCTGTTTACAGCCCCTATTCCGTCATTTACCCGCAACATCCCGGTAGCATCTGTTAGATCTTTAATAATCTGATCTGCAATAATTTTCCTATCAACACGCGGACCATATACCTTTTCTGTAGCCTCCGGATAAAGATACTCCGTAAACAAAGGGGCATCTCCCCATGAACTCAACACAGCAAAATAACTATTTGCCCTAAAGAACAAACCTACCCCAAGCCAATGATTTCTAACCTCTTCTATCACCGGCATTTCAGGCACACGTGACAACAACAAGTTTGCTTTACGAATAAAATTAAAATAAGTCTGCCATCTATCATTCTCTATATAAGCATTACTTGGGAATCCAAGGAAATTACTATTAAGCAAATCCTCCGTATATTTCATTTCATAATTATTATCCCCCTCGGTCTGCCAATAAAATTCCGCATACTGGTTTCCTCCTCGCCCATATCCATAAAATTGGTCATACAAACCCCATGCATAAGCCCTTACCGTAGATTCAGAATTCCAGAAATCTTTATCTGTAAAATCGGTTAGCGGCGGTGTAGATAAAAAATTAGAACACCCCGCACAAAACAATAAACTTACCGTTGCAAGTGATATTGTTATTTTATTATATATTTTCTTAAGTTTCATATGTTTAATATTTTAGAAGTTAACTTGAAGACCTATCGAATACGTGCGCTGTAACGGGAAACTTCTCCCTATCATATGCTCGGTTTGAGTTACCTCAGGGTCAACCGGCAATTTACCATCCTGAATGGTAAATAAGTTCTCACCGCTAAAATAAACACGTACTTTATCAATCCTTATCTTATTTGTAATCCGCCTAGGGATTGTATAACCCACCGTAAGATTCTTAAGACGCAAATAAGACATATTCAACATATACCTTGTCTGTTGCACGGAATTACAAGATCCATTAATTCCCGACATTGCATCGGAAACGCCAAAATACCTCCATAATCTGGTATAATAGGCATCCGGATTACTAGGAGTCCAATAATCCGACTGATGAGCATACATAACATCATAATAACCTCTCTGGAACGGCAAAAATACATCCGATCCGGCAGCCCACATATCTCTTTTTCCCACACCCTGAAAGAAAACATTCAGGTCAAAACCATAGAACTCACCTCCAAGGCGGAAGTTATACTCATACTTAGGAAGATTATTCCCGATAACCATTAAATCACCCGTATCGTCAACCGTACCATCACCTCCGGTTATTTTCCCATCATGGTTCAAATCTTGATACAACATATCACCGGGACCAAACTTAAATACCCCTTTCTCCAGCAAAGATTGATCCGGCAAATTATTATTCATCATTCCGTTAGAGAAATCATTTGTCTGAAGCAATCTGTCCGATTTAAGACCCCAAATTTCACCAATAACCATTCCCTCATACATATCGCCCATTCTTCTGGCACTCTGCCACGAAGCAACCACAGATTCCGCATTAGACAAACCTGCCGAAGCAAATACCGAAACATTCTTATTTATAATCTTGTTAAACGATAAAGACAATTCATAACCCCTTGTCCTCAAATTACCGTTATTAGTAAGAGGGGCATAAGTACCAAACGTATCGGGCAAAGCCTCACCTCTGGCCAACATACCATACGTATTACGCTGATAAATATCTCCGCTGAATGTAAACATATTAAACAGACTAAAGTCCAATCCAATATCATAAGTCGTTACTTTTTCCCATGTTAAATTGGCGGCAGTAAGAGAAGGAAGTCCGTACGTATTATTCTGCGTTGTAGAACCATTACCCATCCAATAAGCATTGGTAGAAAGCATCATCGGTTCAAAAGCATTTGCCATAACATTCTGGTTACCAATAGAACCGGCAGACATACGCAGCTTAAGGTTATTAATTATCTTTCTAAGCGGTTCCATAAATTTCTCCTCGGAAACCCTCCATCCTATCGATCCGGACGGGAATATCGCCCACTGACTGTTTGTTGGGAACTTGGAAGAACCATCATAACGGGCATTAAGCTCCAGTAAATATTTTCCCTTATAATCATAGTTTAATCGCAAGAACACGCCGGCAATGGCATATTTGGTGTGTGCCGGCATTAACTGCCTGTTTGCATCTACAGAATACTGAGTACCGGTTGCAAGCGAAAACTCCGGTTTATCTATATCTAATAAAGAACGACGTGCGCTGTAAGTACGCTCAAACTCACTCCACTCCGTATTGATACCCAGTTGTGCAGAAACGGTGTGATCTTTGGCAAATGTTTTATTATACCTGGCATAGGCATTAAACACTTGAGTAGATTCAGACGATTTAACCACCTTTACTGCATCGTTTGAAGAATCGGGTGTGGCCCCTTGCGGAACCGGTTTTCCGTTCGGATCAACCATTGCCCCCTGATATCTCCACATATTTAAAACACCTCCGTTCATTTTCCAGTTCAGATATTGCTGCCCTATACTATACTCCCCAACCAACACCAAATCCTTGGTAATCTGTGCCTTTAAATTTGCAGATAATCTTATATAATCCGTCCTCTTTGTATTCATATTTGCCTCTCTTAAATAACTTGGCGCAAAACCAAAACCAACCCCCTTATAAGTTCCATAAGGAGCGTATGCGCCATATCGGTAAATATGCCCGAAATAACCATTTGACCCGGATCCTGAGAAACCCGGCCCCATATAATTGAATGGCTCTTTATAATCCTGTCTGGAAGCCATCACACGAATATCCGCACTCAACCATTTCGATAATTTGGTATTAATATTAACAGTAGCATTATACCTACGTAAATCCTCAGGATTATCTCTCATCACACCATCTTTGGAAGTATATCCCAACGATGCCATAATAGAGGAATTTGCCCCTATTTTTCCGGATATATTCAACGAGTGAGACATATTAGGAACGTTGCGTCCGAACATTAATTTCTCAACATCCCACACTCTATAAAAATAAGTTGTTCCGTTTATATTCTCCCAATCCTCTCCATAAACCATATTTAAATCCATAGGATCTCTCTGCGATTCATACTTCTCTTTCCATCTGATAACACCCGGCAACGTAATTTTATGATATGCGCCCCACGATTCAGATTCTTCTCCTCTGGCATCTGCTGCTCCGATAATAGCAGTCAGCTCATCTACCGGATCCATATGCTGCAATAGTTTGGTAGGATTACTCCAACCCATTCTACCTGTATAAGAGAATTTTATCTTGTCACTATCATTCCCT
>JAVWIB010000072.1:0-15493 GCA_036639755.1 Bacteroidales bacterium
CTTTATTCCCCAATGCGGTAGCCAGATAGCTCTTACCTACTCCTGCGGCACCGGTAATCAAGATTGACTCTCCATTTTTTCACGTAGCTGCCTGTTCCCAGCACAGCCAGCATATTAGGGTCTATTCCACTTAATGTGTAAAAAGATTTGCGCATATCTGTTGCTCCCGGGCACAAATAATATGGGATAGATTGAATTAGACGAAATAGTTTCTTCCATTTATAGCTGTATCTTATTTTTGTGTGGCATTATAACAATTATTATCTCCAATTCCAATAGGCTATCAGCTCTTTTGCATCTGCTGCTGAAAGGTTATTTCAACAAAATCAGCTATATTATTACCAATTCTCACCAATACAGTAATACGCATAATGCCTTCAATTACATCCTCGCATGTCATGGTATCGCCAAGTCCTACATGAACCTCAAAAGCATCCTTGGATGTGTCTCCTGCTAGCCCGCCGCGTTTCCATACGCTAAGCAAAAAGTTCTCAATCATACATTTCACATTAAGCCACGTACCTGCATCGTTAGGCTCAAACACGTAGGCACAAACGGCGTTCTTTACAGATTCTTTAAGAAAGGACAGCGTACGGCGCACAATAATGTATCGCCATTGGGGTGAGTTGCCGTCAAGAGTACGTGCTCCCCACACCTTAACACCTTCGCCACTAAAGAAACGTATCACATTAATGGACTTCCCGTTAATAGGGGCGTTAAAATTTTCTTGCTGATAATCACAAATATCTTCAGCTGTACCGGTTACATAATTAAGAGTAACATTTGCCGGAGCTTTCCATACGCCACGGCTGTTATCCACCATAGTATAAATACCTGCCATAGCAGCTGATGGAGGAAGCAAATTCATATATTTCAAAACAGCTTTCATGGCTTGCCTATATATAACGGAACCACTGTCCAATACTTTATGCAAATCATTCTTAATTTTTGCCACATTATCCTTCTCTGCTGTAATGACTTTAGTCCTAAAAAGGTCCATTATATTTTGTAACATGCTGTCACTCTGTGAGAATTTAATTATGTAGCTATTGGCACTATCACTCCATGAAAACATCTCTCCGGTTAAATCTTTATTGCCCAAGATGGAAGTGTTCAGCCACGGAAAGTAAGCCGCTCCGTAGGACATATAACTGTTGCCAATACTTTCCCTAAAAGTTTCTAGCCTGGTATTTAACGGCTCATTGCCGGAATACTTAGATGATACATCAAGAATAGCAAAGCGGTTTTCCATTTCTCCGCAATGTTTCAGCATCAACTGCTGTATATTGGCGCATGTATCACTCTCTACTGCTTCGGGTACTATAATCAAAGTCACTTCTTGTATTTTCTCCAAGGCAGTTAAAGCCGTCCCTACTTTATTGTAATTAAGTGTGCCGCTATTTTTATTGCCATAACTACCCTCCGATACTACATAACAAGTACCGCCACCGTTGGCGAAGAACAACATCATATTATAATATAAAGTATATCTGTTATCCACATCTATACAAAACGCATAACCTACAGGGGTATCCTCACCGGCATCACTTTCTTTTATTCCAACATTATTATCAAATACAATCTTTTCGGTCTCTCCGATAGGACATACACAATATTTAAACACCTTGGTTGCAGGTTCCGCCAAATTAGCCAACAGCGTCTTTGTATTTTTCTTTTGCTTTTCCGATAGATAGAAATACTTCTTTATATCCACCATAAACTTCGCCTTAGGCGCTCCGCCAAAATACTGCAAATATTCCGCCATTGACGAAATTCTCCAAGGAATACCGGTTAGATCATCATTGCCATTCTGTGCCTTTTCCGTTATGCCAATAAACGCCGGAATAGCAGTACCTGCTTCCACCACCGAGTTAGGGAAGGCGTTTTTCTCTACAATATAAACACCCGGCGTTTTAATGTTTTCCATATATAAATAATATTAAATAGTAAAACATTTACTTTAATGTAAAAATGTAAATTTTTTAAATAATTAGCAAAACTCATTTAGCTCCCGATAGAAATAAACATAGCTAAATTTAAGACACTATCATAATTTTGAGGCTAAATATAGTCCTAAACACACTCTGTAACAACTCGCTATAAACTACATTTTATATAAATTAAACCATTTTTTCATAAAACACAAATATACAGCACAAAGCAAGGATAAAACTATAACAAAATAAGCATAATTACTTTCCTCCAATAAAATAAATCCACAAGATATAGCTAATTGCACAATCATATAAATAAAACTTACCACAACATGGGGAATATGTAATTCATTTGCCATTATCTGATACATATGCTTTCTATGAGCTTCAAATATATTTTCGTGTAACATTAATCTATGAATAATGGTAAGAATACTATCAACACCATAAACAATTAATAGTATTATATATGTTAAATTACCTGTCTTTAATATTAAAGCACCCAAAGCAAACAAAATAATAAATGCAATAGAAACGGAACCAACATCACCGGCAAAACATTTAGCTTTTTTTCTAAAATTAAAAAAATTAAAAACTAATACAGAGATAATTGTAACAAGTAAGTAACTAGTATTAATGAACTCAATTACATATATATTAATATATAGCAGTGGCAATAAAACAGCTAAACTATATCCACCTGTTATTCCATTAATTCCGTCCATAAAATTATATGCGTTAATAATACCGGTACAGAATACTACTGCTATTAAAATATACCAGAAAGGGAATCCTCCAAACATGTTCAACTGATAGAACATCAGCAACATTGAAAAGAATTGTATTACAAGCCTTGCTTTATTTGGCACGCACCGGATATCATCAACAAAACTAACAATAGTAATTAAGCTAAGTCCTAAAAAAAAACAAGGATATTCAAATCCGCTTACAATAAATGCAGCAACTGCTCCAAAATAAAAAATCACACCGCCACCGCGCAATGTGATTCTAGTATGAGAGCTACGCTTATTAGGCTTGTCTATAATATTAAATTTATTTGCTAGTTTAAAATAAAACAGTTCTGCTGTTGTCAACAAAACTGTTATAATTAAATATACTAAAATATTCATAAAAACATATTTTTCTATAATTACCACCTATCTCAAAATATCATCTTCCCCTAAAGGCGTGTATGGCCCATCTTTAACTTCAAAAATTACAGAGCCGCTTTCTAAAACCTCTAAAGTATGCCATTGTTTAGCCGGTATATGCACCCCATAATTATCAACCAACGGGTCTAAGACTGTCTCTTCCACCAATTTATACTTTCCATCTATTAAATTTTTATCATAAAACATTACCTTAATCTTACCCCTAAGCAAAATATAAGTTTCAGATGTATGAATATGCCTATGAATAGGTAAAGACGTTCCTACCTCTAGCGCATTCAATAACCGCTGCGCCTTTGCATCTAAAGAATCATGCAAATTATAGTTCATTCTAAGACGTTTACTATCTTTTGCTTGAGATGTAACTGTATCTAATAAATTATCATTAATTAAATGCATATTATTATTTAATTTTAAAATTACTTAAAACATCCGTAGATTTCCAACCCAATCCGCCTTTTTCTGTCAATAATGGAAACAAATGGGCAATATACTCAACCATAAAGATACTTTTACGTGCCCTTCAATCTCCAATGCTCAAATAACGTTCACTAATAATACCTTTTCATGGCACCTAGATTACCTAAAGAATTTGGCCATTATAATAATGAAAGCAATTACGTTCTAAATCCCCCCAAGTATATGCCTGCTTAACGCCATCCTTATCCAAACAAATGATATCTAGTCCATAAATATCATTGTCCTTAGCTAAATCTTTCACAAGATTAGAGCCTACAAAACCGTATTATACCGGTGATTAGTATTCGTACCGAATTTCAAAACTATTTATTATACATTTCTCGGTAATACCTCTCGTACTCCCCGCTGGTAATCCGGTCCATCCATTGCTGGTTATCCAGATACCATTTTACCGTCTTCTCAATCCCCTCCTCAAATTGCAGGCTCGGCTCCCAGCCCAACTCCTTGTTGAGCTTAGTGGCATCAATCGCATAACGCAAATCATGTCCGGCACGATCCGTAACATACGTAATTAACTTCTCACTTTCTCCTTCAGCTCGCCCTAATAACTTATCCACTGCTTTGATAATCACCTTAATCAAATCGATATTTGTCCATTCGTTAAAGCCCCCAATGTTATACGTATCGGCGATCTTCCCTTGGTGGAAAATCAAATCAATCGCCCGCGCATGATCCTCTACAAACAACCAATCTCGTACATTCTCCCCCTTGCCGTACACCGGCAGCGGTTTGTTGTGTCGGATATTATTGATAAAGAGCGGAATTAACTTTTCCGGAAACTGATATGGACCGTAATTGTTGCTGCAATTGGTCACAATCACCGGCAACCCGTACGTATCGTGGTATGCCCGTACAAAATGATCACTGCTCGCCTTGCTCGCCGAATAAGGAGAATGCGGATCATACTTGGTGGTTTCGGTAAACATGCTTCCATCGAATTGTAAGGCACCGTACACCTCATCGGTAGAGATATGATAAAAAAGATGCTCTATCTCGTTGTGATTACTCCGGTTGTACTTTGCCTTCCGCTGCTGATCAGTCAATGCTTTCTGTTGATCTACCTGCTCCTGTTGTTTCTCCGCCAACGAATAATTCCAGCTCGTCCGGGCCGCTTGTAACAAACTTAACGTCCCCATCACATTCGTCCGGGCAAACGTAAACGGATCTTTAATGCTCCGGTCTACGTGGCTCTCTGCCGCCAGATGGATCACATCGGTAATCTTATACTCCGCAAACAACCGTTGCATGGCATCGTAATCGCAAATATCTTCCTTTACGAACTGATAGTTCTGTTCGTTCTCTATGTCTTTCAAATTCTCTAGATTTCCTGCATACGTCAGTTTGTCCAGATTCAAAATCTGATAATGAGGATACTTTTTCACAAACAACCGCACCACGTGCGATCCAATAAAGCCGGCTCCGCCGGTGATTAATATAGTTCTCATAATTAGCTTAATCTTTTAATACATTTTTTCAGAGAGTCTTTCCAATAAGGAACCTTCAATTCAAAATTATTCTTAAATTTCGTTTTGTCCAGAACCGAAAAACTGGGTCTTTTCACTTTGCTTGGGAATTCATTGGAATGGCAAGGGGCAATGTTGCAAGTATTACCAGATAATTCAGCTATTTCTTTTGCAAAGTCATACCAAGAACAAACACCTTCATTACTAAAATGATAGATGCCGGAATGAATTTCATAGAGCTTATGTTCAATAATCCAATAGATTGCCTGTGCTAAATCCCCCGCATAAGTTGGAGTACCTACCTGGTCAAATACCACTTGAAGGTTTTCCCGTTCGGCAGTTAATTTACGCATTGTTTTCACAAAGTTATTTCCAAACTCTGAATATAACCAAGCGGTTCTAAAGATTATATATTTAGATGTATCCCCTAAAACCTCCTTGATACTTTCCTCTCCAGCTAGTTTAGTCTTGCCATATACTCCCAGAGGGGATGTTGCTTCGGTTTCCATACAAGGGGTGTTTTTATCTCCCTGAAATACATAATCGGTGGAAATATGAATTAAAAAGGCATTTGCCTTTTTACAAGCAAGCGCCAAATTCCTTACAGCCTGATGATTGATTAAATCGGCTGTTGCAATATCATCTTCCGCTTTATCTACATTGGTATACGCTGCACAGTTAACAATTACGTGGATGTGATGTTCCAAAACGAAAGCATCAATCGCATCCTTATCGGTAATATCCAGTTCCGCCACATCTGTAAAAATGTAGTTATCATGATGCTGAGCCAAGGAGCGCACTTCATTACCCAGCTGTCCATTTGCTCCGGTTATCAAAATATTACTCATAATAATTCGTGTTTATATCAAACGGAATAATAGCATCTTTTAATTGGGGGTGACATTTGTCTTTTTCAGATAGCAATATTTTATCGGGAGATACTCGCCAATCAATCCCTAACGCAGGATCATCCCATGCAATAGAGCCCTCCTGTTGCGGGGCATAGAAGTTATCGCATTTATATTGGAAAATCACCTCTTCCGTTAATACCACAAAACCATGAGCAAAGCCTCTAGAAATAAACAATTGCTTTTTATTCTCTTCCGATAGTTCAACAGCAACGTGTTTCCCAAATGTAGGAGAGCCTTTTCGAATATCTACGGCTACATCCAGAACAGCTCCTTTGACAACTCTAACCAATTTAGATTGGGCATAAGGCGGTAGTTGGTAATGCAACCCTCTTAAAACTCCATAACGAGATTTAGATTCATTATCTTGTACAAAACGGGTATTACAAACTTTCTCTGTAAATTCACGTTCTGAAAAACTCTCAAAAAAATATCCCCGCTCGTCTCCAAATACACGAGGCTCTAAAATGACAACTCCTTCCAAATTTGTTTTAATTACTTCCATCAGATTATTTTTCTTTTAATTCTTCGATTACTTTCAGGAGATATTGTCCATATTGATTCTTAATCATGGGTTGAGCCAATTCCCGCATTTTATCTGGAGTAATCCAACCTTGCCTTAAAGCAATTCCCTCCAAGCAGGCTATCTTAAGCCCTTGCCGCTTCTCAATCACTTCCACGAACGTAGAGGCCTCACTCAAAGAATCATGAGTACCGGTATCCAACCAGGCAAAACCTCTACCCAACAATTGGATGTTAAGTTCTTCGTCCTGTAAGAACTTTTGGTTAACCGTGGTGATCTCCAGCTCTCCACGAGCAGATGGTCTTATGTTTTTAGCAACCTCCACCACCTTATTGGGGTAAAAGTAGAGTCCAACCACCGCATAGTTGCTTTTAGGTTCTTTGGGCTTTTCGTCCAAGCTGAGTACGTTGCCAGCCTTGTCAAACTCAGCCACCCCATAACGTTCTGGATCATTCACCCAATAACCAAAAACGGTAGCCTTCTTCTCCTGATCCGCCAACCTTACAGACTCTTTTAGCATCTTTGAAAAACTGCTACCATAGAAGATGTTATCTCCCAAAACTAGGCAGGCTGAATCGTTCCCAATAAACTTTTCTCCAATGATAAAAGCCTGAGCCAAACCATCCGGGGATGGCTGCTCGGCATATTCAAACCGAACTCCATAATCGGAGCCATCTCCCAATAATCGCTGGAAGCCGGGTAAATCTTGTGGCGTTGAGATAATCAGAATCTCCCGGATACCCGCCAACATCAACACCGAGATGGGATAATAAACCATCGGTTTATCAAAAATAGGTAACAACTGCTTGGATACTCCTTTAGTGATGGGGTATAAACGTGTGCCGGAACCACCGGCTAATACGATGCCTTTCATATTTAGTTATAATTTCTATGTAAAACTCTTTATTGTTTTTATTAGCCCTTCTTTTGCACTTACAGGCAAATGTGCAACGCCCAATGCTTTTTTAATTTTTTCATTAGAAACTACGTAATTTTCTGTAAGCTTTTGCAATCGTTCTTTATTTAATGGTAGATGCAGGACACTACCAATGTTCCCTAAAAACGACATGATACCTTTAGGTATTTTTAAGATGATTGTTTTCTGTCCTAAAGTAGAGCAAATAATTCGAATCAACTCGTTCGTACTCAATGCTTGATCATCTCCTATTTGATAAACGCCGGAGGGGATATTGGGATTGACCTCTTCTACTAATCGGCGGATTACATAACACAAATTATCAATACTCGTAAAACTCCGTTTATTTTCAAAAGCTCCTAAAGGCCATGGAATTCCCTTCTTAACAACGCTATACAATAAATTAAGGTTTCCTTTATTTCCAGGTCCATGAATCATACAAGGACGAAGAATATAAACAGACTTGCCATTTGGCAACTCAAACTCCGTATCATTTAATTGATATCCTAGTTTGCCTTTAATATATGCTTCTGCTTGAATCTTACTCTCTCCATAAGGACCTTTTGGATTTACGGATACTTCTTCGGTTAGTATATCACCCGGTACAAAATCAGCAGCCGCTTTTATACTGCTGAAAAAGATAAATTTCTGTGCAGTGGATGCATTGAAATAATCAAAAATCTTCTGCGTAAGTCCTGTATTAATATCAAAATATTCCTGGGCTTCAGACCGATTCTTTGTATCGTGCGCTTTACCTGCCAAGTGAATAATAACATCTACACATGGAATTCCATTACGTTCTAAGTCTTCCCAAGTATATGTCTGCTTAACTCCATCCTTATCTGGACAAATGATATCTAGTCCATAAATATCATTGTCTTTGGCTAAATCTTTCACAAGATTAGAGCCTACAAAACCGTGGATACCGGTAATTAATATTTGCATAAGATCACTAACTAAATATGGATAACGGTTTTCTATTTGGAGATATTTTAAAATAACCAAATTTATTCCAATATCGGAATAAACTTTTCAAAAATATCATTGTGTATTTTAATGACTCCCTAGCTCTTCTACTACCAGTATATCTAATAATTGCTTGTGGATAATAAGCTATTTCAAAACCCGCTTTACGAATTCGAGTACACCAATCCAGGTCTTCACAATACAAAAAATATTTATGATCTAGTCCTTGAGTAATTTCATATGCCTCCCGTTTTACCATAATAAAAGCACCAATTACCCAGTCTACTGTCTGTATTTTATGTAAATCTATATTTTTATCCAAAATAACTGTATCTCTTCTTATAAGGCGTATAACATTTCGTATACAGAATGATGGAAGAGTAATATAATTTCTACAGCTATCTTGAATATTACCTAAATCATCTAAAATCTTAGGAGCAACTGCACCTAGATACGAAGTGTTTTGTAAGAATTTAGCCATTTGAATAATTCCTGCTTCAAATACGACGTCAGGATTAGTGATTATTAGTATATCACCTGTCGCTATTTTAAGACCACTATTCATTGCATAAGCAAATCCCCCATTAAGATCATTTATACACCAAACAATATCTTTATCCTCGTCTTGGATTTGCTGTATCTTTGGTAGACTATAACATGAATTAGAAGATATTATAATCTCATAATTGTGTGCTTGAAAATAGTTCCGGATTGAAGATACACACTTTTTTATTTCTAGCAACGAGTGGTATTCAACTATTATAATAGAGATTTTCATGTTAATCTTGTGTAATAAAGCATTTTGATACGATAAATAAATTGATAAAATTTTGATAATTGACTCTTTTCTGCTGAAAAAGATGCATTTTGCCCATGTCTTCTATACTTTAATAATGGTTCATCTATGAATACGGATTTGCCATTTAGAAGGACTTTTAAAGCAATCCACATATCATGCATGGCTATTTGTTTTGGGAATGGCAGTGTATACTTTAAAACAGATGCACGAAAAGCCATGCAGCAACCAATATAACTATTCTTATATAAATTAGTCCAATATCCATTTTTTACATTCCTTAACTTAAAAAAAGAAGTATGTAAAATATTGCCATAGGCATCTATTATATTTGCATCATGCAGTATTAAATCGCAACTTTTTAATACGTCAATACACACTTCTACCTTATTTGAAGCCCAAATATCATCTTGATCTGCCAGAAAAATAATATCACCTTTTACATGTTTCAATGCATATTCGAAGTTCAAAATGGGAGAGGCAAATCTTTTACCACTTAACAAAATAATCCTTTTATCGTTATAAGATTTAATAATATCTAATGTTTGGTCAATAGAACAATCATCCGAAATGATTAATTCATCGTTGGAGCCTAATTGCGTTAATATTGACTCAATTTGCTCTTTTACAAATGCGGCTCCATTATAGGTTGCCATACATACTGAAATCATACAAAAAATTAATTATCACGCAATAATGAATAAAACTGATCAACTACATTACGAATATCAAAAGAATCAATATCTATTATATCCTGTCCGTCATAATTATTTTTGCAAAAAGCAAGGAAACGACTCGTGTCAATGACGTCAGGGGAACAAGAAAAAATTGGACGTTTACTTAATGCATAGTCTATTAGCTTGCTGGGAATCTGATTTGTTGACGTGTTATTTATGTTAATAATAAAATCAACCTTACTCATTTCCTCAATTAATGTTAATCTAGGAATAAAGTCATATACCAACAACCTTCCTTTCAATTTTTCTAAATAAGGAGCAATGCACATATAACTATCTTGCAAAGAAACGCTTGTATAAATTATAAATCTAAAATCAAAATCAAGTTGTACCAAAAAGTCAAATAATTTTTTAGGATTGCGTATATCTGAATAAAATATTCCTGCATAAATAAACGTAGGCACTTTATTTGGAATATACGCAGAAAGTTTGACTTCACTAAAGTTAAAACCTTGAGGTATAACCACTATTTGAGTAGTTTTTTTTAGCCAACTATATGATTCAATAGCGAATGGCGTTGGGACCGAAATATAGTCAAATCTTTTAATAGCAGATCTTTCTATCCATTGAAAATATTTTGCAACTCGAAGATTCAGATTAAATTTAGAAAAAGGATCTCCATAGTCAGCAACACAACACTTTGCAACCTGCTCTCTTTTTATCTTTTGTGCCACTCCCCAATGAATTGTGAAAGGAAGTCCTACGGATATTAGGAGATCGTATCTATCTTCCAAAACCAATCTCTTCTGGATCGCCCTCAGATATAATAGCCAAGTACTTGTCGTAAAATAGAATAACTTTTTCTTCGCCCAACGAACTAGCTTTAACAATAATTTATTTTTTATCGCTTTGGCCTGTTTCCCGTACATACTATAATACCTGGCCTTTAGATTAATTATTTTTATATTACCATTTTCCTTTATTGGCTCAACTCCCAAAACCGTAGTACAGTTGTATACCGTCACAGCATCTCCTCTACGCGCAAACTCTCTAGCTAATTCAGTTGCCCTAAACGCTCTTGGAGTAGAAATTGGAGCATAACTAGCTGTAACAATTGCTATTTTTTTCATTTTTTTCATTTTTTTTAAGCAAATAACAAGAATATACACAGGCTAGCGAAGCCCAAAAAAGAGGAAGATATATTAAGGTTCTAGAAAATTGAAGAAAAATCAGATATTGGATAAATATCAGCGCAAAAAAACGGTATTGATTTTTATTTCTGAATAAATATATTGCATACATAAAAGCTTTTAAAAGAATTAATAAAAATAAGACTCCACCGACGAGCCCTAGCCCCATAAATACCTCAATAATAGCATTGTGTACGTAAATACCTTTCGCTTCTCCGGAAATTAGTATAATCGCCCTCCCAAATATAGGATTATCTAAAAATAATTGTATGCCATCAGCATAGAGGCTGTCTCTTCCAGAAGAAGCTTTCATTCCTAATTCAAACATCGTTATAATCCTCTCGACAAATCCACTATTAAAATATTCTTTGAAAAATAGATCTATGGCATCGACATTAAAAATTATTAATGTTAATCCTACCGCACCTGCTACTAGAAATTTTAAATTTATTCTAAGTAAAAAAATAAGGCCAATGATAGCAAAAAGAGCTACAAAAGGACTTCGAGAATTTGCCATCCCCATTGATAAAAAGCCAAAAAGTATAGGAAATATTAAGAACCAGCGCCACTTAGATGTATAAAAAGTAAATAAACTACAACATATAAAAATAAAGCTCAATGCAGTATGACCATATCCTATAGTATCTAACAATGCATTGGCATCCGCTCTCCCCCCAGCAAATCTATCTCCACTTGCAAATGTATTTAAAATAGCTTGATAAGAAGCAAGTAACCCCAACAAAAAAAGAACGAAAAGTATCCACAATAATTTGCACATATTCATTTTAGCCCAAGGAACACGACGACAAATTGCGTAAGGAAAAATACATAAAAATAAATAATAAACAATGCATGTAATTCTATTATTAAAAAGGAATTGATCGATTTGTTCCAAATAAATATTATAGCACATTCTTAATCCATACATTATAATAAAGACACATATTAATACGTCGAAATCTCTAACTTTAGTTAATGCAGCTTGCCGAGAAGAAAGAAATAGGCTATAAAAACAATAACACAGAATAAATAAAATACCTGAAGTAACTAAACTTATCGGTAATAAACCACCCAAAAATGTTCTCAAATCAAATGCAAACAGAACTACTACTACTAAAAGAGCTATATAGCTATGCCACTCAGAATATTTTATTTTTAGTATACTCTTCATTTTAATATACCCATATAAATATCTTTTACAGAAACGAATCTATGTCCTTTGTTAGCTATATATCTTATAGTATCCAAAGAAGAAAAAGTTAATGTTTTCGGATGAGCAACCATAGTAATAAACGGCAAATCGCTAATTTCAATTTTTTTACATATTACTTTTTGATCAATATAACCATCTAGTACGTACTGATTATATTGTATTTTTTGATCTATCAAAGAATACAACTTTTCCCATCTTCCTTGGTGAGCCATACTTCTCATTCCTACCCCATCGCCAAATATTTGTGCTTGTTGCTTCCAAATTCGACTTTTAATCAGCCATGTAATTTTTTCAATTCTCTTCAATTCATATCCATTAACAGGTAGCTCGACAAATTCTCCTGCTATTTCTTTGTTGCGAATATCATTCGTAAAATAGTAATATCCAATCGGTTGCATATCACTATAATCAAGATGGTGAATATCTCCATTGAACTTTATCCCCGGAACTATAGACGAATCCAATTTAATTCCATTTTTTCTGAATGTATTTTTTATTTTTTGAAAAGGTTCCACACACCATCCTCCAGCTCGAAATGCCATTACAGAATAATTAGGTTCTATTTGTCGCCCAATTCGATTTAATAAATCAATTCCTTCTTCAAACAACTGCTGAATCTTTTGCTCCGATAAGCTATTCAATTTATAATGTTGATAAGAAGGGAATATCCACTCGGTATCTAACTGATACGCATCTAACCAATGTGGATGTAAGTGTAACTCTATTCGACTTCCTCTCTTTACAATCGTTCTTAATTGCTCTTCTATCTTTTCATAAATTTTTATATTCTCGAATCTATCTGAATTTCTCAATAAATTCAAATAAATAGTATCAACAAAAAAAGTTGCTTTAGCTCCTACTTCATCTAATACTTTCATTAAACATTCTGTAGGATAAATAATGGATTGCTCTGCACTACCACTTTTAGAGAAAAAAAGCTCATAATCCAATGTTAATACACATTTTTTATTGTTCCTCATATCAAAAACTATTTCGTTTTCGTTCCTGATCTATAATATCTCCTGTATATTTTCCCATACTTCTAGCAAAAAGCAAAAAGCAAAAAAGTCTATATTTAAATTTATTCAATATATATTTCCATAAATAGCCTTCTTGCAAATCTCCTCCAAACCTACTTTTAAAACGTTGTATTCCCTCATATTTACTTCCTTCTTTCGGATTTATACGAGCTCCTACAAAATCATAATAAAGCACATTGCGTTCTTTCATCTTTTTTATAGCTTCCCAATGTAGCAAATTCATCGCTCCAGCATGAGGCTTAACAGACGAGCCTCCATACATATAATAGGCTTTATTGTTCTCTCCCCATAGAATAATAGCCGAACCTTCAATCTTTCCATTATATTCGGCCAACCAATAATCCACATTTTTGATCTTGTTGAAACGATCCCAAACCTCTTGATTTATAAGTGGGACATGTTGCCGTTTTAATGTTTTTTGAATTAAATCAATACACCTACTCCTATTTTTACTATCACAACTAATAACAACTCCATCTTTTTCTGCTTTTTTAATAACATTACGGTGTTTCGAGTGTATCTTTGTAAGCAATACTTCCTCATTTTGAGATAAATCAAGTATATAAGAACCAAAACGGCAATATATCGAATGAGCAGGATAAGTATTAAACAACGCTGTTACATGCTGGGATAAAATAAAATCAATCTGTAACTCCTTTTTTAAATATCTCACTAAACTCTCCAAAAAGGCACTTTCTTCCTCAATATAATTAATTCCATATACGGAAGTTGGGAATACCATATATTCAAATATAAATTTCTTCTTTATATAAAAAGGTAATACCAGATTACCCTCAATAAAATATCCCCAATCTTTGGCAGATTGACTGCATAAAAAACCTGGAGTTGCAAGCACATCACCTACACTCAAATTCTTTATCTCGCTATAATCCTTTGCTATTCTCATTTTCCATAAAATCTTCAATTATTCCTACTAGCGACATATTACCAATAAAACCATTCCAAGATCCTCTTATAAAAGATAATTGATGGCTCATCCCGTCCTTGTTGAATATGTTTTTTACAAATCCCTTCATAAACAAAAAGAAATGATACCCCATTTGACTTATCATCCGATAGGTTCCAAAGTGCTTATTTGCCAAATAAACTTTGTTCCTTCCCATCAAATAAGAAGTATAAGGCAATCTCATTGAAGACACAGTCGGATTTATATGTTGATGCCAAGCAATTGCATCTTTTGTCACAGCCATTTTAAAACCTTTCTTTTCAGCACGAATTCCCATATCTACCTCATCAGAGTACATAAACAATTTAGTATCCTGTAAACCAACCTCTTCATAAAATTTACGCTTAGAAAGATTCATTCCACCTGTTACGGCATCAACAACCCGAAAAGAATCAATAAGTATCGATTTTTCTTTCCCAATATATGCTGGTTTTAAAAATAACTTTGAAGATATTTCACACCCAAAATCCTCGATTATATCAGAATCTTTTGCTAGAATTATAGGTTCTACCATTCCATATCGAGAATTACTATATAAAAAATCATATAATTTAGTTGGATGTCCATGAGAAAACTTAATATCATTTCCTATTAACATTATAGCATCAACCTCGGGCCTAGATAGTGCATAATTTATTCCATCATTATAAGCCATAGTACATCCTCCGTTGGAGTGCCGTTTTATGATTTTAGAATCATTAAAAAGATGCACTAACTTATCATAGTACTTATTGTCTGAATTATTATCAATGATAATATGCAAATATAACTCATCTTTATATTCAAGATAATGTTTATACCATTCATTGAGTTTATAATCATCATTGTATGTGATTGTTATTGCTGCTATATTCATATAATCTTAATAAATTAATTATACATTCTAATTTGACTAGGTCATCTTCTAGAGGAATTTCTACAACTCTTTTATAAATACTTTCTGCACATAAACCCTGTACCGAATAGTCCATTAAATCATAACCCAAGGAAATATATACACCCTTATTTAAGAGTAAAATTACTATTTCATTTGCAATATTCTCTGTCTTTGCTATTAGAAGCTGTTTTAATTTGTATCAATAATTTTGTTAAGCATTAGTTTGCAGAATGCGATTTGCACCATTGCTACAGCCGTATCAGAATAGAACTCATAGTCCATTGCAATCCTGCGGAAGTTTTCCAGCCAAGAAAAAGAACGTTCAACAATCCATCGTAATGGAAGCACAGAAAACTTTTTAGATGACTCTTCGG
>JAVWIB010000073.1:0-15478 GCA_036639755.1 Bacteroidales bacterium
GCCTTACTGTAGTTTTTAACAAACTCGCTCTCGGCGCTATACTCTCCGCTAAAATGAATATCAGTTACCATCTTGCCTGCTTTATCTCTAGCTCCTGTTATTGCAATATCAGCAGTACTTCCGTTTACCATATAAACCTCATAAACACAACGGTCACGCCCTAAAAACTCCAGGTAAACCTTGGCCATAAAAGGATTTGGACAATCCCTCTCAAATACAAACGCACCGGAGGGATCTACTTTTATTGTATCATACACAGGCCCGGTGGCAGATTCCGACACGCACAATAAATTTCCGGTACCCATATAACAATCAATAGTTCCGTTCAATACAGCCTTTTTAGCAACGGCATTTTTAAATATTCCCAATAATATACTATCTATATCGGCATCCTCTCCAACTATCCGGCTCACAACTTTACCATTGGGAGAAATAAGAATTTTTGTAGGGAAAGCAGTAACGGCAAACAAAGAGACCATATTGCATTTGTCAATCCCCTGGTCATTTAGAATCTGTGTCCATTCTAATTTATCCTGCGCAATTGCATCCACCCATCTTTGACGAGATTGAACAGAACCCTCCTGTGCAACATTTAAAAAACGAAGCCCCAGCGGAGAATATTTTCTATACAACTCTACCAGATGCGGATGAGAATTCCGGCAAGGGCCGCACCATGTCCCCCAAAAATCAATTAACAAATAAGAACCTTTATAATCGCTTAGTTTCACCACCTTGCCCTCTTTATCCATTTTCTCAAAAGCAGGAGCGGCACATCCAATTGCTGTACTCTTTTTAGTGCTGATAAATCCAGCCAGTTCAACCGCTTCTGGCAAAGCCTTTAACTTAACACCCAGCAAATTAAGTCTACGCTCAAACTCTTCTATCTCAAATGTATTTCTTTGTCCCGATAATAAATGAAGCGACAAATAACTGTGCGGATTATCCGGCACAAACTGCTCTTCCATAGCGGAGATCTTACCCCGGAGCACCTCTCTCTCTGCCATATATTTCTTAGATTCAGCCTCATTCGTTGCCGCAACAGATTTTCCGGTCATCTCAAATGCTTGTGCCTTAAGGGGTGCGGTACGGCTCCATAATTTCATACAATCTGCCGCCAGAGGCCCCCCTTTTATGGTGCAGACAGGCCACTTATCCATATCAACATTTACCGTTATATCTTTCCCCTCTGCAAACAGCATAATAGATTCACCGGGGATAATGCCCTGTCCGGCCTTTATGTTGTTCTTCTCCCCTCTGTTAATAATAGACATCTGAGTATAGAGGGGGAGAGTAACGGTAACACTCCCCTGATTATTCTCTATTTTTATCTCTTTTCGCTCAAGTCCATCGCTCCCTACCATATATACCAGCATCAGCGGTTCATTATGATAATTGGAAACATGAATTTTTATTGTTTGCGCATTCAGATGAATGGCAGCACAAAGGCTTATCAGTAAAGCCGATAGTAATATTTTCTTCATATAATTTATTTATTATTCTCCCAGTTTGTATTCAGAACCATTACTTTCTCCGGAATAGCCATTACAAGTCTATCTTCCGGCAATGAGATGATACCGCCGTTCCCATCCGAATGGGTATATCCGGCTTTTAAGTATTGAAATAACGGATCATTCCAAAGGCGGCGTATATCAAACCATCTGTATCCCGATAACATAAACTCGCGAAGCCGCTCATCTATAACAAATTTTACAAGATCGTCTTTAGTGGCAACCGTTGCAGGTACAGGCGCATCTGCTGCGGGCATTCTGTTTTTTCTGAGCTCCAGAAGGTACTCGTTGGCCTTATCTGCACTTCCAACCCTTGCCTCACACTCTGCCAACATTAAATAAAGATCCGGAACAGAAGCGCAAGTATTTATTGCCGTTTGTTGTATCTTTCTATATTTAGGATACTCATCTATACCGGTATAACTTTTTTTTGCAAAGAAATTACGTCTTAAATCACTTGGGCCGTATTTGGCAATATATTCATCCTTCACAAAAGTAGAGGGTTTATAAAAATAAAATGAACCCGGTATAGAGGCCTGTATTGTATACAGAGATTCTTTATAATTTGCCCGGTTTGGATAGGGATAATTTGCCATAGCAAAAGCCCACGGCTGCTCAGGATTAAAACCCCACTCTTTCATTTTAACATTATAATCAAACAAACCCACAACACTCTGTGAAGATTGTTTCATAGCGGCAAAGGCAATATTTAAGTTTTCTAATGCTTTTTGATAATCCCCTTTATAAAAGTAAGTTTTCCCCAATAATGTATAACCGGCCGCTCTAGACATTCTTAAATTAAACGTAGTTTCAACCGGCAAATATTTACAATTATCCTCCATCTCTTGTATTACAAAATCATACACCTGCTGTATGGTTGCCCTTTGAAACTCCCTAATTGTTGTATTTGCTTCATTTACAATGGGAACAGCAAGATCTGATGCAGCTGTGGCACTATTATAAGGTTTTGCAAAAAGTTGCGCCAAAAACAGATAGTTGAATGCCCGGCGCACAGATGCCTCTGCAAACAGTGCTTTTTTCTGCTCCTGTGTTCCATCTATTGCATTCATAACATTGTTAATAATAACATTTAACGTATAATTCTGATTATAAGGAGATCCCCATTCGGCACAATAATATTCTGATGTATAAATGTCTCTCATCCATTTATACGCCCTCTCTTCTAAAACATTCATCTCCTTTACAGATTCTGCCGTAATATCAACTTCGTCAGACAAAATAAAATAGTAGCTATTTGCTTGCAAAAGAGTCATGCTCCCTTCATTAATAACACTATATGAAAGATTTATCATATTAGTAGAATTAAGCATTCCGTCAAAATGCTCTATTTTTTCGGCCACATCTTTCCCTTTTGGTTTAATATCCAGATAATCTGTACATCCGGTCAGGCATACTGCAATAATTGCGGTAAGTAATAAATATTTGTTTTTCATTTTCATACGTTTATCTAAATCTTAAGTTAATACCCAGTGAATAAGAGGGGCCGAATTTTGCGGTTCTGTAACCTCCCTGTAAATTAAAGCGTTCCGGATCAATCCCCTCTTTGTTAGCGGCAATGGTGAATAAATCTCCAACATGGAATTTAATTCTAAAAGCTCCCACCCCAATTTTGGCACAAGCCCTTTCCGGTAAAGAATATGAGAGGGTGAGATCCCGCAGTTTTATATAAGAGGCACTCAGCACATTTATATCTGCAAACTTATAAAAGGGATAATATCTCCTTCTATTGTCATCATTCCTAGTTGTTACATAAGAGGGGACATTGGTTAAATCTCCCTCCTGCCTCCATCTTTGATCAAAATCTGTGTGAATATTCTCAAAAGAGCGTTCGTGGCGGAACTCATTTACATCATTTCTCATTTTATGCCCCAGATTATAAACAAACATAAAGGAGAGATCTACATTGCAGAATGAAAAGGTATTGGTTAGAGCTCCAAAGAACTTAGGTTGGGTAGTTCCCAAATAAGGAACACTCTCCAGATTCTCCATATCTTCTATTAATTTTATTTTTTTGCCATTATCATATACCAGAGGGTCTCCCATTTTATCTAGCCCGGCCCACCTAAAGGCAAACAAAGAGGAGGCGGCATAATTCTCTATATAGGTTTTATAAACCATATTGCTTGGTAATAATCCGGTTTTGTCAAAGAGCTCTGTAATCTTATTTTTGTTATAAGTAAATACAAAGTCTGTACTCCACTTAAATTTGGGATTATTAATATTTACACTGCTAAGGGTAACCTCTATACCTCTGTTATATAAAGAACCAATATTTGAAAGGGCTGTTTCCCAACCTGTTACCGGATTAGTCTGTGCAAAGGCCAGCAGGTCTGTTGTTTTTCTGTTATAAAACTCTATTTTGCCGGTTAATCTGTTCTTGAAGAGACCAAAATCAACCCCTATATTTAACGTAGAGGTTTGCTCCCATGTAAGCTTATCGTTTGCCGGGGTAATTACATCATAGCCTAAATCGGGAAATAGGGAAGAAGAGGAGGGGAGTAAAATATCATAAGGACCTCCCAGCCCGGGATCCGGTGAGTTTCCCCCCAAACCGTAGCTTACCCTGAGTGAGAGCATGCTTAAGAAATTCACCTCTTTTAAGAATCTCTCTCCCTTTATATTCCAGGCACCTCCAACAGCCCACAACGGACGAAACTGCACACTGGGATCGCTTCCAAACAGATTAGACTGGTCTACACGCAAGCTTGCATTTAATGTATATTTACTGTTAAACGAATAGGATAAATTACCATAAAAAGAGACAAAGCGCATCTCTGTTTCTTTATTTTTAAACGAATTTTTTGTTAATGTCTGCTTTTTAAAATATCCCGAATTAGGATAAACAGGATCTTCTATCCCCACGTTACCTAATGTTGCCTCATCTACAACGGTAAATGTTAATGTCTGCGGATTGTATCCTCTTACCTTGTTTGCTACATTTTTGTATTGAGAATTACGCACCTCTGTACCAACCAATATATTTAACTGATGTTTTTTTGCAAATGTATTGTCATAAATGAGCTGGTTGCGGAAGGTCCATTCGGAATTTAAGGTATGAGCATTGGTGTACATGCTCCCCTTGTTGGGAAGATATGCTTTTCCCACTTTTTGTCCTGCTGTTGGGCGGGCTGTAAATTTCAGCCTTTCCAGACGGGTTTCATAAGATTGCTCGCTTGTCAGAATATCCTGATGGCCGGAACTCCGCTGATATTGGTATCTGGAATCAAAGGTAAGTCCTTTAAACAGATTAATTTTTGCCCCTACATTGGCCCTTACATTTAATGTGTTGGATTTATTGGAGTTAAAAGAGAATTCATCCAATGGAGTATAGGCAAGACTCACTCCCCCCTCTCTTTCCATTCTTTGACGCACTTCGTCATAAAGTAGTAAATCTGTATGAGAGCGATTATTGCCATTCTCGTCTTTTAACATTGCATACGGTAGCAAAGTTGTTGGAGAGGTATTTGCAAGAGTAACACCCGCATTTTTATCTGAATAGGAGACATTAATGGTCCCATCCAGAGTAAGCCATTTGGTAAGATTAATCTCTTGTTTAAGATTAATAGCATATCTGTTATCTTTTCCTCTGTTTCCATTTTGGTTATATTCATAAAGCATAGAGGTATAGTAACGGTAATTATTTGATCCGCCGCTTAATGTTAACGAATGGCTGGTTCTCATTTTTTTGGAGTAAAGATATTTTTCTATTTGCTCTTGATTGGAAAAGGAGGCCAGATTACCAAGCCGTTTATTCATCTCATCCTCGGATATTAAACCGCGGGAGTGGTCGTACAGAATTTGTTCATGAGGGGAAACTAGAGGTTGCGGTTTTCCCCCTGCACCAAGAGTGGTCGTAGTTACTGCATCCCATGTATATACTTTTGGATCAAATATTTCTTTCATGTTTTTAATATACATATCGGAGGACATGTTGTCAAAATAATCCAGATCAGGGGTTCCATTGTATGTAAAAGAGCCGTCGTATGTGATTTCTACTTTTTTATTTCTGTTTCCGTTTTTGGTTGTAATAACTACCACACCGTTGGCTGCCCTGGCACCCCAGATAGATGCTGCCGTTGCATCTTTCAGGAAGGTAATGCTACTTACATCATTATAGTTGATCATGCTGTTAATAACAGATTCCTCCATAGCAACCCCATCCACTACATAAAGAACACTTTTATTGGAGTTCAGAGAGTTCATGCCACGCATGGTAACCCCTTGCTCTCCATCGCTTGAATTAACACTAAGACCGGCAGAAACTCCCTCCAGACTTTTCCCAAGATCTCCCCTGAACACAGCATTATCCGAAACTTTATCCCCTTTTACAATAGCATAAGATCCTGCACTTCTCTCCTTGGATATTGTCTGATAACCGGTTACAATTACATCGTCCAGTTTTACAACATCAGAAAGAAGCACCACGTTTAGCACATTTGATTTTCCGGCGTACTCCTGTTCCAGATCTTTCATTCCTATTGAACGGATGATAATTACATCTCCCGGAACCGCCTCAATGGAATAAGCTCCATCAAGATCTGCGGCACTGTATTTTCCGGTTGATTTGTTTTGAATGGCGGCCCCCGGCAGGGGTTCCCCTATTTCATCGGTTACCTTTCCTTTAATAATGACAATGTGCGGTTTTTGAGTATTACCGTCATCTTTAATAGCAATACCATCGGGAACCAAAATAATTTGTTTCCCGGTAATGGTAAACGAGATCCCTTTCCCATTCAAAAGAGTTGAAAGTACTTTGGCAATTGACTCGTTTGAGTTAACGTTGCAGGTGATGCTGGTATTTACCTGCTTAAGTGCATTGGAATAGGCAAAAGAGTAACCGGTTTGCCGGGTAATCTCTTTGAGGATTGTTTTTAGCGGAGTCTCTTTATAAGAGAGTTTTAATTGCTGTGCGTTTGCCGGTGGCGGACAAAGGCAGATAAAAGAGAGCAGGATGATGAAAATCCGTCTCCCGGTTTGGTTAAAATAGGTTAAGTGCATTCTTTAAAAGTTTTTAAGTTTATTAAAGCACACTCTTACCGGAAAAAACCTTAATGGAAAAACAAAGTTTTTTTAACTTTTATCTGGAAGATAGAGTAACCACATTCTCTGCAATCTTATAATCTACTAAAGAACAGCTTTTTATAATATACATAATTTGATAAATAGATTCCGAGTTAAAATTAGCCGTAATTGTGTAATTTAATATTTTAGGGTCTTTAACAATCATCTTTACACCATGCCAGCGTTCCAGCATCTTTACAACTTCGCTCATTTTTGTCTCCTCAAAAACAAGCCTCCCCTCGGTCCAAGCCTTGGTATCTGCAATTACAGACGGAACAACAAGTTTTACTACCTTATTAGGCTCTATCACAGCCTGTTCATTTGGCTTTACAACCGTAGTAGCCGTTGGGGTGATAAGATGAATAGACCCCTCATATAATGTTGCCTGCGCCGTGTTATCATTGTCATAGCTCCTTACATTAAACTCCGTCCCCAATACTTTTATTTGAAACCCTTTGTTCGTATTAACAATCATAGGTTTGGAAGAGTCGCTCTGTACTTTAAAATAGGCCTCGCCACTCAATTCCACCTCACGAGTGTCCCCCACAAAATTATCGGGAAAGGTAACTTTTGTATCCGAATTAAGTTGCACCGTACTGCCGTCGGGGAGCTGCACCGTAGATTTCACCCCTTTTTCCGTATAAATGGTATGCAGCTTCTCAGCCGGAATCTCCGCCAGCTTAATCCGTATCTGCTCCTGTTTAAGCTCCGCCACAATCTTCTCCTTAATTCGCAAAATATTTTTCTCGCTGTTCACCGACGGTTTTAAGATCAATCCCATCACAGCAATAACGGCTGCCACTGAGGTAATTGCGGATAGAATCTTGTAAAAAGAAGTGCCGGTTTCCTGTGGGGATTTGCCGGGAAATTGATCTCCCTGTGAGGTTTTGCCGGAAGAAACTTCCAATGAGGCATCTCCCGTTGCTGCTGCGTGCGGATTTGTGGTCATATTTAATTTATGATCGGTGAACTGTCCCCGCATAATTGTCTCTCTCATACGAGTCATTTCCTGTTCCGATGCCCTTTCTTTTGGCCCTGTAGTTGCTATGTAAGAGAGCTTTAGCGAAATAAGATATTGCTTGTTCTCCGCACGTTTCTCCATCCAGTCCAATACCTTTACCTGCTCCTCTTTGGTTGCTTCATTGGCAACATATTTTAGTAATAATTTCTTATCCATAATTCCTTCTACTACTATAATCAAACATTAGGGGGTAAAAACCACAATAAAATTGGTAAATAATCCTTTAAATATTTTCTAAGAATCTTAAAAGCACAGGAAATCCTGAATTCCACCGTACTAATTCCTATATTTTGTTTTTGAGCAATCTCACGGTTCTTAAGATTACTATTACGGCTCAAAAGAAACGTCTCCCTTACCTTTTCCGGCATTGCCTGATAAGCATCCCGTATAAGTTTCTGAACCTCTTTGCTATACACATTTACAGAAGAGGGATGATCCAGTACCTCCATATTAAACTGGTTCACCCGGTACGCCGTAAAATCGCTATATTTATTTTTTATTTTTTCCCGCCTCAAGAAATTCAGACAGTTATTTTTGGTAAGAACAAACAAAAACGGAAGTACCTCTTTAGAAAAATCCACCTCCGACCGTTTCTCCCACAACTTTATAAACGTATCCTGCGCAATAGAACGCGCCTGCTCATAATCCGCCACAAAACTATACGCATAATGCTCAACCCTATGCAAATAAGAAGCATACGCCTGTTCAAAGGCCATAATCACATCCGTCTCTTTTGATCGTTTTTCAAGCATAGCGGAACAAAGATACAAACATGGCGCATTTTCTAACTCACTTAGCGTAAAAAAATTTGCGCCATTTGCACATATTAGTCTCTATCTTTGCACCCGTTTAACAACACAATAACAGACTTCTGCTTAAAATAATGCTACTTATGAGACTCAACACAACTATTTCCACCATCCTTATCATCCTGTTTTTGGCCGCAATCCCAATAGGAGGCTACTCCAAAATCAACAAGAAAAAACTCCATACAACCATAGCCGTGCTCAGCTCCGATTCTCTCGGAGGGCGTGCATCCGGGAGCGGATACGACTTAAAAGCAGCAAGATACATAGAAAAACAACTCACCGCTATGGGCTACAAACCCCTCTACGGCAACAGCGGTCTTATAGAATTCAAATTCAAAACCAGAAAAGGGGAGGCTATCAGCTACAACATAGTAATGGTTGCCAAACCCAAAAAACAGCTCACCGATAAATACATCCTCATGGGAGCACATTACGACCATTTGGGAATTGTTGAAAAAGGGGGAGAAAAGACTCTCTATCCGGGGGCTAACGACAACGCATCCGGGATAGCCTCTCTCCTAGAGATTGCCCGCAATCTCAACAATAGAAAACTCCACCACAATACAATTATTGCCGCTTTTGGAGGGGAAGAAATAGGACTTGTAGGTTCAAGAGCCCTCTCCGTTCAACTATCTAAAGATTCCATTCCACTTAAATTTATGCTAAACCTAGAAATGACCGGCACACTCGATTCTTCCCGCAACGTAGAGGTTTTGGGAGCCGACACTTTTGATATGGCCACCGTCATTAAAAACACCCCCAATCCCGCCAAGTTAAATCTCCACCCCATCAAAGCCACCACTCACACCTCCGACCATTTCTCTTTCCTGCAACAATGCCCCGTAGCCGTCTTTGCCACTACCGGAGCCAAATACTATCATCACCCTCTGGACAATCTCGCCAGCATCAACCTCTCCGGCTTGCACCAGCTAACCACGTACATTCTTGAGTTTATGGAACATCTATAACAAATAAGCTGTTCACCTTCCTGAATGACCTGTTAGAAGGGAAAAAGGTAATTACTGAGGTCACCTATCCGGAGAGCGGTATATTATAGATTACAGACAGCACTAAAAATGAAAATCAAGGGCATTGCCGTATCGGTTATAGCAGAGTGCACCGGATTAAGCGAAGAACAGATAGAGGCGTTATAGTTACTGAAATTAATACTTTGTTTTCTCCTACTCGATTATAATTCAACACCCCATATTTCCACACATCCCATAAAAAAGCGTTCAGAAACAAGGAATCACATTTTTGGAATGTTCTCTTTGTGTCTGAACGCCGTTAAAAAAGCACCGGTATCTATTTCATATCAATACGTAAATAAAGATGCCCAAAGTTTCCGCTTATGGTATATCCGGCAGGAACTCCAACAATCTTAATAGGTAGTAAATATTTCTCTCCTGGTTTAAGGGTAGCTGTATTTACAGTCATATTCTCTTTCCATAATTGTGTTCCTGCTTTAATGATAGGATTAGGAAGAGTGTATGTGCCGGCCGGAAGTAATACATACTTTTTAGTCGCGGCAGCAAGGCCGGCATTATACGTAGCAACCATAGCCTCATCTACTCCTAATGTTACCGGTATATCTATCTTATTATCAGAAGCATAAGGAACGGTGTAGTTTACCATAAGTTCAAATACCTGATCTTTAGTAGGTAAAGCACTTGTTCTTAAAATATAATGTGATTTATAAGGCATTTCTACAACTATTCCGGCTTGACTCCAATCAAACAACGGATCATCCTTCAAGCAAGAAGAAGAGGTTAGCGTAACTGCAATTAAGCAGAGAAATAGTATTATTTTGTTCGTTATTGTTTTCATCATTTTAGCATTATTTATGGTGATTATTGATAAAGTTCTGTTCTCTCTACGATGTCATTCTTTTTATCCCAGAAGATAAGGCTATTGTATACATCAACCTCCGGTTGCAATGCAACATTGGGTGCATTCAGATTTCTCTCTATTTGTGGATAAGGTACACGGCAAATAATCTTTGATTGCTGACCTTGATTGGAGGCCTTTAATTTAGGTAAGTCATTTCTCCTTTGTTCAAACCAAGATTCCAACGGATTATAGCCAAAATAGCTAAGCCATTTCTGAGAGCATATAGCCTCAAGTTTACGATCATTACTAGTCATTTTATCCCAGTTTACAAAATCATTATTCTGAGATAGAAATACTTTGGCTGCATCTTCTGCTGTTCCGGTAATTGCGGGGGCCATATTTTTTATTTCATACTTACTTGTAGGATCCTGCATTGCCTGTTCATGACGCTTCATAGCAGATATTACAGCTGCCTCATAATATTCTTTCGCCTTTGCATCTCCACCGGGGATCATTCCTCTTAGAGCTGCCTCTGCAAGAAAGAATCCAACTTCAGATCCTGCTATTAACACAGACGATCTCAATCTACCTGTTTCTTTATTTGCACCTCCTGCAAGAGCACCTGTACCAGTCCATCCACAGTATGATTTCCTAGGGGGAGCTGCCTGTCCATAAGGAATTCCAACATAAGGTTCTTTATCAAGACCGTATTTTGAATATGCAGCCTCCGCTGGGTCGTCTAAATTACGTCTTGGATCTACATATACCCTCAAACGTGGGTCGTTGTTATTACGCAACATATCCACTAAAGCCGAGGTAGGCATATACTGTCTATGATTACTATTATCTGCCCCCTGTTTATCCCATCCATACATTTCATAGAAAAGATTCATTTTATCAGTCTCTGCATAATAACCGGGATTAGCCAGCACATTCTCATTTATGTTGAGACACTTGCCTATAATTGCATTAACCTGAGTATTTACATCCTGTACGTTTGACACACGCATTAACAATCTTAATTTAATAGTATAAGCAAATCTTATCCAAAGATTAACATCGCCCTGACAAAGAATATCTGCTTTCTCAAGTTTTGTATGTGCTGTCTGTAACGTAGTAGTATAGTCTTTAGCTCCTGCTTCTACATCTGCGATAGCTTCATCTATCTTTAGTATAAGGTCTGCATAGATAGTAGCTGCATCATCGTATTTTGGTTGGGGATGATCATATGCATCACAAGCCTCACTATAAGGAATATTCCCAAAAATATCCACCAATCTCTGGAAATTAAGAATAGTTAAAGTTTGCGCTATTCCCTTATGCATACGATCTCCACTCTTTACAGAATTATTATAGATTAATTTTAGATTATTATTTGTTTCATAATAAGTATTCCACCAAGCATCTACGTTCTGCGGCATAATACTCCCGCTTAGGAAAGTGTAATTCCCTGAGAATTCTCCGGATTTCGTTAAATGCTGAGAAATTAACATAGCATTTGAGCTGTTGACATGATTATTCAACATATCAAATTCACAAGCCGTTAATAATAATTCGTCCGTAACATCTTCTATACCGGCTGTATTAGGGCTTTTATTAATATCCAGCCAATTACCGCAACCAGATACAAACAATGCCGAAAACATTACAATTAATAATATATTTTTTTTCATTATTGATATTTTTTTTAGGTTAGAATGATAAGCTTAAACTAAATCCAAATGTTCTGGCCCCAGATTGTTTATTTGCGGCAATTCCAGGAGCATTAGCAGATTCAGCTCCCGACCAGTTTTCAGGATCTCCCCATAAGTTAGTTGAAGGGACCCACATAAATAGATTACGACCTACTAAACCTACAGATATTCTCTGGAAGAATTTAGTTCTATCCATGAGTTTATCGGGTAGATCGTAGCTTATAGAGAGTTCACGTAATTTCCAAGCTGCAGCACTTACAACACGACTGGCTACACATGAATAGTAATTAGAAGCCCAGAAAGATTTATTACCAGAGTCAACAGTTATATTTGTATTTTCTTGGTACGAAATATTTCCGTTTGCATCCGTTACTTCAATAACCGAATTAGGAAGTACAAATCTCTGGCGTCCCATAGTTGCAGAGGTATAAGAAGACCCTGTAAATAACATCATAGTTTCTTGACCAAAGCTAGTATAATGTCCTCCTCTGTAATCAAATGTAGCACTTAGAGAGATACCTCTCCAACGCATTACCGTTGATAAACCAATACGTACTTTAGGTTCCGTTGTACCTATTTGCCTCATATCACCTAGAGTAGGTAGGCCGGTAGTAGGATTAACAATTACTCTACCTTGTGGATCCCTTTTATAATCCGTAGCTTTAATCATTGGGTAGTTTTCTCCAAGAATAGCAAAGATAGGAGACTCTATGGCTAACTCTGATAAATCACCATAAAGGCTGGTAACATTTGTACTCGAAAAAGTTGCATTTGCATTAATATTCCAACTGAAATCTCCAAGCTTGAGCAGAGGGGTAATCCTTAGATCTAACTCCACACCTTTTCCTGTCATTACACCGGCGTTTAAGTATTTAGATACCGCTCCGGTTGATTGTGCAATATCAACGTTAACAGTCTGGTCTGTTGTTTTCTGATGATAATAGGCCGCTTCCAAAACAATCCTATCCTTTAATAGACCTATTTCAGCACCCACTTCAAACTCTGTTGTAAACTCAGGGCCAATATTCGCATTACGGATATTCTGACTTATTTTATAAGCAGTTAATGAACTAAATGGGAAAGTGTCATGTACATTTGCCAAATCATATAAATTATACGTTCCAATATTTACAGATCCCACTTTTGCATAAGTTCCTCTGAGTTTTAAATAAGACAGCCATTTATTTTGCTTAATTGCAGGCAAGGCATCCGATAACATAATAGAAAGATTGGCTCCCGGATAGAAAAATGACCTGTTTTGAGCAGCAAGTAAAGATGTCCAGTCGTTTCTACCTGTCACCTGTAAATAAGCCCATCCAAAGGCAGAGAAATCAATACTGGCATAAATAGATTGTTGCCTTGACTGAATGTAGCTATTTTTGCCGTTCAATTCACCTATTTTATTACCAACATTAAATAATCCGTCTACTTCCATCATATCGGCACCTACCTCTTTGGTTTCACTATAATTATCATTCATAGACCAGCCAAACATCCCTTTAATCTGAAATTTATCATTGAATTTATGCTCAGCAAAAGCCATAGCATCAACGTTTACCCTATTAGAATACCTAGAGCTTGTTGTTAAGGATGTATAAATATCACCCGCAGCAGCAGTTTCTCTGGTATCTTTTGCAAAATCTGAATAGTGCCAAGGATTAGTTTTGCTGTTGTTATTAGAAATTCCCAAGTTCAATCCGGCCCTTCCTTGAAATCTTAACCAAGATAAAGGCTTGTATTCCAAATCCGCAGAAGCAGTTATCCTATCGTTACGTGACTCTCTTCTATATAAATCATTTTGAGCGTAGGGATTATTATAATATGAGTTATTCCATTCATCTGGATTTGCACCTTCAACATTTTTCCAATCTTTATAAGCAGGAAGATCTATATTCCCCGGAGTATTCCATAAAGCTTGCATACCGTTTGAACTGGAGTTATTCATATCGGTTTTAGTATTAGAGTAAGAAAGATTACCTCCTACTTTAATTTTTTTGTATGTACGGGAAGCATTAAATCTTATAGTCTGACGTCTATATTCATCCCCTGTAATAATTCCTGTTCTCTGAGCATGTTGATAAGACATAAAAAAATTCCCATTATCACCCCCTGAAGAAAAAGAAATATCATTCTGAAGTCCTACACCGGTCTGATAGAATCCTTCTTTAGAGCCATTTTTAAAATCATATGTTCCTGTAAGTTGTCTTTCGGTAACACCATCGGGAAGTAAGAAAGGTTGTCCTACATCAACTGTTGAACCGTCAAACTCAGGGCCATATTGCTGATTCTCATCCTTGAGGTAAGATCCAAATCCGGTAGTACCATTCTCTGCACCGCCACCAAATCTGGTCTGATATTTAGGGAAATAAGCCATTTTATCAAAAGTAGTAGTTAAGGAATAAGTAACTCTGGGTTTACCTCTTTCCCCTTTTTTTGTAGTAACATAAAGAACACCATTAGCTGCGGCAGAGCCGTAAAGCGCAGCGGCACTACCACCTTTTAATACCGAGATGTTCTCAATATCATTAGGATTCATGGCTTGCAAATAATTAAGTGGAGTAGGTATACCATCCACAACTAATAAAGCTTGGTTATCTCCCTTAAATGAACGGTTACCACGTAAATTTACACGTATATCCGCATCAAGCGAAGCAGATGCCGAGCTAATTTGCAATCCGGAAACCTTACCAATAAGGGCTTGTGAAGCGTCCATATTCTTAGTTCTAGTCAAATCATCAGACGATACTTTGGCAGTAGCATATCCAATCTCTTTGGCTTGCCTCTGAATACCTAGAGCCGTTACCACAACGTCGTTTAAAGCAATGGCATCGGGACTTAGCTTTACATTAAAGACAGCTTGATTGCCAATGGGTACCTCTAGGTTTATATATCCCATTGAATTGAAAACCAAGTGAGTAGCATCTGCCGGAACATTGCTTAGTACAAATTTCCCATTATCATCGGTATAAGTTCCCAAGGTGTTATGACCTTTTACTAAAACGGATGCAATTGGAATAGGTTCTCCAGTGTCGGCTGCAAGAACTTTACCGGTGAGTGTCTTTCCCTGCGCCATTATGGTTGTGGCAATAAAAGAAAAGACAAACGATACCAATACAGTACGTAATACTTTTTTCATAAATGTTTAATTAAGTTGGTTAATTGTTTGGTTGATTAGCTGTACAATTAAATCGTTGGTTTAAATTGTACAGCAAACAAATATATATAAATATTTTCATTCGTCGTATAACCTTATGCTTCCTGACTACGACTCTCCAGAAATAAATTGATAGGTTAAAGCCGTTATTTGATCGCAAAATGATGTTTTTTATGATAGTTTTATGATAAAACTAATACATATTGGGTTGTAAACGTAAAAAAAGAAAAAGTAAAAAAAAATTTCTTTTTTTTCTTTTTCCTTTTTTTTAGGAGATTTTTTGGTCTCTTCCACACTTTCTGATCTATGTACAATTTAAACCAACGATTTATATGAAGCCTGTCAAGGAATCATGACCGAGCATAATATTTATCTCTTGC
>JAVWIB010000074.1:0-15317 GCA_036639755.1 Bacteroidales bacterium
TGTAATGATTTTAAAGCGTAGTTGTGATCGGCATCCCCGGGGGTACATTCATCCAGAGCCATAATAATATCCGCTCCAATCATGCGTTGGGTGTCTACGTTATTCTCGGGAGTGAAAATATGTTTGGAACCGTCTATATGGGAACGGAACGTGCATCCTGCTTCTGTGAGTTTTCTGTTTGCGGCCAATGAAAAGACCTGAAATCCGCCACTGTCTGTAAGCATTGGTTTGTCCCATGAGATAAATTTATGGAGTCCGCCGGCTTTATTTATAATGTCCAGCCCGGGTCTAAGATAGAGGTGATAGGTATTTCCCAGAATGATCTGGGCATGAATATCTTCCTTTAAGTCTTTGTGGTATATTCCTTTAACAGATCCAATAGTGCCAACCGGCATAAATATGGGGGTCTCTATTACCCCATGGTCTGTGTAAATAAGTCCGCATCGTGCATTCGATTGCGCGTCTTGTGCTATTTTCTCAAAAATCATAATTAATTTCTACGCCTACAAGGGGCAAAAGTAATAAAAATTAATCTATATTTGTACACTTAATTAGACGCAGTCTTATAAAGCTATTTTTTATGAAAAGAATAAGATTGGACATTGGAGCATTAACCGCCTCTGCCAGTGATGGCGGAAATTTTATGTTTTTTCTTTACAGAGAAGGGATGGATCTTTGTCTTCCGGTTCCCTTAACGCCACCGGATATGCATGCGATCCTTGCTAACTTTCAGAAGTTATCGTCGGACGGGGTTTCGGTGCAGGATGTATTTTATTCTACGCTTCAGGAGTTTAGAGTTGAGTTGCTTGAAGTTACTGTTATCAGAGATGAAGAGGATGAAAAATTTCTTGCGAATTTGTTGTTTTTTGATGGCGAAAAAGAGGTTTTAAAGGGGGCTTCTTTTGTAGACGGACTTATTCTGGCTAAAAATTTCGGATGTCCTATTTATATCTTGGAGGAACTTATGGATAAATATTCTACTACAATGGATTTATTTTCCAATGAAATTGTAAAGACGGAGTCTCGTTTGGTTCGCTTAAAAGAGGAATTTAAGGAGGCTGTGAGCAAGGAGGATTATGAAACGGCAGCGGTGTTGAGTAAGGAAATTACACGATATGAGGCCGGTAATACCGGTAGTGCCGAGAGTAGCAGAGATAAAAAGAAATAAAGAATAATATACATGAAGAAATTCGCAATACTTATTGTAGCGCTGTTTATGGGATATGCCATTTCTGCGCAGGAGGTTCAGCCTCAGATAAAAACAGATGATGCAGTTGAGATGCAGCAGGGAAAACAGGTAGGGATAGATTCTGCCGGACAGGCATTAACAGGTGCTGCTGCGGTAGATCCCAATGGAAAGGGTCCGGCTGTGGAGGCTACCGCCGGTGGGGTTGCAATCCCGTCGGAGAATCCTTATAAAGCACTTCTTACCAGCAAAACGTTTGTATTTGATATATGGTCGATCCTAAGAGGTGTTTTAGGAATGGCGGTACTGATTTTTATCGCATGGATTTTTAGTACGGATAGGAAAAAGATAGATTGGGGTACTGTTGGTAAAGCTCTTGCTCTACAGCTTATTATAGCAATTTCTATGCTGGTATTTCCTGCTGTTCAGGTACTATTTGAGACGTTTGGAAAATGTTTTGTGGCGGTTCTGGAGTGGACAAAGGCCGGATCCATCTTTTTGTTCGGATCGCTGATGGATGCTAATAATTTCGGATTTATTTTTGTGCTGCAGATTCTTCCTACCATTATCTTTTTCTCGGCTTTAACAAGTTTGTTCTTCTATCTTGGCGTTTTACAGAAAATTGTATGGGGGATGGGCTGGGTCCTTACCAAATTTATGAAATTATCGGGAGCAGAATCTTTATCTTGTGCCGGTAATATTTTTCTGGGGCAGACAGAGGCTCCTCTTATGGTAAAGGAGTATATTCCCAAGATGACAAGGAGTGAGCTGATGCTGGTGATGACGGCTGGAATGGCAACTATGGCGGGGGGTGTACTCGCTGCCTATATTGGAATGTTGGGAGGGGGCGATAAGGGTTTGGAGCTTGAGTTTGCCAAACACCTTCTTTCGGCCTCTGTAATGGCTGCTCCGGGGGCAATTGCTATGGCAAAGATTCTGAAGCCGCAAACGGAGGAGATTGATAATTCAGTAGAAGTTTCAACGGATAAAATAGGTAAGAATATCCTGGATGCTATTTCCAATGGAACAACGGAGGGGTTAAAGCTGGCGGCCAATATTGCTGCTATGTTGTTGGTGTTTTATGCGCTGATAGCCGGAGTAAATGCTATTTTAAGTTTTATAAGTTTCCCGGCAATCGATCATGCAATTGCAGCTATTACCAATAACAGATATACCGATCTTTCTCTTGAGTTTATTTTAGCCTATATTTTTTATCCGGTTATATGGATTACCGGAGTACCGGGTGGGGATATTAACCTGGTAGGGCGTTTGTTGGGCGAAAAACTTATTCTTACGGAGTTTATCGGCTACCAAAGTCTGGCAACTATGATTCGGGAGGCTGCTTTTTCTTCTCCTAAGTCTATTATTATGGCAACGTATGTTCTTTGCGGATTTGCAAATTTTGCGTCAATAGGGATTATTATAGGCGGTGTGGGTGGAATGGCACCTAATAAGCGCTCTATTTTATCGGAATACGGCTTGCGTGCACTGTTAGGGGCAACGTTGGTGGCTCTTATGTCGGCAGCTATGGTGGGAATGTTTATTGCTGCGTAGAGGGGTAGTTCTCAAATACCAGAACTTTGGCCGGATGGCTGAATGTGAGTGTGTATGAGCTTTCGGTGCTTTCGTTTAAGGTGGCTTTCCACCATAAATCAAAAATTACATGATCGGTAGGGTATAGAAGCCCTGCCGATTTTATTTTTAAAGTTTGATCGAATGAGAAGATGGAAATTTGACGCCCTTTTGTACAGGGGGCGGTAAAGGTGTTAAAGTGCGGAGTGAAAATGCCGTAATCGGTTATAATGTCTACCGTGGCGTTTGCGGGGAGGCTACCGGCGTAATCGAGCAGAAGAGAGATGTTGCCCAAGGTGTGGTCTTCCCTCATCCCGGTGGCTCCAAGAATATGGATGGAGGTGTTTTCTGTTGCAGGAATAAGCCCTTTTGCAAAGTTAAATGCTTTGGTCTGGTCGTTGGTTTCCTGACAGGCACTTTTACGGATTCTCTCTTTGTATTGTTCCTGATAAACAGGCGGAAGGGTGTCCATGTCTCCCACAATGTAGTGGGGGAGCTTTTCTTTATTATATTGCAGCAATTTGAGGATTGATCCGTCGCAGCAGATAAGTATATCCGCCGTGTTCAGCAAGTTGAGCGGGTAAACTGCCTTAGGGAAATCTCCGTCGCCTAAAATTACGATTGTCATATAAATTTATAAGTTTCTATGTTGCGGAATCCCATCAGGAATTCTTTAATAAGCATTCTTTTTTTTCCGGCCATCTGAATATCTGTTAGCGAGATAATGGAGCCGTCTGCGCAGGTAACGTGCAGGTAAGTTTTGCTATCGGAGAGGATGGTGCCGGGTTCTTCTTTTGGAGCATAAGCCGATTTCTCTTTTACAACAGCTACTTCAAATAGTTTAAAGTCGAATGTTTTTTGGCCGTTGGTAATGGTTGCGGTGGCTGCCGGATAGGGTGAGAGTCCTCTTACAAGGTGGTCTATAAGGGTTGCCGTGCTATCGGGAGAGGTGTTTTGCATTGCCCATTGAATATGTCCGGTCTCTTTGGTAAGTTTTGGGGCCTCTTTTACAGGGCCCTGTTGGGGGTGCGGATGCAATGTCCCGGTTGCCAATCCGGTTACAGTTTCTACAACCAGCCCTGCTCCCAGCTCCATTAAACGGTCATAGAGGGTCCCGATAGTTTCTCGTTCACCTATGGCGCATTCCCGCTGAAGAAGGATATTGCCGGTATCTATCTGCTCATCAATTAAAAATGTTGTAACACCCGTAACTTTTTCCCCTTTTATAATAGCCCAGTTAATGGGGGCGGCACCTCTGTATTGTGGTAATAATGAGCCGTGCAGATTAAATGTTCCCATTGCGGGCATACTCCATACTACCTTTGGCAGCATTCGAAAGGCCACTACAATAAAAAGATCTGCCCGTAAAGATTGCAGTTGCTCAATAAAAAGAGGGTCTTTGAGCGATACGGGTTGCATGAGCTGAACGCCTTTCTCTGGAAGAGTGGCTGAGACGGCATATTTCTTTACATCGCTCTCGTTCATTTTCAGGCCGCGGCCGCTGGGTTTATCGGGGACGGTAACAATGCCCACAACATCAAAATTATTTTTAATGAGGGCTTCAAGCGGAGCTACGGCAAATTCCGGCGTTCCCATATATACAATACGCGGTTTCATGGTCAGGATATTTGAAATGGTCTCTTTGCGAGATGGTTTATTTATTTTTTCTTCGTTTATCAACTTGCGCTTTTATCTTTCTTGCATGGCTGAACAGGTGTTTAAGGGCGTTGATATATGCATCTGCATTAAACAGAGCAGAGTCTTGTGTCGATTTCCATGTTAAAAACACTCCTATGGGCAATAACACAAATGTGGAGATAAATGTTCCTACAAATGGTGATACGGCCCCATCGTTTGCTAGTTTTTTACCGCTTATGTCCACTACCCAGTAAATGACAAAGAAGAACATAGAGACAATGACCGGGGTTCCGAGCCCTCCCTTCCTTATAATTGCCCCCAGGGGAGCTCCAATAAAGAAAAAGATAAGGCAGGCTATGGATAGTGTAAATTTTCGGAAACTCTCTATAATGGTCCTGCGAAGCGGGTAGGCAGTTTGGTAAAGTTCGTTTTCAAAAAATTCTATGTTGGCAACCTGATTATCCAGAGCCAATATTGCATTTGTGTAGGCCTCTTGTTCTTCCTGCAGATCACTCCATTGGAATAGGGAGTCTACACTCATGTCTCCTTTGTATTTAAGGGCGGAGGCGGTATCCAACTGGGATGAGTGCAGAAGGTTTCCTCCGTAAATTGCACGCCGGATTTGGCTTGTAAGTGTTTTTGTATAAGTGGTATCGAGGGAATCTCTATCCTTTCTAAGCATGGAAAGCCCTTTGGTCATTACCTCCGTCCCGTATTTTGATTTTTCCGATTTCTTAAAGGCATAGTTTTGCAGAGGAATAATAACATCCTGCATGGTGAAATTTATTTTCTGGAGCGAAAAAGTAGTATCGGTATAATCTTTTTTATTGGTCTCCTCATAATTGGTTCCGTTAAATAGAGTGAAGATAATGCTGCTTTTATCGCTGCTGAGCTTTACAATACCGCTATCTGCAACGGTAAGGCTTACATTTCCCTTATTGCCGCTATGATCATACACCATAACCTCGTGCATGATATTATGATCATCTGTTTGAGTAACTCTTATTGTATAGCCTTCTACACCATTGTAGAATATTCCGGTAGGAATCTTTATCTCCTCTTTGGTATTGCCTATATCGTCTCGCAGGGTATATATCTTACCATAAGCTAGCGGAATAAGATTGTTGGAGGCAAAGAATGCGGCAATACTTATAAAAACCGCTACAATAATAAGGGGTGCAAGGATTCTTGGAAGCGATATACCGGCTGCTTTCATGGCCAGCAGTTCATTGTTTTCTCCAAAACTGCCAAGGGTCATAATGGATGCAAGCAATGTTGCCAGAGGTAATGCCAAAGGGAACAAAGTAGCACTACCCCAGCCCATAAATTCCAGAATCACTCCAAAACTTAGCCCTTTTCCCACCAGCTCATCTATATAAAGCCATAAAAACTGCATCATTAAGACAAATAATACAATTAAGAATGTCATAATGAACGGCCCCATAAAAGACCTGAGTGTAAATAAATCGAGTTTCTTCAAAACTATCTGCTGCTCCGTTATTAATTATTTGCCGTTGCAAGATCTACCAAGCAAGTATAGGCATCCGATAACCCTTCAATATTCTTGCCACCGGCTGTTGCAAAGAATGGTTGTCCGCCGCCGCCGCCCTGTATTAATTTGGCTGCCTGACGAATATCTTTTCCCGCATTGGCTCCCTGAGCAACTAAATCGTCTGTATACATAAGAGTAACCATTGGTTTATTATCCTCCTCGGTAACCCCTATAAAGACAGATTTTGGCATCTCGTTGCGCAGCATAAATGCAACATTTTTAACAATTTCCGACTGGAATGAGCCTCGTAAAGAGAAAATAGTAACCCCGTTTACAACCCGTTTGTTCTCTATAACACCGGCCTTAATGGAAATTGTCCTCTCTTTTAGGACCTCTTCTATATTCTTCTTAAAGGTCTCGTTCTCCTCCAGAAGTTTGTTGAGGGTGCTCATAATATTAGGGGTATTGTTAAATACGTTCTTAATGGAGAGCAGTACATCTTCCAGATTTTCTACCAGTGCCTCTGCGTTATGCCCTGTGGTAGCTTCAATCCTCCTTATCCCTGCAGCCACTGCCGATTCCGATATGATCTTAAAGTATCCGATGCAACCTGTCGCCTCTACATGTGTCCCTCCGCAGAGTTCAATGGAATCTCCATATTGCAGTACCCGCACTTTATCGCCGTATTTCTCTCCAAACAGAGCCATTGCCCCTTTTTCCCTGGCCTGGTCAATAGGAATATCTCTAAACTCCTGTTTAACGGCGTTGGCCCTTATCTGGCGGTTTACCATTTTCTCCACCTCTCGCAATGTCTTAGGATCAATTTTCTCATAATGAGAAAAATCGAACCTAAAATAGGCCGCATTCACAGAGGAACCCTTTTGTTCGATATGGGTCCCGATAATTTTCCGGAGGGCATGGTGCAGCAAATGGGTTGCCGTATGGTTGTTGGCAATGGATTGTCTGCGCTCTCCGTCTACCTGTGCGGTAAACAGTTCCTTTACGTTAGAAGGAATCTTCTCCGCAACATGAATCGGAAGCCCGTTTTCCTTTAATGTATTTAATATTGGAATCTTTTCTCCGTTGGCTGTCTGTATAAATCCGCTGTCTCCAATCTGTCCGCCGCTCTCTGCGTAAAACGGACTTTTGTCAAATACCAAGTGGAAAGTCTCCTTGTTTTTAGATTTTACGGTGCGGTATTTTAGGATTTGTACCCCCTCTTCATAAATGGTTTCGTATCCTGTAAAAACCGTTTCTGCGTATGGAGCAACCTCTATCCAGTCTCCTTCCTCTTTGGAGGTGGCGTTGCGGCTTCTGTTTTTCTGCTTCTGTAGCTCTTTTTCAAATGATGTAAGATCTACGGAATATCCGTTCTCTTTGGCAATTAGTTCGGTAAGATCGATCGGGAACCCAAATGTATCATATAAGATGAAAGCATCTTCGCCCGGAATATTTTTTGTCTCCTTGTATTTTTCCAAAAGGGCATCCATTAACCGGATTCCTTTATCTAAGGTTCTAAGGAAAGCCTCTTCCTCTTCTTTAATTACTTTTTCAATTAATACCTGTTGCGATTTTAATTCCGGAAAAGCCTCTCCCATTTGCTTAACCAACGTTGGAACTAATTGGTACAAAAGTGGTTCGTCCATATCTAAGAAAGTATAGGCATATCGTACGGCCCTTCTTAAAATTCTTCTGATTACATAGCCGGCTTTTACATTGGAGGGGAGCTGCCCGTCTGCAATGGCGAAACTGATTGCCCTTATATGGTCTGATATGACCCGCATTGCAACTCCTACTTTGCTCTCCGATGTATATTTTTTTTCGCTTATTTGCGCAATGGTCTGAATCATGGTTTGGAAAACATCCGTATCATAGTTGCTTTTCTTCCCTTGCAAAGCCATGCACAAACGTTCAAGTCCCATTCCCGTATCTACGTGCTTAAGAGGTAGTTGTTCCAGAGAACCGTTTGCTTTCCGGTTAAACTGGATAAATACCAGATTCCAGATCTCTATAACGAGATGGTGACTTTTATTTACAAGTTCGGCTCCGGAAAGTTCAGCCCTTTCATCATCACTTCTTAAATCGATATGAATCTCGCTGCAAGGCCCGCAAGGCCCCGTTTCTCCCATTTCCCAAAAATTATCTTTTTTGTTTCCTAAAATAATTCTTTCTTTTGGAAGATGTTTGAGCCACTGCTGCTCCGCCTCTTTGTCCATACTGATTCCCTCTTGTTCATATCCCTCAAAAACAGTTACATACAATCTTTCTTTGTCTAGTTTGTATACCTGTGTAAGGAGTTCCCATGCCCAATCAATAGCTTCGGACTTAAAGTAATCGCCAAAGCTCCAGTTCCCAAGCATTTCAAACATGGTGTGGTGGTAGGTATCGTGTCCAACCTCTTCCAGATCGTTGTGCTTGCCGCTTACCCGCAAACATTTTTGAGAATCTGCTACTCGCTTCTGTTTTATTTCACTATTCCCCAAGAACCAGTCTTTGAACTGATTCATACCGGCATTCGTGAACATTAAGGTGGGATCGTTCTTAACAACCATAGGTGCTGATGGAACTATGGTATGATTTTTAGAGGAGAAAAAGTCCAGAAAACATTTCCTTATTTCGTTTGATGTCATAATCTTTCGTTAATAAAATTGGCTACAAAAATAACTTTTTAATTTTAATTTTTTATATTTGCATCCATTAATTGGGATTTTTATAGAATGTCGAGAAAGAAAAGATACGAATTTAACGCAGAAACCCTAGCGTATGAAATACACAGAATACCGTTGAGAAAGCGTTTCTCAAAGGGTTTTGTTCTATTTCTATTTAGTATTGCGGCTTTTTTTGGGTACTATATTTTATATACGCAATACTTAAATCTGGAAACACCTAAAGCAATAAGTCTTAAACAAAAATCGGTTGAATTACATTCTAAATTAGATCTGCTGAACAGACGGTTTGAGCAAAATAATATGGTTTTACTGGAGTTGCAGATGAGGGATAATAATGTGTACCGCCCTATTTTTGGTATGGAGGAGATTTCGCAAGATATTAGAAATGCGGGGTTTGGAGGGGTTGACAGGTATGCTGCTCTGGAGAATCAGGGGAGCTCCCCGTTTTTAATTGATATTGAGAAAAAAATGGATGTGCTGTATAAAAAAGCATTTGTGCAGTCGCGTTCCTATGATGAGGTGGCTATTTTGGCAAAACGGACGGGCGATATGGCCTCTTGTGTTCCTGCTATTCCGCCTGTTTCGCTGGACAAGACGAAACTATCCAGTTACTTTGGTTTTAGAAGTGATCCGTTTACGAGGTCTCCGCGGATGCATACGGGGATTGATTTATCGGGAAGAAGAGGAGAGCCTATTTATGCAACCGGCAACGGTAAGGTGGTTGATGTAAGTTTTAATTTCTTTGGATATGGAAATGAGGTAGTTGTGGATCATGGATTTGGCTATAAAACAAGATATGCCCATTTGTCTAAGGTTTATGTAAAGGTTGGGGATACGGTAAACAGAGGAGAGGAGATTGCTGGAATGGGAGAATCCGGCCGGTCGAAAGGGATACATCTGCATTATGAGGTAATGTATCGTAATAATAGAGTGAATCCTCTGAATTATTATAATCAAGAGATTAAAAAAGAGGAGTTTCAGGCAATGGTAAAGCCAAGAGGTAAGAATATTGCAGGGTAATGGGACGGTATAGATTCAATAGAGAGCAACTGAAATTTGTTGAGGATAAGAGAAATCTTAAAGGATGGGTTAAAAGAGTTGTAAAGTATGTAGTTGCAAGTATTCTTTTGGCTATCGTTTACTATCTTGTTGTTTCTGTGTTTTTAAATACGGAGCAGGAGAGGCGGCTTGCCAGAGAGAATAAGTTAATGGAGCAGGAGTTTGAGAGATTGCAGGAGAAAATAGTGGTGCTGGATAATACGGTGCAGAATTTAAGGACCAAAGACAGAGAGATTTATAAACAGATTTTTAATTCCGAACCACCGGCTCTGAGCCATGGGCCAAATGGCGGAGGAAGTTTTTTTGGAGGGATTGATACAACTCGTAATGATAAGATTATAGAGTATTCGAGGGATAAAATTGGTGTGTTGAAGAGGGAAATAGCTGTTATTGATCATGCGATTGAGGTGATAAACACACGGTTTGCCCAGTTGGAGGATAGTGTGCTATTTATTCCTTCTATTGTGCCTATAAGGGATTTCTCAATAGGACAGACAGGGGCTTCGGTGGGGCAGAAGATTAATCCTTTTTATAAAAGTGTGGCAATGCACAACGGTATTGATTTGCTGGGAGCTATGGGAACCGAGATTCTGGCTCCGGCAGCAGGAACGGTGGAGTTTGTTTCCCGAAAGGGTAAAAAAGAGGGAAATACAATTGTAATAAACCACGGAAATGGATATGTGACAAAATATATGCAGGTGGGGGATATACTGGTAAGAGAGGGACAAAAAGTATCGCAGGGGAATGTGATAGGGAGGGTAGGATCGTCGGGAATGTCTTTCGCTCCTCATCTTCATTATGAGATTTTGTACAAAGGGAAAGTGATGGATCCTGTTAATTATTTTTTTGCAGACCTTACTCCTACATTGTTTAAGGAGTTGGTTGCCATAGCCTCCAATACGGGACAATCTTTGGATTAGCAGATTACGAATTGAAATAAATAGCACATATGCCTTATAAAGAAAAGCCAATAGAAAAACTTTACTATACAATAGGAGAAGTTTCTGAGATTCTTGATGAGAATGCATCATTAATCCGTTTTTGGGCAGGTAAATTTCCGGAGTTTATTAAACCTGCAAGGAACAAAAAGGGTAACCGATTGTTTACAGCCCAAGACCTGACCAATTTTAAGGTTATCTATTATCTTGTAAAAGAGAGAGGTATGACATTGGACGGAGCCGCAAAGAGAATGAAGGATAATATAACGGGGGTGGATAAGAGGGTTGAGGTTATTTCGCGACTTACGGCCATTAAGGAGAAGTTATTGGAAGTTTCCGCAGCAATTGTGGTGGAACAACAACCAGAGCCTCAGGAGGTGTAAATGACAGCACGTGAATTAGTTGCTCCTATAGAGATGTTCGCCCCTATTGCTATGCAAGAGGGTTGGGACAATTGTGGATTTTCCGTAGGGGATTCTAATAAACAGGTGCATAAGGCCCTTTTGGCTTTGGATTGCACCGAAAACGTTATTTGGGAGGCTGTTGAGGGGGATTGCGATATAATCATAACCCACCATCCGCTTATTTTCGGAGGTATTAGAAATGTGTGTCCCGATAATTTTACTGGACGTATGATTGAGGCGGCTATTAAGAATAATCTTGTGATTTATTCTGCTCATACCAATATGGATAGAGCCGCTGCCGGGGTGAGTGCCCTTATGGCACGGCGGCTGGAGTTGCAAGATACATCTCCTTTAACGGCAGACGGTTTTGGAATGATAGGGGAACTTGCACAAGTTATGGATTCTGAGGAGTTTACAAGATATGTTCAGCATAAATATCAGGATGTTCCTATCCGTTACTCCTCTCCTATTAAGCAGAAAGTTAAAAAGATAGCAGTCTGCGGAGGGAGTGGAAAATCGTTTATAAAAGATGCGCTAAATATAGGGGCGCAGGTTTATATTACCGGAGATCTTCCTTACCATGATTTTTATTGTGAGAAAGGCTTTATGGTTATAGATATCGGCCATTATGATAGTGAAAAAGATATTGTTAAGCTATTCGCAAAGATACTTTGCGAAAATTTTCCTACATTTGCCGTTTCAACTAGTATACAAAATTATAATCCTATATATTACCATTAATTCTGAATTATGGCTACAAGTAAAAAAAATAACACAGTTGTACCTCCTATAGTGGAGGGAGAGACTTTTACATCGTTACAAATTTCCAAGAATCTGGATTCTGATGTAAGCATGGAGACCAAGCTTCGTTTATTGTACAAGCTTCAGCAAACAGATTCTCAGATAGATAGAATTTATCTTCTTAGGGGAGAGCTCCCTTTGGAGGTACAGGATTTGGAAGATGAGATTCTAGGATTGCAAACAAGGGTTTCAAATCTGCAAAAAGAGATTAAAGAAATTGATGCGTTTATTACGCAAAAGAAACAGGATATTGTTACTGCTAAATCTCTTATGGAGAAATACGAGGCTCAGAGAAATAACGTTAAGAATAACAGAGAATACGATTCCCTCTCTAAAGAGATTGAATTTCAAGGTCTTGAAGCGCAGTTGTCTGAGAAGAAAATCCTTGACAATGCAAAACTTCTTGTAGAGAAGAAAGAGGCTTTTGCTATTGCTAATCAGATTCTTAAGGGAAGAGAAGAAGATATTGTAAATAAAAAGAACGAACTTGATTCCATTGTTGAGGAGACTCAGAAAGAAGAAGAGACTTTGTTAAAAGAATCTGCAGATCTTCAGTCTAAAATAGATATAAGGATGCTGAATGCTTATAAGAAAGTGAGATCCAATGCAAGGAACAAATTGGCTGTTGTAACGGTTAAGAGAGATGCCTGCGGCGGATGTTTTAATAAAATTCCACCTCAAAGGCAGATGGATATTATTTTAAGCAAAAAAATTATCGTTTGCGAATATTGCGGAAGAATTCTGGTAAGCTCGGAATTTGAACAAGAATAGTTTATGGAGCAGAAACCTTATAGATTAAGGGAGCTTTTCTTTGAACACGTAGCACAGACATCCTCTTTGCCTTTGGGAATAAATATTCATAAGGCGGAGGGTGTTTTTTTATACTCTCCGGGCGAAGAGGGTGGGGCGGAGAAAAAATATCTCGATCTTATATCGGGAGTCTCCGTAAGCAATGTGGGGCATGCCAATCGGGAGATTATTGATGCTATTAAAGATCAGGTAGAAAAGTATTCCCACTTAATGGTGTACGGAGAGATAATACAGGCTCCGCAGGTTCTTCATGCACAGCTACTTACATCTATTCTTCCCGGCAACCTCAATTCTGTTTATTATGTAAACTCCGGGAGTGAGGCCAATGAGGCGGCTCTTAAGCTTGCCAAACGGGTTACCGGGCGTAGAGAACTCATTAGTTGTTATAATGCCTATCACGGCAGTTCGCACGGGGCATTAAGCATGATGAGCTGCGAGGAATTTAAAAATTCGTTCCGTCCGCTCCTTCCTATGGTTCATCATATAGAATTTAACAATATCACAACTCTAGAGAGGATTACACAGCAGACGGCGGCCGTACTAATTGAACCGGTACAAGGAGAGGGTGGCGTACAGATTCCTACCCGGGAATTTTTAACGGCTCTTCGTGCCAGATGTACCGCTGTTGGGGCATTGCTTATTTTTGATGAAATACAAACCGGATTCGGACGTACCGGAAAAATGTTTGCTTTCCAGAAATACAATGTGGTTCCCGATATTCTTACCCTTGCAAAAGCTCTTGGCGGAGGAATGCCGCTGGGTGCCTTGGTAGCCTCCGCACAATTAATGGAGGCGTGGCAGAGTAATCCCGTACTGGGGCATATTACCACCTTTGGCGGACATCCCGTATCTTGTGCCGCAGCTCTGGCTAGTTTGAAAATACTGCTTCGTGAGGGATGGATCGAGCAAGTAGAGGAAAAATCGCAGCGGTTTGTACAAGCGTTGCAGACACATCCTCTTGTAAAAGAGATACGTGCGGCCGGATTACTGATAGCCGTCGATTTAAAAGATTGTGAAAAAGCAAAAAGGATATTATATTTACTGCTCGAAGAGGGGGTGCTCACAGACTGGTTTTTGTTCCAGCCCACCTCATTCAGGATTGCACCGCCGCTTTGTATCACCAATGAAGAGATCGATATGGCGATTGCCTCCATCCAAAGAGCATTAAACAGACTGCAAACGGAGTAACCCGCACACTCAGGGAGCCTTGGGGCGAATAGGTGTTAAAATAATGGCAAAGACAATTGGAAAAAAAGGGGCAGGGGGCTCCAATCAGATAAAAAATGTAGAAATGGTAGGATTGGAGAGTGGTAAAAAACCGCCTCAGGCCATTGATATAGAGGAAGCGGTACTTGGTGCCCTGCTTCTGGAACCCAATGCCGTAGCCGATGTATTGGATGTACTTGTCCCCGAATGTTTTTATAAAGAATCCAACCGAAAAATTTTTAAGGCAATATCTGCTTTAGCATCCAAGCATGCCCCTATTGATATTTTTACCGTTGCGGATGAACTTAAAAAGACCGAGGATTTGGAGGAGATAGGGGGGCCTGTTTATTTAAGTCAGTTAAGTTTACGAATTGGAGCGGCCGCCCATCTGGATTATCATACCAAAGTACTTGTTCAGAAATACATACAACGAGAGCTAATCTCTATCAGCTATGAGGTGCAGAAAGATTCATTTGATGACTCGCTCTCCGTAGACGATTTGTTAGACTCTACCCAGCAAAAAATCTTTAATCTGGCAGACAGAAATATGCGGCGTGAAACTCAGTCTGTACAGGATATTATTAATGAGGCGATTGATGAACTGGAAGCGGTTCAGGAGCGAACGGACGGATTGAGCGGAGTGCCCAGCGGATATACCGGAATAGACCGGGTGACATATGGCTGGCAACCATCCGATCTTATTATTATTGCTGCCCGTCCCGCAATGGGTAAAACAGCGTTTGTCCTCACCATGGCAAGGAATATGGCGGTAGAACATAAAGTTCCGGTAGCGGTTTTCTCGCTTGAGATGTCCTCCGTGCAGCTTGTAAAACGTCTTATGGTAAGTGAAACCGGCCTTTCTGCGGAAAAAATACGCGGCGGTAAAAAATTGGCGGCGCATGAATGGGAACAAATCCACACCACGCTGCAATCCTTATCGCAGGCACCGTTGTATATAGACGATACCCCTTCCTTATCCATTTATGAATTCCGATCAAAAGCCAGAAGGCTGGTAGCCTCTGCAGGGGTAAAACTCATTATCATTGACTATTTGCAGTTGATGACCGGTCCGCCGGAGCTAAAAGGGATGAGGGAGCAGGAAGTATCATCTATCTCCCGTTCGCTTAAGGCAATTGCGAAAGAATTAAATATCCCTATTATCGCACTGTCTCAGCTAAGTCGTGCGGTAGAGACCAGAGGAGGAGCCAAGAGGCCGCAATTGAGCGATTTAAGAGAGTCCGGAGCTATTGAGCAGGATGCGGATATTGTCATGTTTATCCACCGTCCCGATTATTACGGTCTTCCCGATGATCAGACCCAGGTTGGCTTAACGGAGATTATTATAGCTAAGCATCGTAACGGAGAGGTTTGCGATGTGCAGATGAAATTTAGAAGTTCCGAGGTACGATTTGTAGATATAACCGATGCGGCATTGGATATACCGGCCAATGATACGGGAGTACTGCACGGTTCCAAAATGAATACTCCGGGCGATTTTGGAAATAATGAATTTGGAGGGAATAATGATTTTTAAGAGTAAAA
>JAVWIB010000075.1:0-14764 GCA_036639755.1 Bacteroidales bacterium
AATTATCGTGGAATGCCGTATTTTGCTCGGGGTCGAGTACCTCTAAAAGGGCAGATGCGGGATCACCTTTGTAATCGGAGCTAACTTTATCTATTTCGTCCAGAACAATGACCGGATTGGAACTTCCCGCTTTTTTAATTGTTTGGATAATTCTCCCCTCCATAGCTCCAATATAGGTCTTTCTGTGTCCTCTTATCTCCGATTCGTCATGCAAGCCACCAAGCGAAATTCTTCCGTATTTACGTCCCAGCGTTTTTGCTATGGATTTGCCAAGTGAGGTTTTTCCAACGCCCGGAGGACCGTACAGACAAATAATAGGAGACTTCATATCACCTTTTAGCTTTAATACGGCTAGGTATTCTATGATTCTCTCCTTAACGGTATCCAGTCCAAAGTGGTCTTTATCCAATACCTTACGGGCATGTTTTAAATCCAGATTATCCTCGGTAAGTACATCCCATGGAAGGTCAACTATAAAATCCAGATAATTCATCTGAATACCATATTCCGGAGAATTAGGATTTGTTTTTGCAAGCCGTTGTATCTCTTTGTCAAAGATTTGGGCTACATGTTTCGGCCACTTTTTTAGAAGAGCTTTTTGTTTAAGTTCTTTGATGTCTTGCGAGTTGCCATCCATTCCCAACTCTTCTTGGATTGTTTTTAGCTGGTTATTCAAATAATATTCCCGTTGTTGCTGATCTATTTCGTTTTTGACCTTTTGCTGAATATCATCTCTTATCTTAAGAATTTCAATCTGTTTGTTTAGAACTTCCAGCAGTTTGTAGGCTCTGTCTTTAATATTATCTTTAACAAGCAATTCCATTTTATCGCAAGGATTCTCGCTATCCATCCCCGATGCCACCACATTGGTAAGCATATCGTAACTTTCTATATTTTTAATAGCAAAACCAACTTCCTGAGGAAGATGCGGCGATAATTTTAATATATAGAGAGAGGTGTCTTTTATGGAAGCTGCAATGGCATCCATATCGTCATCATTCTTAGCTGGCTGAATATCGTCCAGATAAGTGACGGTTCCCAGAATATAGGGATCTGTGGCAATAATATCATTAAGGTGGAGTCTTTTTAAGCCTTGCAATATGGCCGTTAGGGATCCGTCAGGCATTTCTATGAGTTTAAGGATTCTTGCACTGGTACCTATGTCATATAAATCTTCTTTTTTGGGATTTTCTTCCCTTGCATCCAGTTGAGTAACTGCACCTATTATTTTGGATGATTTATACAAGGCCTTTACTAATTTAAGAGATTGTTCTCTTCCTATGGTAATTGGTAAAATGGTACCGGGGAACAGAACGGCATTTCTTAGAGCCAGAATAGGCAGTGTCTGCGGCAAATCAATCTCATCTAAATGAGAACTTCCCTCAATATTCATAACCGGCAAAATATTTATATCTCCACTCTCAATCTGATTGAGTATATGTTTTGGAATCTTCATTCTATTTGTCTGTTTTTTAATGTCAATTTGTCAGTAGTTATGCAAAAACAATCTTATTTTTCTGCGTTGGGTAAAAGGTCAATCTCTATGCCAAACTGGAATACGTTACAGGAACCTGATATTCTCTGAATAGGAACCTATTTATAAACCGATAATCACACTTATACATATAAATAGGTATCCATGAAACATCTTTGATATAAAACACGGTTCCCATCATGCATGAGTGAATTAGTATCACTGAAAATTAAATTATTTTTTAGAGCGATTTTTTGTGTTATTGCCGGTTGTTTTATTAAAAAAGTAGCAAGGTTGTTTTGGATTGTTGTTTCATGCTATATCTTTCTTAATAACAGCTACTTAAGCATATATAAATAAATAATTAAGCAACTTTTGTATCTGTAAAATGAGCTGTTTTTAGAAGTGAAAAGGACATTATTTCCCTTAGTCAGAAGCGTTTAATTATATGAAATTTATAAAAAAAAAGAGTTTTTTTTCAGAATCATTATGAGAATTAAGAAAAATAGTCTAATTTTGCTACCCTTAAAATCAACTAACTTTTTAATTTAATAGTAATTATGACTAAAGCTGATATCGTTAACGAAGTTGCAAAGGCAACCGGTATGGAAAAGATTGCCGTTCAGAATGTAGTAGAATCTTTTATGGAGGGTATTAAAGATTCTCTAGCTAAAGACAAAAATGTGTATCTACGTGGATTTGGAAGTTTTATCGTAAAAAAACGCGCTAAAAAAACAGCTAGAAACATTTCAAAAAATTATTCCTGCTCACAACATTCCATCATTTAAGCCTGCTAAGGTTTTCATGACTAAAGTAAAAAGCAGTGTTAAATAATTTGTGTTAAATTTATAATTAAATTTTATTATTATGCCAAGCGGAAAGAAGAGAAAGAGACATAAAATGGCTACTCACAAACGCAAAAAACGTCTACGTAAAAATAGACATAAGAAGCGTAAGTAGTTTTTTAAAAGTCTTGTTTAAGAGTTTAATCTAAAGCAAGTGAGAGCTTGCTTTGGATTTTTGTTTTTTTAACAGATAGATGGAGAAGGATTTAATCATTGATGTCAACCCGGCAGAGATTTCAATAGCTTTGCTGGAGAATCACAGGTTAATTGAGCTGAACAAGGAGCAGAATAACGGCTCGTTTGCAGTAGGAGATGTGTATTTAGGAAGGGTGAAAAAAATAATGCCCGCACTAAATGCTGCATTTGTAGATATTGGAGACGATAAAGATGCATTTATTCACTACCTTGATTTAGGTCTCAATTTTAAGGCCTTTGATTATTTTGCCAGGCAAATCAATCCCAACAGGGATTTGCGAACTTTCTACTCAAATGTTAAGATTGGACCAATCCTCGAAAAAGAGGGTAAAATAGGGGATGTTTTAGAACCGGGGCAATCCATTATTGTACAGATAGTAAAAGAACCTATCTCTACAAAGGGCTCCAGACTTACAGCAGAAATATCCATAGCCGGGAGAAATGTAGTATTACTCCCATTTGCCGATAAGGTGAGTATCTCACAGAAAATCTCCTCAAAGGAGGAGAAAAAAAGACTTGAACGCCTGATTTACAGTATCCTGCCGCGAAACTACGGCGTTATAATCAGAACAGCAGCCGAGGGTAAAAAGGCAGCGGTTTTAGACGCAGAATTAAAAATGCTCATTAAAAAATGGGAAGATGGCTGGGTCAAACTGGTAAACTGCAAACCGCCTCAGTTATTATTTACAGAGAATAGTAGAACAACTACTATCCTAAGGGATTTATTAAATGATTCCTTTTCCAATATACATGTAAATGATGATGAGGTTTTTGAGGAGATAAAAGATTATATCTCTACAATTGCTCCCGAGCAAGAGAAAATTGTAAAACTTTACAAAGGGGACGTTCCCATATTTGATTCGTTTGATATTTCTAAACAGATTAAAGGGGCTTTTGGTAAAGTTGTTCCTATTAAACAAGGTGCGTACATTGTAATAGAGCATACGGAGGCATTACATGTTGTTGATGTAAACAGCGGTATCCGGGCCAAAAACGGTGTCGATCAGGAACAAAATACAATAGATGTAAATATGCATGCTGCTGATGAAATAGCGAGGCAGTTGCGTCTTAGAGATATGGGCGGAATTATTATAGTTGACTTTATTGATATGGAATCAAATGAGAATAAAGTGAGACTATTCAAACACATGCAGGATCTTATGTCAAAAGACAGAGCAAAGCATAATGTGTTGCCGCTTACCAGATTCGGACTTATGCAGATTACCCGGCAAAGGGTAAGACCGGCTACTGAGATAAAAGTTAACGAACAATGCCCAATGTGTCACGGAACCGGTGAGATTGCATCCAGTATCCTTGTGGATGAAACAATTGAACGGCAATTGGCTTATTACGTTAAAGAGAGAAATATCAAATCCTTTATTTTACGGGTGAATCCTATTTTGGATGCCTATTTGAACAAAGGTCTGTTTACAAGTATCCGTAAGAAGTGGTGCAAAAAGTATTCATGTAAAATTGAAACAAAAGCAGACACAGATTACACATTATTACAGGCCGATTGGTTTCGATCGAACGGAGATAGAATAGATGAATAAAAAAAGCGGCCGTTAAGCCGCTTTTTTTATTGTTATCAATGCAGTTAAAAAGCCGCCTTTTTCATTTTTTCATTAATTTCTTTTGTGCAAAGATTGCCAATGCTCCCCTCATGGGTGTGGTGAACCTCTTTTACCGCATGAAAACCTCCTTTATTTACTTCAATACCAACGGTTTTGTATGCTTCCCTAAACGGCATGCCTTCCAGAACCCTTTTATTTACCTCTTCTACGGTAAACAGATAATCATATTTGGGATCATCCAGAATATGCTCATTAACGGAGATATACTCCAGCATGTATTTGGTCATAAACAGGCATTTGTGCATCTGTTCCAACCCTGGGAAAAGGACATCTTTGAGCAATTGATAATCCCGATGATAACCGTGGGCCATGTTGGTGCACAACAGGGATATTTCATTGGGTAGAGATTGGATGCGGTTGCAGTTGCCCCGGATAAGCTCCCATACATCGGGGTTTTTTTTATGCGGCATAATGCTGGAGCCGGTGGTGAGTTCGTCGGGAAACTTAATAAAACCAAAGTTTCCGCACATGTACATGCAGCAGTCTGCAGCAAATTTATTAAGGGTGAGGGCTACCTGTGAGAGAGCGGATGCTACGGCTTTTTCGCTTTTTCCGCGGCTAAGTTGTGCGGCTATGGAGTTGTAATTCATAGACTCAAAGCCTAGTAATTGCGTGGTCATCTCTCTGTCTAAGGGGAATGAGCTGCCGTAGCCTGCAGCCGAACCAAGCGGATTCTGGTTTACGATATGGTAGGCACCGCTTAACAGAAACATATCATCTGCAAGGGCTTCTGCATAGGCCCCAAACCATAGGCCAAAGGAGGATGGCATGGCTATCTGTGCATGTGTGTAGCCGGGGAGTAATACGTTTTTGTGTGTTTCGCTTAATTCTTGCAAAGTGGAAAAAAGGGCCAGAATCTCATCTCGTATAATTTCCAGCTCTTCTTTTAGAAATAATTTTATATCTACCAGCACCTGATCGTTTCTGGAGCGTCCGGAGTGGATTTTTTTTCCAATTTCTCCCAGCCGTTGGGTTAACAGAAGTTCTACTTGCGAGTGAATATCTTCTATATCGTTTCCAAGGGTAAAGTTACCGGCTTGTATCTCGGCCAGAATTGTATCCAGCCCCGCAGTGAGTTGCTTTTCTTCCTCCCTATCCAGTAATTCTATGGATGATAGCATTTTAATATGTGCTTTTGATCCAATTACATCGTGTTTGGCAAGGCTCATATCAAGCATTCTGTCGTTTCCTACCGTAAAATCTTCTACCAGTTGGGTTGCGCTTACCCCTTTGCTCCAAAGTGTTCCCATGTTATAAATTTGTTATAAATTGAATATATCCTTTTATTCCTTGTTCAAGCTCGCTTATTTTTATAAATTCATTGGCCCTGTGGCTCCTGCACGATTCTCCCGGCCCCATTTTTACGGCCGGAATGGTGAGCCGCATCCAATCGGAGGTGGTGGGGGAGACGTAAGTTTTTATTCCCAGTTTTCCAATGGTTCGCATGAGCCTATGCCCTTGTGGTGTAGCGGATGTACGATTGACTAGGTTGCGTGCCGTAAGGGTGCTTTGTACCTCTTTTTGAAGTAGTTCCATGATTTCGTAGTTGTTGTATTGTTCCGTAGGGCGGATATCTGCAACAAACGTGGCTGTATCGGGAACTACGTTATGAGCTATTCCGCAGTTCATTTGCGTAATGGTTAGTTTTACTTCACCCATAAGGGGGGAGTGTTTTGAAAAGCAATAATTACGCAGAGTCTGAATGTCATCCAGTGCAATGTAGAGGGCATTCGTCCCCTCGTTTCTGGCAGCGTGCCCGCTTACCCCCTCTGCTTTTCCATCCAGCACCAGCAATCCCCGTTCTGCAATGGCTGTTTCCATGCCGGTAGGTTCTCCAACAATGGCAAAATGAGGTAGAAGGGAAACGTTGGTTCCGTAAATGTGATTATGAGCAAGTGTTTCCATTACCAAATCTATACCGTTTATACCGGAGCGTTCTTCTTCTGTCGAGAGTACAAGCATAAGATTGACAGGCAGTTCTTTTGTGTTTACCGGCGTATTTAATTGAAAGAAAGTCTCTATCTGGCATACCACGCTGGCTCCGTCGTCATTGCTACCAAGTCCATACAAAGCTCCTTCTTTCTCAAATGGTTCAAACGGATTCAATGTATAGCTTCCCGATTCCTTTACCGTATCTATATGCGAGCAAATCATCAGCAACTCTTTGTCGCAGCAAAAATTGCGGTTGTAAACAATGAGATTGTTTTTAATCCGCTCCACTAGAATATCGGGAGACGTTTTGAATGCCCGATTGGTAAGATAGGAGTATAAAAAATCTGCCCGCTTTTCCTCTTCAAATGAGTAGGAGGGAATTTGGATCATCTTTTTTAAGAGATCAGCCGCCTGTGCGGTAAGAAATTGGGAATTGTCTTTCATTTGCAGCACGGGGGATTACAGTTTCAATAAAGTTTCCTTATTGTTAAGCAGGTTATCGGCATGTTTTATAATTACTTCTGATACACCATGTTCAAGGGCTGAAAAAGCGTTATCCAGTTTAGGGATCATGCCGTCAATTACTTTTTTCTCTTCTAGTAGCAGTTTATAGCTGCTTTTTGTAACCAGCGGAATTACCGAATTGTTATCTGCCGGATTGCTTAAAACACCGTCTTTTTCAAAACAATAGATAAGCCGTGTGCCGTATTCTTTGGAGAGGGCAATTGCAAGGGCGGAGGCCATGGTATCTGCGTTGGTATTTAAGAGTGATCCGTTGGAATCGTGTGTAATGGCGCAAAAAACGGGGGTAATACCCCTCCCTAAAAGAGATGTGAGCAGAGAAATATTAATTTTAGCGGGTTCTACGTCTCCTACATATCCCCAGTCAATTGGATTGGATGCCCGTTTGGTGGCAGGAACGCTGTCTCCGTCTGCTCCCGATAATCCTATGGCATTGCATCCTATTTTTTGCAAAGAGGCAATAATTTGTTTGTTGATAAGCCCGGCATATACCATGGTTACCAGCTTAAGTGTTTCATAATCTGTAATTCGGCGGCCGTTATGCATTTTAACCTCTATTCCCAGTTTGGGTGATAGTTGTGTCGCAATGGCTCCGCCTCCGTGTATTAATAGTTTGGGCTCTTCTATCTTATGAAAATTATTCAGGAATGTTTGCAACGCCTCCGGCTGATCTACAATATTTCCCCCAACTTTTATAATGGTAAGTGTCTTCATTGTATGTTCTATTTTAATGTAAGCAATATTTCTTTTAGTACTGTTTGTGCGGAAACAACCCTGTTGGCAGCCTCCTGGATAACCAGTGAGTTTTTACTCTCAATTACCTCGTCCGTTACAATCATATTCCTCCTTACCGGAAGACAATGCATAAAATAAGCATTGTTGGTAAGGGACATTTTGCGGGAATCAATGCTCCAGTTTCTATCGGTAGAGATAATTTTGCCATAATTAGGCTCGGCAAATGCTGCCCAGTTTTTTCCGTAAATAAAATCGGCTCCTTCAAATGCTCTGTCCTGATCATATTCAATTTTTGCCCCTTTGGTAAATTGCTGATCCAGTTCATATCCATGCGGATGTGTGATTACAAAATCATAATCAGCCGCAATCATCCACTCTGCAAATGAGTTGGGAACAGCTTGCGGAAGGGCTTTGGGATGGGGAGCCCAGCTTAATACCACTTTGGGACGAGCTGTTTGTTTATACTCCTCAATGGTAATAAGATCTGCAAAACTTTGCAGCGGGTGACGAGTGGCCGCCTCCATGCTTATAACCGGCTTCCCCGATAACTGAACAAACCGGGCGAGGATTTTTTCCATATAATCATCTTCTTTGCTAAGGAATTGTGCAAAACTGCGCACTCCTATAATATCACAGTAACAGCCCATTACCGGTATTGCTTCCAGAATATGTTCCGGTTTATCACCATCCATAATTACGCCGCGTTCGGTTTCCAGTTTCCATGCCCCCTGATTAATATCCAGAACCATTACGTTCATTCCCAGATTCATGGCTGCTTTTTGCGTGCTTAATCTGGTACGCAGGCTGGAGTTAAAGAAAATCAGGAGCATTGTTTTGTTTTTACCCAAATCCGTATCTGCAAATGGATTTTGCTTGACGTATTCTGCTTTTTTGATGGCTTCGCTAAGGTTGCCAATATCTTTTACTGTAATAAAATTTCTCATCTCTTTTCACTTTTTACGAGTTCTGCAAATGCCTTTATAAATTGATCCGCTTCTGTTTTGGTGATACATAATGGAGGAAGGAGGCGGATAATCATTTTGCCGGCAGCACCGGTAAAGATGTTTTTCTCAAACAAAAGCCTGTTCCGCAACTCTTCGTAGCCGGGGTTTAGTTCTATTCCAATCATAAGGCCGGTGCCGCGGAGCTCTTTAATGGCTTTGCCGGGCCCTGTAAACGGAGCCATATTTTGCATTAGATAACACCCAACCTCTTTGGCATTCTGTACGAGGTTTTCTGCTTTTAGCACTTTTAAGACTGCAATAGCGGCGGTGCAGGCAAGATGATTTCCCCCAAAAGTGGTTCCCAGCATTCCGTATACGGCTTTTATCTTGGGCGAAATAATAATGGCACCCATTGGAAAACCGTTTGCAATTCCTTTGGCCATGGAGATAATATCTGCCTCAATTCCGGCATGCTGATGTGCAAAAAATTTACCGCTTCTACCGTAACCGCTCTGAATTTCATCTAAAATAAGGAGGGTGCCGGTTGCATTACAAAGCTCCGTGATACTCTTAAGATACCCGGCCTGCGGAGTGAAAATTCCCGCAACACCCTGAATCCCTTCTATAATAAAGGCAGCATACTCACCGCTTTGTAACTCTTTACGTGCCGCCTCCTTATCATTGACAGGGATAAACGTTACGTTATGATTTTTATTAAATTCTGCCTGTATTTTAGAATTGTCGGTAGCCTCTACCGCTCCGCTGGTTCTTCCGTGGAAAGCTCTTTCCAAAGCCAAAATCTTTTTTCTGCCGGTATGGAAAGAGGCTAGCTTAAGTGCATTTTCATTTGCCTCCGCCCCTGAATTGCATAAAAACAAGGAGTAGTTGGGATAACCGCATTGTTCTCCCAACCTTTGAGCCAGATCTTTCTGCAACTCGTTCTGAACGGCATTGGAATAGAAGCCCAGTTTATCAACCTGATCTTTAAGCATCTGTTTGTAAATTGGATGCGAATGGCCTATGCTTATGACTGCGTGTCCGCCATACAAATCCAGATACTCCTTACCGTCTTTGTCCCATATTTTACAGCCGTCCCCTCTTATCGGTTCAATGTCCCAAAGGGGATATACATCAAATAAATTCATCTTCTTTTGTGTTAAAAAGCACTTGGCTTTAATTTTAATCCGGTGGTTTGTTCCAGTCCAAATAATAAATTCATATTTTCCACCGCTTGTCCGCTTGCCCCTTTTATAAGATTATCCAGCACACAAGCAATATGAATGTATCCTTGGTGTAATTCTATGTGCATAAGTACTTTATTGGTATTCACAACCTCTTTCAGACTCACATCTTTATCTGAAATATGCACAAACGGCGACTCTTTATAATACTCTTTATATAAATTTACGGCATCTGTAGCACTTGTCCCAAGGCTGCCGTCTGCTTTTACAATGCCACTCCATTTAGTATAGACACTTGCAAAAATTCCACGGGTGAAATCCCCCCGCATAGGGACGAAATTAATTTGCGGAGCATCCTCTCCAATAAGCTCACAAAGAGTTCTTTTAATCTCTCCGATGTGCTGATGTGAGAACAATTTATAAATGGAAATGTTATGATCCCGATAACTAAAATGTCCTGTTTCGGATGGCTTTTTTCCGGCTCCTGTGGAGCCGGTTATGGCCGTAACATGTATTTTTTTCTGAATTAATTTTGCCTTTGCCAAGGGAGCTACCGCACTTTGTATGGCGGTTGCAAAACAACCGGGGTTTGCAATATTGTTTGCATGCAGGATCTGTTCCTTGAAAGTATCGGTGAGGCCGTAAATAAAATTCCTTCCTTTGTACTGTGGCTCCAATCTGAAATCATTTCCCAGGTCAATTACCTTACAACTATCGGGAATGGGATGGCTATCCAGAAATGCTTTGGAGAGACCGTGTCCCAGACAAAGGAAAAGGACATTGGGCTCGCCTAACTTATCGGTGAACTTTAAGTTGGTTTCCCCAAACAAATCACGGTGTACGCTGCTAATCTCCTCGCCAACGCTTGTGGCGCTTAATACACTTATAATCTCTATATTAGGATGGTATAGGAGAATCCTTAACAACTCTCCTGCTGTATATCCGGTACCTCCTGCAATGGATGCTTTTATCTTGTTATTTTTCATCATCAAGGGAATAGTAAATTTTTAACGGATTGGCAAGGACTTTTGTAAAGCCCACAACATCCTGCCCTGTGTAGGATTTATTCATTTCTCCGTATTCTCCAAACTTAGAGCTCATCAGATCATACTTGCTGGTACAGCCAAGAACAAAGAAATTATATGGTCTTAAAAGCACCTCTACCTCTCCGGTTACATTCTTTTGGGTACTCTCCAAGAATGCCTCCATGTCACGCATGGTAGGATCCAGATACTGAGCCTCATGCATTAGCTGTCCGTAATAATTTCCAATCATCTCTTTCCAGTAAAGCTGTCCTTTTACCAGAACATGTTTTTCCAGAAGGTGATGTGCTTTTATAATAATAAGTGGAGCAGCAGCCTCAAAACCAACCCTTCCTTTAATACCAATGATTGTATCTCCAATATGAATATCACGCCCTATACCGTAAGGATTTGCAAGATTGGCAAGCTCCTGAATCAAGTGTACCGGAGCCATTCTTTTACCGTTTAAGAAGGCAGGCTCTCCCTTTTCAAACCCTATCTTTACTTTTTCTTCTCCGTGTTTGGTAACATGATGAGGATAAGCCTCTTCCGGTAAAGATCCTTGTGATGATAATGTCTCTACCCCTCCAACACTGGTTCCCCAAATACCCTGGTTAATAGAGTATTTGCTCTTTTCCCAACTAAAATTAAAGCCATGTTTAATCAGAAAATCAATCTCTTCCTTACGGCTCAGTTGCAACTCTCTTATGGGGGCTATGATTTTTACTTGTGGTGCAAGTACTTCAAATACAAGATCAAACCGCACCTGATCGTTGCCGGCTCCGGTGCTACCGTGTGCTACGTAATCTGCCTTAAGTTTTTTTACATGGTTTAATACTTCTAGTGCTTGGAAGACCCGCTCCGAACTTACCGATAGGGGATAGGTGGAATTTTTAAGGATATTCCCAAAGATGAGATATTTTATCCCTTGATTATAATAGGTATCAACGGCATCAATGGTGGTGTGCGATGCAGCTCCCAATTGAAGGGCGCGCTCTTGAATCTGAGCGGCCTCCTCTGCGGTAAATCCTCCGGTGTTTACCATAACGGTATGTACTTCCAGATTTTTCTCATTTGTTAGATAAGGAACACAAAATGAGGTGTCTAATCCTCCGCTGAATGCTAATACTACTTTTTCTTTCATCTTTTCTTGCTTAAATTTATATGATTCCTGTTTTTAGATATTTAAAGGTTTTACTAATGGTTCTGAATGGGAAAAAAAGTCCGCGGCTTACTAGGGAAAAAAGAGGATATCCCTTTGGAAATTTACCGGATTCGGGCACCGGAGATTTCTGTGTTGCCGGGTCATAAAGGAGGGCTGTACACAAGCACATTTTGTAGCTATTTCTCTCCAGAATATCAAAGTTTCTGCACCCCTGACAGCCTGCCCAAAACTCTTTATCATCGGTAAGTTCTGAGAATGGAACCGGTCGATATCCTATCTCCGAGTTTATTTTCATAACCGCAAGCCCTGTGGTAATGCTGAAAATCTTTGCATAAGGGTACATCTTTCGTGATAATTCAAAGATTTGTTGCTTTATACGTTTTGCAAGGCCGGTTTTTCTAAACCGATGGGCAACTATCAATCCGGAATTAGCTACGAATTTTGTGTGGCTCCATGTCTCTATATAAGAGTACCCAGCAAAGGAGCCGTCTTCTGCCAGAGCAATAACGGCTTTACCGTCGCACATCTTCTCTTTAACGTACGCAGGACTGCGTTTTGCAATGCCTGTTCCCCGTTCCTGAGCAGATATGTAAACAAGTTCGCAGATCTCTTCTGCGTAAATTACGTGGGATTCATTCGCCACATAAATATTTACCTTCATCTTCTAAATGATAAGTTAAATGTTGAACATAGCCCGTTAAGGCCTATAAACTAGATAGTATGGATTGGTAATTTCTAATTACCGAACGATGTTTGTTTTCTATTTCTGAACTATAAAATGCTTATAATAAGCCCTATAGTTCACTATAGTCGGACTAAAGAATAGGCCACAGAAGCATGGCGTCGGACATGTCCATGCAAACTAACAGATTGTAATATGTGGCTATTTTTCTTCATTGGCGCAAAGGTAAAATAATTATTTAAAAAACAAGAAAAAACAGACAAAATCTATGCATAATGTTTTGTATATTTGTGACCTTAATTTACCAACTAAATGATTCTCCTTGCTGTAATACTATTTATCATTGAACTGATTATTGCCGTATATCTTTTTATACAACATAAAAGTAGGCAACATGATGTAATTAAGATGGAAACCGAGGCTAAAGAATATAAATTACTCCTGCAGAATGTATTTCATAATCTGCTGGTAGGAATCTATATAAAATCGGCTCAGGATGATTTCCGGTATCTATATATGAATGAAATGGCTGCGGAGTTCTTTGTAACGCCTATCAATCAGATACAAGGTAAAAATGATTTTAATGTTATCTCTAAATTTAATATAACATCACAGCAAATGCGTGAGGAGGATGAAGCTACTTTGCATTCCGATACGCCACTGGTGTTTGAACGGGAAATTTTTAATGATTCGGGCATTCCGGTACGTTGGGTAAGCATTCATAAAAAAAGGGTTTCGTTCTTAGGCAAAGAGACAATGATTCTTGCTACCATCATAGAAAATACCGCTGTTAAGCAGAGGGAGTTAAAGTTGAATAATTTTACCAGGGATATAACCCTGGCTGTAAATGCCAGCAAGATGTCTATTTGGTCTTATGATATAAACACTTCTGCTTTTGCTCTCATTCACGGGACATCCAAGCACCTCAAGGGTACCCGGTTGGGGGATATCCTTCAGATGGTGCATCCCGATGATATAGCAAAGGTAAATGGGTTGATTGATAAATTCCGTGCAGGGCAGATTGAAGAGGCTATGGAAACTTACCGGATAAGAGATACGGAAGCGGATGCAGACGAATCATATATATATAGGTATAAACAAATAAGAATGGCAGCTTATAGATCTCCGTTTACCGGTAAATTGGAGCAAATTATAAGTGCGGAACTGGATATTACCAATTATATAGAGGGGGTGCGTCTGTTGGAAGAATATAAATTTAAGATGGATATTCTTATAAAGGCAGGGGAATATACTGTATGGGAATATGATTTGCCAACCAATTTATTTATAATACCCGAGAGTAATGAAACATACGAATGCAACGAAACTGCCATTGAGAAATACATGAAGTTGGTACGTCCTGATTACGAACAGCAGGTACGGAACTATTTCCATCTTATGCAGTCTGCCCATGACGGGATTCTGAAGGCTCATTATTATATGATGTGGAAAGATGGAGATTATCACTGGATTTCTACTTTTATCATTCCTTTTAAAAGGGATGCTCAGGGAGGCGTTATTCGTTATGCAGGACTTGTAAAGGATAATAATGAATGGAAGCAGCTCACAGAGCGTCTGACACTATTAAAAGATAAAGCTGAGGAATCGAACAGACTCAAATCGGCTTTCCTTGCCAATATGAATCACGAGATACGAACGCCGTTGAATGCAATTGTAGGCTTCTCTACCCTTATGGCAGATACGCAGGCAAAAGAAGAGCGACAGGAGTATGTCCGGCACATACAGCATAATAATGATTTATTATTGCGTCTGGTAGGGGATGTTCTGGATATTTCCAAGCTCGAATCGGGTAAAATGGATTTTGTTTTCTCTGAATTTGACATGAATGATATATTCGAGCATCAATATGAAACATTTCTGCATTCTATTCCTATAGGGGTTGTGTTCATGAAAGAGATTCCCGATAGTGGATTGATTCTCCGCTCCGACAGATATAGGATTTCCCAGGTATTAAATAATTTAATCAGCAACGCCTGTAAATTTACGGAAAAAGGGTGCATTACAATAGGATATATCTTGCATAATAATAAATTGTTTACGACAGCTCCTGTTTCAATAACAGGATTATCCGTTATCATCTATGTAAAAGATACCGGATGCGGTATTTCCCAAGATCATTTCACGTCTATCTTTAACCGTTTCTCTAAAGTTAATGATTTTGAGCAAGGTGCAGGCCTTGGTCTCTCATTATGTAAAGGAATCGTTGATTCTTTGGGTGGAAAAATATGGCTCGAATCAGAACCCGGTATCGGATCTACATTTTATTTTTCCGTTCCATTTTCCGGAAAATAGTCTTTTTTTTGTACTTCATAACTACGTGATAACCAGTCATAAGACGCATTAATTACAAATATTCCCTACAAATAGCCCAAAATAAATTTGGAGGGGTAAAAATTTTATCTACCTTTGCAC
>JAVWIB010000076.1:0-13547 GCA_036639755.1 Bacteroidales bacterium
TCCATGATAATCAGAAATGATAGAATTTCCGATAACCGTGCCACCGTTGGATAAATCACCCTCACACAGCCCTGATTTAAGAATCGCCTGAATATTAGACCTTATTGTCTGGGAGAACACTCCGAATAGCTCTGCTATCTCAAAATCCTGCATCATCACATTGTCGGGAACGGATACCACACCGTTCTCACTAATTGTTATTTTTCCTTGTTGCATAGTACCCTATTTTTTAGATGTTTAGATGCTTTTACATTTCTGACCTCCACAGGCATATCCTCGTCTTCATAAATTTTGAACTTATCTGTCATGCGCCCCGTGAGCAATTTCATATCCTCATTGATTTTCTGATTGGTCAGTTTCGCATAGATTTGAGTGGTTTTTATCCCCAAATGTCCCATCATGCGACTGACTGTTTCCAACGGAACACCCTGTGATAGAGTGATAAGCGTTCCGAAATTATGGCGACTTTGGTGGAACGAGATATTACGCTCGATGCCGCAAAGTTTGGCTATCTTTTTGAGGTTTGCATTTGTCGTAGAAGAGTTTACCATATTGAAAATCTTATCTCCCCTGCGTTCTGATTTATACTTCTCAATAATCCGCTTGGGTATATCCAACAATCGGACGTGGCATTCAGTACCCGTTTTCTGCCTTGTCGTATGAATCCACATTGTACCGTTGCTGCTTTTTGATATATGTTCGGTAGATAGATTGCACAAATCGGCATAGCTGATGCCTGTAAATGTTCCAAAGACAAACATATCCCGTGTATGGCAAAGGGATTTAGAGGCGATTGGCGTACCCATGAACTTATCCAACTCGTCGGCTGTCATGTGTCTACATTTCTTGGGCGGTTGCTCAGGGGTATAGTCGGCAAATGGATTTCTGAGCAGCGTTCCCTGATTGATGGCTCTGCGGATAATCTTCTTCAACAGAATCATAGCCCCTCCGATTGTGCCGGCTGAATGCCGTTTTTCTACCCGTAGGTAAAAATCGAACTGTTCGATAAAGGAGAAGGTAAGTTGTTTTAACGGTATGTCTTGCATATCGTACTTGCTTTGCAGGAAATTGGATAGATGTCGATGCAGAACAATATAACGGTTGTAAGTATGCTCCGTTCTGTTTACACCAACCTTTTGCTTGTACTCTTCGTTATGTTCAGTGAAGAGTTGCAATAGGTGGTTTTTCTTTTGTCCGATACCGCACAGCATATTTTTAATAAGCTCTGCCGTTACATAGCCCTGTTCATGAACTAATTCGGTATAATACCCTGTAATGGATTCAGTTAGTTTCTTCAATTGGTGGTTTGCCTCCGCTGCTTCTCGGCTCTTGCCTTTCAGTCGATAGCTCTTTGCATCCCACAAGGTGGGGTCAATGTCTATCTTAGCACTGAATTGGGCAATCTCGGCATTGACGGAAATTCTGCCCATGACGGGGCATAAGCCGTTTTTCTTTATCTTAGCCTTGTTGATAAAGAAAAGTACGGCAAAGCTACTGTAATGCTTACTTGTATTATTGGATATCTTCATGGCGGTTAGTCTGCTAAATGATACCTGTTTTCAATTCGTTTTTCCAATTTTCGCATATCCGTATTTATCTTATCGTTGGAAACCTCGGCATAGATGCGTGTGGCTCGTAAGTCCCGATGTCCTAACATTCGGCTAACGGTTTCCAATGGAACTCCTTGAGATAGAGTGATTAAGGAAGCGTAGCTATGGCGTGCCATGTGGAAAGTTATGTTACGCTCAATACCGCATATCTTGGTGATTTTCTTTAAGTTACCATTGGTCTTGCTGCAACTGAGCATCACGAACATTTTGCCGTTTTTGTTCAGTCCACGATATTTTTCGATTATTTTCAATGGCAAGTCCAATAGGGGTATATGGCACTCAGTACCCGTTTTTTGTCTGGCAGTATGAATCCACCAAACACCGTCTTCGGCTTGTACAAAATTTTTTTCGCTCAGGTTACGGATGTCGCTCAGGGCGATGCCTGTAAAAACTGAAAATAAAAACATATCCCTGACAAGGTAGCGATTCGGGCTATCCAATGGGGTGTTCATTATTTTATGGAGTTCCTGACGGGTGATTGATTTGGGTTTTAACGGTTCTGCTTCCATTGAGAAACCGACAAACGGGTCACGACTGATAATACCCTCATTAATGGCTCTTTTAATTATTTTCTTTAGATGCCCGATTATGTTGATAATTGTATTGGGTTTGAATTTGAGTTGTGTCCGTAGATAGAAATCATAGGATTCGATAAATGAGTAGTCCAACAAATGAAATGGCATATCGGCTACATTGTACTTCTTTCGCAAGAATCGTTTCAGGTGGTTGAATGAGATGCCATACCGTTTGTAGCTCTCTAAGGTGATGGTTACACCTACTCGCAACGAAAGTAAACTTTCGTACTTGTCGCAAGAGTTTATCAGGGTTTCTTGCTCGGAGGCTATGCCTTGAAACGCATTTTTGACTTCTGCTGCGGTAGTCTTTTCTTTTTTCGCCAGCAGTTCTTTGTAGTGGGTGTGAATGGAGAGGTTGATTTTCTCCAACGCTCGGTTGAGTTCGGTGACTGTTTTGCTCTTGCCCGTTGCTCGTCCCGATTGGGTATCCCAAAGGGATACTTGAACGCTACACTTGGCACTGAACTGTGCCATTGATTTTCCGACTGTGATACGCCCTGTGATTGGAATTGTACCATCGCTTTTTACCTCACTGCGTTTGAGGTAGAAACTTACTTTTAATTCGTTGCTCATGACTCTAATTTTTGGTTACAAAATTACCTTAATTAGAGCTGATTGAATGTGCGCAATTTATTGTGAGACAGTGAGTAATAATCTTACAAACGGCTATTTTATCACATATCAAGCGGTCTTTTGTTTAATGACTGCTCAAACACTGATTAAATCAGTTGTTTGTGATTCTTTTCTGTTTGTTTCCCACTACCAAATAGGTAACGGATTCGCAACAGAAAGTCCTCGTAATACCACAATATTCTGCTTTTTTGCTACTTGGCAAGGAAGTGTAAGATAGTGCATATGACACCATATAATCAATGAGTTACACCGTTTTATCTGTTTCTGCTTTCAGGGGATACAATCTAGGCACAAAACTATGTCTTTTGGCGTCCGATTCCTGTCCTTTTTCGTGGACTTATTAGAAACAAAAAACCCTACAAACTGTTGGTTTGTAGGGTTTTGACTGATGTTTGTCCGGTTTTGTCCAGACCTTTCAGCGGAGAGATAGGGATTCGAACCCCAGGAACCTTACGGTTCAACAGTTTTCAAGACTGCCGCAATCGACCACTCTGCCATCTCTCCTTCCCGTATTGGGATTGCAAAGATAGGGATTATTTTTTATTCTCCAAGAAAAAATAATATTTTACCCTAAATATATTATTAGTATAATTATAAAAACTTTTTTGTTGTTTTCTATAACAAAAAAAACACTGGTATTTATAATAATTTTAATCAAAGCTGCGCTGGAATGCACTAGATAACAGGTTGTAAAATCTTAACAATTAGTACACTTTTTTTTAATAGAAAAATCTATAACTCGCGTATCTTTGAAAACCAAAAAATATTCCCTAACACAAAAAACTTTTCAAAAAAAATTAAAAAACAGTAAACAAAATCATTTATTAACGGTTACTATAACGTATAACAAACTTAAAGGGGATATGAATACAAAAAACTTTGGTAGTGAGATTATAAATCTTGGGCCTTGCCTCTCAAGATATGCATATAGTCTTACGTTGGATCCCGATGAGGCTAAAGATTTAGTTCAGGAAACTTATTTTAAGGCTCTTAACAATCAGGAAAAGTTTGATAATGAAACTAATATCAAGGCTTGGCTGTACACCATTATGAAAAACACTTTCATTAATGATTACAGGAGAAGGGTGAAAAAACAGGCAATTTTCAGTAAGGACGTACATGAATTTGTATTAAACAGTAAGCCTACAGATGCAAATCCGGAAAGTGATTTTAATTACCGCGAACTGAATGTTCTGGTAAACTCGCTGGAACCGGAATTTAGAATACCGTTCCAAATGCATGACAAAGGATTTAAGTATCAGGAAATTGCAGACGAATTAGGACTGCATCTGGGGACTGTAAAAAGCAGAATTCATTTTTCCCGACAAAAACTAATTGATAAATTACGCAAATAATATAGCTTTTTATAAAACATCGGATGATAAATATTGAGTCCGATGTTTTTTTTTATCAAGAAATGTTCTACATTTGTACTCCTTTTAGCGGAGCCCAGGTGGTGAAATGGTAGACACGCTAGTTTCAGGTACTAGTGGCCGAAAGGCTGTGCAGGTTCGAGTCCTGTTCTGGGCACCAGAAAATCTCTAATTGCTTTACTTAATAAGTGGTTAGAGATTTTTATTTAGCCATTTTCCCCAGTAATTCCCCACTTAATAAAAAAACGGCTCTTTATGAAACGAAGATAGCAAAGTTTCCGGATATTCAATACCGGCAATACCGGGGGGGAGGGGTGATCTTAGAACATGTATTTCCTGCTGGTCTAATTAAAAGTTTTTTTTATTTTTTTGGGGAAATGGTTCAAGGATGGAAGAGGTGACCTCAACAAAAGAGACCGGAATTGCTCCCGATCTCATTTTACTTATCCTTAATAGATTATTATCTTCTAAGACACCGACTCTATTTCAGGATTTAATTTTAGCTTGTAAGGTGGATAAAAGTTCATTTGACTTCCCTACTGTATTATAAAAGGCTTTCTTAATTTTACCTGCACCAAATCCAAAATTACTTCCATTTGGTTTTAAGGGTTTAGTTTCTTTTATTGGTTTAACTAATTCCACTTTACCGTATGGATTTGACTTATCATAGTCTATTAATACAATTTGAATTCTAATGATCTCATCTTCTTTATTTACTTTTATAAGGACATTTGCATCTATAGAGATTGGGAAACCTCTCTCAATTGTTTTGAATACATACGTAGCGATAATGGTTTTATTATTGTTTAATACTATTTTACCTCCATGAACTATGTTTGGAGATATTACTTCAATAACATCGTTAAGGATCAAATCAATACTTTTATTAGATGTTATGGTCGTCTCTATATAAGCATTACCGTCCGCAGTAAGCAAATATGATGCTTTCTTTTGTGAATAAGAGGATATGGATAAAATGGCGGAATAAAAAATAATTAGAAAAATTCTTTTCATGGCTTTAAAATATTATTGTTACATTACTGTACGTTTGAAAATCTCGATCCTTCACAATCCGATAGGATGCACCATACCCTAAACTCCAACCTTTGGATAGGCTGTGTTTTTGGTCGGCATAAATAGAGTAACGGTCAATTTTTTGTCCTCCTATCATTGTGAAACTACTTTGGCCACCTTCCTGATATTTGGCAAACATATTCTGATCGTTATCAGAAATATAGTGTGTATAATCTCCTCCAACAGTGAGACCGAATCCGGAATTATATTGTAATGCAACATTGTGCATACAAATATCAATATATTTATCAACATTGCTGGTTTGGAAGTTTCCAGTTGTAAGGCTGTTATTGTGCTGATTAGGGGTGAAACTCCCCGTATAAGCTAAACTAATATTATTTTTCTCATTAAAGTTATATTCAAGTCCCGTTCTAAGGTTATGATTCCAATATTTACTGCGTAGTTGCTCGTTTTGCCGGATGTCATATATTTTATCGTTCAATGTATGTTTGGAATAGAGTTCTATATATTCCATTTGCTTTACATTGTTTGCTCCGTACATTACATCAAGTGTTGTTTTAGGTGTTGACAAACGGAAATTCCCGTTCATACCACCACTATTGAAGTATTGATTCTTATAATGGGTGCTTACTTCGCCTTGAAAAGAGTAGTCATTTGAACGCTTCATAATGACATTAACAACCGACCCTCTTGTGTGATACTCAGGAGATGCACTATACATTACTTCTGCTTTTTCTACTCGATCTACGGGAGTATTACGCAAAAGTGTTTCAAGTTGTCCGGCATCCATTGTCGTTGGCTTTCCATTCAAAATAATAGTCAATTTTCCGGCTCCGGCTAAACTTAATATACCTCTGTTTTCCTGTATTCCGGGTAGTTTTGTTAGTGCTTCATAGGCATTATTTACTACTTTTTTTTCTGCAAGTGCTTTAAGGTTGTATCCCAAACGTCCGTTTTCCACTTTCACAAGAGGACGTTCACCCTTTACAACAACCTCCTCTAAAGCAAGAATATCAGATTGAAGCTGAATGATTCCTAGATTTTGCTCGCTACTTGTTATTTGTTTCGTTTGATATAAAAGATGCTGTATAACTAAACGATACTCTTTTGGCTGACTATTCAAAATAAACTCTCCGTTAATATCCGATATAACAGCACCGATATATGTAGAATCTATGGTTTGTAGGACGATAGTTGCACCAACTATTGGCTGTTTTTCGCTATCGATTATTTTCCCATTTATTGTTTGCCCCCAAACAGTAGAATAAAAGCTACTCAATACTATGTAGCAAATGGTGGTTATAATGATTTTGTTCAATTGCGCCTCTTCTTATTTTTTTTCCTGCTGCGCTTCCGCCGCAAAAAACTTACGCTGAAACAGGATCATATAGACTACGCCTACAGAGATGCATGCATCGGCAAAGTTGAAGATAGGTCGAAAAAAGACAAAATCTTCACCGCCCCAGATGGGAAACCAATCGGGGAAATGGGTATTGATAATAGGAAAATAAAACATATCCACTACCCTGCCGAATAACAGAGGGGCATAGCCTCCTCCGTCCGGAAGGAATTGAGCAACTGTGGTAAAGGTGGAGTCGTTAAAGATAACGCCGTAGAACAGACAGTCTATCACATTGCCTATAGCACCTACCAAAACAAGCGAAACACCAATAAATACACCGGTAGGGGTATCTGTTTTCTTTATCAGTTTATGGATATAGTAAACAATCACCCCTATTAGGATAATTCGGAACAGACTCAGCGCAAGTTTGCCCAATTCACCGCCCCATTGCATGCCAAAGGCCATCCCGTTATTCTCAATAAAATAAATCTGGAACCAGTTTCCAAATACGGGGATACTCTCTCCCATTGTCATATTCAGTTTAACCGCAAACTTAATAACCTGATCAATGATGAGTAATAGAATAACACAAAGAGAAATAGTTTGTCCTTTCGATAACTTCATACTTTATCTTTTATTCTTTGCCTCAACACTTAAAGTAGCGTGAGGAACAAGAAGCAGACGTTCCTTAGGGATTAGCTTACCTGTTTCGCGACAGATACCGTATGTCTTGTTCTCAATCCTTATAAGAGCTGTCTCCAATGACTGGATAAATTTATATTGTCTTTGAGCCAGCTGTCCCGATTCCTCTTTAGACAAAGCAGATGCTCCCTCTTCAAGCACCTTAAATGTAGGAGAGGTATCCTCAACATCGTTACTAGCACTATGTGTGATAGCAGCCCGTAATTGTTCGTAATCTTCTCTTGCGCTTTCCAGCTTTTGCAAAATAACCTCTTTGAACATTTGTAGCTCCTCATCGCTGTATCGAACTCTCTCTTGAGTTGCAGCTACCTCTTCCTTTCCTTTGCCCTTAATTGCATTCGTTGTCATATCGTTTTTATTATATTTCTATTATTGAAAGAGTAAAGATAATAATTATTTTAACACACCATTATTATAATTTCTCTATCCTTACTTTAAGTACTTCGTCATTGCTCCATTCAACATCTGTAGCACCTGTTAGTTCATCTACAAGCTCAATTTTTACGCACAATGTCTGCCCACATACATAATCATTAAAATCAATCAGAGCTTCTGCAATATCGGCACGCTTTACAATTTTTGCGGTAATTTTATCGGTGACCTCAAAATTGCTCTCTTTTCTAAGATTCTGAATCCTGTTTACAAGTTCTCTTGCAACCCCCTCCCTGTGAAGCTCGTCACTAACGGTAATATCAAGAGCAACAGTAAGTTTACCCTCTGTCATAACCAGCCAGCCCGGCATATCCTCGGAGGTAATCTCATAATCCTCAACATCCAGTACAATATTACCGGAAGGTAAAGAAAAAGTATACACCCCGGATCGCTCAATATTGGAAATATCCTGTTGACTAAACGTTGCAAACGCTGCCGAAATCTCTTTCATCTGCTTGCCGTACTTCTTGCCAAGTGTCTTAAAATTAGGCTTTATCTTTTTGGTAATCAATCCGGTAGTATCTGTAATAAACTCAACCTCCTTCACATTCACCTCACCCAATACCAGCTTCTGCACCTTTTCAAACTGCACCTGAATCTTAGAATCAAGCACCGGAATAATAATTTTTGCAAGCGGCTGCCTTACCTTAATGTTCACTTTGCGCCTGAGAGCCAGAATCATAGAAGAACTCAATTGCGCAAGTTCCATCCGCTCCTCAAGATCCGTATCAATATGGCTACCAACAGAATCCGGCATTAAAACAAGATGCACAGAACTCTCCGAATGGTTCCCCGATACCGCATTCAAATCCAAGAACAGCCGCTCCATAAAGAACGGAGCAATAGGAGCACCCAGAATGGCAACCGTCTCCAGACAAGAATACAATGTTTGGTAAGCCGATAACTTATCCTCATCCATCTTCCCCCCCCAGAAACGTTTCCTGTTCAAACGCACATACCAATTGCTCAAATGATCGCACACAAAATCCTGAATCTTACGTCCTGCCGTAGTCACATCATAATTCTCATAACAATCTTTCACATCCTTAATCAAACTATTTAAGAAAGAGATAATCCAGCGATCAATCTCAGGACGGTTCTCAAACGGTACTTCAGGAGCCTTATTATCAAACCCATCCACATTCGCATATAGCGCAAAGAACGAATATGTATTGTATAAAGTACCAAAAAATTTACGTTTTACCTCATCCACACCCGCAAAATCAAACTTAAGATTATCCCAAGGTTGCGCATTGGTAAGCATGTACCAGCGTAACGAATCGGCCCCGTACTCATCCAAAGCCTTAAACGGTTCAACGGCATTTCCAAGCCTCTTACTCATTTTATTACCCTCCTTATCCAACACCAATCCATTGGAAAGCACCGTCTTAAACGCAACACGGCTATTCACCATCGTAGCAATTGCATGCAAGGTAAAAAACCATCCGCGGGTCTGGTCAACCCCCTCAGCAATAAAATCTCCAATCTGCCCAAAATCCGGATTACCCAGATTCTCCAACCCCTGCTGCGCAAACGGCATAGCTCCGGAATCAAACCAAACATCAATTAAATCCAGCTCTCTTTTCATTGGCTTTCCGCTAGCCGAAACGAGCACATAATCATCTACATAAGGACGATGAATATCCACCTTCAAATAATTCTCCTTACTAAAATCGCCCGGTACAAACCCTTTATCTTTCAACGGATTAGACGGCATAAAACCCGCCTTTACAGATTTTTCCAGCTCCTGATATAGCTCCCCGATAGACCCTACACAAATCTCCTCCGCCTTATCCTCGGTTCTCCAGATAGGGAGCGGAGTACCCCAGTAGCGGCTTCTGGAAAGATTCCAATCCTGCAAATTCTCCAGCCACTTTCCAAAACGGCCTGTTCCGGTACTCTCCGGTTTCCAGTTAATCGTATTATTCAGCTCAATCATCTTATCCTGCACGGCGGTCGTTCTGATAAACCACGAATCCAACGGATAATACAACACCGGCTTATCTGTTCTCCAGCAATGAGGATACGAGTGGATATGCTTCTCTATCTTAAACGCCTTATTCTGCTGTTTGAGCATCACACAAATATCCACATCCAGCGTCTCCGCATCGGAAGCCAGAGAACTATCATATGCATTTTTCACATACCGTCCCGCAAACGCCCCATACTCAGCGGCATTCACCCTCTCCTTCACAAAATCGGGACACAAATCCTCTATTTTATATAACTTTCCCGTTTTGTCAACCATTGGCTGATTAAGTCCCTCATCATCAATAACAAAGAAAGGGGCAATCTGATTCACCTTAGCAACCTTATCATCATCTGCACCAAACGTAGGGGCAATATGCACAATGCCGGTACCATCAGACGTAGTCACAAAATCCCCTGTAATCACCCGCATGGTATTCTCCAGCGGTTTAATCCATGGAATTAACTGTTCATATCGTATTCCCGATAACTCCTTCCCCTTAACAGCCTCTCCCAGCACCTTAAACGGAATCAGCTTATCCCCCGGCTTGTAATCTGCCAGAGCAAGCTCCTCTGCCTTCCTATTAAAATGGCTGTATAACAAATCCTTAGCCACCACATAGACAGCAGGCTCTCCTGTATAGGGATTAAACGATTTCACCCTCACATACTCAATAGACGGTCCCACACAAAGAGCCGTATTAGAAGGTAATGTCCACGGAGTAGTAGTCCATGCAATAAAATACAATCCGTCAACAGGAATATCCTCTCCATCCGCACTATTATATAAAGGTGCACTTACCGCATCCTTTACAACCTTAAACTGCACAACGGCAGTTGTATCCTTCACATCCTTATAACAACCGGGCTGGTTCAACTCGTGTGAACTCAAACCCGTTCCCGCAGCGGGCGAAAACGGCTGAATCGTATACCCCTTATACAACAACCCTTTCTTATAAATATCCTTCAGCAAATACCAAAGCGTCTCAATATACTTATTATCATAAGTCACATACGGATTATCCATATCCACCCAATAACCTATTCTCTCCGTAAGGGCAACCCACTCCTTTGTATATTTCATCACCTCCTTACGGCAGGCAGAATTATAATCATCCACACTAATTTTCTTCCCGATATCTTCTTTGGTAATCCCCAGCATCTTCTCAACGCCCAGCTCCACAGGGAGACCATGCGTATCCCAACCGGCCTTCCTCTGAACAAGATAACCTCTCTGTGTTTTATACCGGCAAAAAACATCCTTAATAGCTCTGGCCATCACATGGTGAATACCGGGCATTCCGTTTGCAGACGGAGGCCCCTCAAAGAAAATAAATTTCTTAGCCCCTTCCCTTGCCGTTAACGTATTCTCAAAGCACTTCTCTGCTTTCCATTTTTCTAGTACACTGCGGTTTATCTCCACAAGATCTAAATTCTTATATTCTGCGAATCCCATGTTACAATAATTTTGAATTTGCAAAGATAAGATAAATACCTATTTTTGAAAAAAAATAACATATCCATGAATTTACCAATCATCGACATCATTATTCTGTCCATTATTTTAGCATCTGCCGTGTGGGGCATTTTCAAAGGATTCGTATCACAAATAGTAAGTATTCTGGCATTAATCATTGGCTCCTGGTGTGCCTACAAATTTTCAAATTACGTTTCCAAAGAAATAATAGAGACCTTTTCCCTCTCCATAAACCCAACCACCCTACAAGTAATCATATTCATTATTATTCTAATTATCGTTCTGCTTTTAGGAGCTCTATTGGCAAGAGCACTGGAAGGGGTTGTAAAATTAAGCATGTTGGACTGGCTGAACAGACTCCTGGGATTCATCTTTGCGGCACTAAAAGCAATCATTATTTTAAGTTTATTTGCCTACATTGTAGAAAGTTTAAACGGAGCATGGCATATTATTCCGCAAGAAACCTTAAACTCATCAAAATCCTACCAGTTCCTGAGCGGATTCTCAACCAAACTGTTCCCCTACCTGCAACACATTTTAAAATAAACCGAATGCATTTATGCATATAAATTTATTCTATTTCCAAATAAATCATAACTTTGTACAATATGCGTTTTCAAATGAATAAATTATTAAAATCAATCGCTTTACTTCTTTCTCTCTTTATAACAGGAAAGAGTGCTGTCGCCCAAAGCACTTGGTCGTTAACCCAATGCATTAACTATGCATACGAAAACAACCTGCAATTGCAGCAACAGAAACTAAACATCGATAAATCTCAGAATAACATCCTCTCCTCCAAACTGGGACTCCTCCCCGCTGTCAATGCATCCATGAGCCACAACATGAACTGGGGCCGTTCCGTTAACCTGCAGGATCTGGAAATCGTAGAAAACAAGCTATCCCAAAGCACCAGTGCCAGTTTGAGTGCCTCCTTATCAATATTCGAAGGATTCTCCAAGCTCAACACCATTAAAAACGACAAAACGCAACTGGAAATATCCGCCCAACAGGTAGAGAAGCTAAAAAACGATCTATCCATCTCTATTACAAGAGCTTACTTACAAGTATTATTAGCACAGGAAATCGAAAAAACGGCAAGGGCAAGTTATAAAAGCGTAGAAGAACAAGTTACAAGAACCAAAAAACTGGTAGATGCAGGCAGTCAGGCCTACAGCACATTGTTGGAGATACAGGCACAACTCGCCACAGAACAGGTACAACTTGTAACCGCACAAAACTCCGTAAGGACCAACCTCCTTACCCTCACACAACTTTTAGACATCCCAACAGACACAAATTTTGCAATTGTAACTCCCGATATTAACAACCTCTTTACCCCGTTCAACCCAAACAACATCACAAGCATCTACCATTCTGCCTTAAACCTTCCCGAGATTAAAACCTCCGAACTATCGCTGGAAAGCAGTAAATTAGCCCTCAAAATACAAAAAGGAGCAGCACTGCCAAAAATATCATTATCTGCCGGTTACGGAACATATTACAGCGACGGGCAGGAACAAGCATTCTTTACCCAATTCAACAACAATAAAAACCCATCCCTGGGATTTGGTCTAAGCGTACCCATTTTTAACGGATGGAGAAGCAACACCTCTATCAGAAATGCCCGCATTGATGTAAAGAACTCAGAAATAGAACTCAAAAAAATTCACCAGACACTATACAAAGAGATTCAGCAAGCCTATAACGATGCCATCTCATTTTACGAAAAATACAAAGCAGCCGAACAGAACATGAAATCATCTGCAGAATCGTTCAGCTACACAGAGCAAAAATTCAGTCTGGGCATGCTGAACGGAACAGACTACACCGTAGCCAAAACAAACCTGTTCAAATCCCAATCAGAATACTACCAAACCAAGTTCCAATATATTTTTCAATTAAAAATTCTGGACTTTTACAAAGGAATTCCTATAACACTGTAATATATGAAAACGAATCTAAAAAAGAATAAAAAAAAGATCTTTATCTTTTCCGCAATTGCAATAATCGCTCTCCTTGTTATCATAGGAAAGCAAAATAAAAAACACGGAATAAACGTTACAGTAGAATTCCCGCAAAGACGGACCATTATTGAAACGATTCCCGCAAACGGAAAAATACAACCCGTTACCGAGGTAAAAATTGCACCGGACGTATCCGGCGAGATTATAGTCCTTAACTACAAAGAGGGAGATGCCGTACAGCAAGGCGATCTTATTATCCAGATTAAACAGGACGTATATATCTCCTCACGAGATCGTGCCGAAGCATCCCTCAATTCCATAAAAGCGCAATACCTGCAGCAAAAAGCCCAGCTCACCCAAATAGAACTAAGCTACAAACGGAACAAAACTCTGTTTGAGCAAAAAGCCATTTCGGAAGCAGATTACGAAAATG
>JAVWIB010000076.1:13557-14386 GCA_036639755.1 Bacteroidales bacterium
CCAAAGAACAACTCAAAGCGGCACAATTTAACATTAAAAGTGCGGAAGCTGCATTAAAAGAAGCAGAAGAAAATCTGGTAAAAACCAACATATACGCCCCTATGACCGGTATTATCTCAAAACTTAGCGTAGAAAAAGGAGAGCGCGTTGTAGGAACCACCCAAATGGCAGGAACAGAGATGTTCCGCGTAGCCAACCTAAATGCCATGGAGGTGCTGGTAGATGTAAATGAAAATGACATCATACGGCTCAGACAACAAGACACTGCCATTATAGAGGTAGACGCCTATCCCGATAGAAAATTCAAAGGCATTGTAACCCAGGTAGCCAACTCCGCCAAGAACAGCGGAACCACTACCGTAGAGCAGGTAACCAACTTTGAGGTAAAAGTAAATATCCTGTCGGAGTCTTATCAGGATTTGCTGGAAACTACCCCTATTCCATTCAGACCGGGAATGTCGGCATCGGTTTCCATCCAAACAACCACCAAAGAGAATGCCGTTACTATTCCGCTACAAGCCACCCGCAACATTCTATCCGACAGCACCGCAAAAGCGGGCTTGCTAAAAGAACCTGCCGCTAAGGAAGTTGGCAACGGCTTCATTAAACAACAGGTATTTGTATACAACCCTGCCACCCAGAAAGTAGAGGCAAAAACCATCAAAACAGGAATACAAGATATGACAAGCATAGAGATTCTGGAAGGACTGAACGACAGCACCCAAATAGTAACCGCCCCATACAGTGCCATCAGCAAAGATCTCAACAATCACTCGCTTGTTATGATCAAAACCAATAGTACCAACAACAAATAAATCATTCTAAAATG
>JAVWIB010000077.1:0-12920 GCA_036639755.1 Bacteroidales bacterium
ATAGAATTCAGCGAGAAATTCATTCTCCCGCTGTGAAAGTTTAGTTTTTGCGGGTTAAGAGAGAGATCTTGACATCTTGCGGCCTGAGTGGTAATGGATTGAAAATCGCTCATGTACCGGGAGCAACAAAGTGCCTGTCCGCATACACCCAAACCTCCTATAAGGCCCGCTTCCTGTCTGGCACCAATTTGCTTCATCTCAATTCTTATTCTGAATTCTTCTGCAAAATTCTTAATGAGTTGCCTAAAGTCAACCCTTTCATCTGCAATGTAATAGAAGATAGCTTTTGAGCCGTCACCCTGAAACTCCACATCGCCTATTTTCATGTTCAGTTGTAAATCCGAAGCCATCTGGCGCGAGCGGATCATTGTTTTATGTTCGCGGGCAATTGCATCCTGCCATTTGTCTATATCGGCGGGGCGTGCTTTCCGGTAAATCTTCTTAAACTCATATGTTGTAGGGTCGATTCTGTCTCTATGTAGCTGATTGGCTATAATGGGGCCGGCAAGGGTAATGATTCCCACATCACATCCGTTTTGCGCCTCCACAACTACAATATCTCCTATTTTAAGATTTTGGGAGGAATCGTTCTTGAAAATCATTTTACGGGTGTTTTTAAAGCGAACTTCGTAAAAATCTTTTATATCATCTTGGGTAATTCCGGTCAGCCAGTTAAAAACGCTTAATTTACAGCATCTCCTGTTATATGTGCAGACTGTTTCTCCGTTCTCTTTTGTCTCTTTTTCGCAACCTCTCAGGCAGTCGTAATCTTTATTTTTTTCCATAATTATACATTATAATAGATGCGATTGCATAAATCGCAAAATATAAATTTAGGGTTCACGTTCCTCTCAATGCAATCAACGGCTGAGTTCAGATAATGGTACCCTTTCTCGTAAAAATTGTTTTTTATCTTTCCCGATATCTTTTTTAGTTGCTCCTGCTCTTTTTGCGAGGCATACGAAATGGTATCGAGACCTAAATTCAGGATATATAGTTTGCGTAAAATATCGGTTCCCTGTATGCAAAGGGCCTTTTGGTTCTCCTTCCCCATTGCGGCTATTGTATCCCACACATCAAACATGGCGGCAAGGTCTTTTCGGATGGCAAGTTCCAGAATGTTTATAAAAAGGGTATAGGTTTCGTCCCGATTCTCTTCCTGTTGGATTAAATTGGTGGCTTTTCCGTAACTTCCTCCTGAACATTTTGCCCAGAATACTGCATCTTCTTGGGATAACGAGAAATTTTTCACAAGCTCTCCACTTACAATCTCCTCCTCAATAGGGGGGAGTTCAATCATTCTGCACCGCGATAAAATAGTTGAAATAATTTTATTGGGCGCATGCGAAATTAAAAAATAATAGGTGTCGGGCTGCGGTTCCTCCAATGATTTTAATAATTTATTGGCGGCTTCCTGATTCATCCTCTCCGGAAACATAATGAGCATAATTTTGGCACCTCCTTCGTAAGAGCTTAAACTGAGCTTGCGCATAATCGCCGTTGCTTCATTTACGCTGATGGTTCCAAATTTATTTTCAATACCAAGTGCTTTGTAAAGTTCCTGTTCCGAGAAATAGGGGTTTTTTAATACCAGTTCTCTCCATAGGGGATAAAACTCGTCAATCTCACTTTTTTTATCCTTTCCCAGTAAGGTGGAGGTATTGGTGGGGAATGTAAAATGGAGATCGGGATGTACTAATTTCTCAATTTTGCTGCAGCAGTGACATTTTCCACACGAGTCTCCCTCTGTTTTTTCTTTGCAAAACAAATATTGAATGGTTGCCAAAGCAATGGTAAGTGCTCCGCAACCGCCCTTTTCAGTAAAAAGTATTGCGTGGGGGACTCTGTTGTGGTCCACCATATTACGGAGATTCTCAATTGCTCCTCCCTGTCCTATGATTTTTGAAAATTGCATCCGGTAAAATTAAGACTTTTTATCCAATTATAAGCATTTCACAATTTTTACAATCAAATTTAAGTTGTAATTTATTGTTGCCGTTTAATAAAAAGAATGGTTCTACATATTTTTCAATAGCTTTTTTCCCCTCTTTCTGGCAGAGACCCAATTCGTATTTTATGCAATATTTTGTACGCATAAGCTCTGCTTGGGCCGGGTGTTCCAACTCGTAAGCGCCTGATACTGCACTAGCTCCTAGAGAGATATAGAGTTCTTTGGAGAGATTGTTGGAGCAGTTGGCAAGATAAGTGAGTTGTTTTCCGGTCAATAAAGTGCGTGCCGACAAAGCAGAATTGGAGCCGCTCTCAAACGGAATAACCTCATGGGGTTTGCGGGGAGAAATTTCCCTCTCCTGTTGTTCCCGTCTTTGAATCTCCTTAGAAAGATCGGCGGCGATATTACGCCGGATTTGATTGAGTACGGAGATGGGATAAAACGCAGGCGTAGCATTTTGGCATCCGTTAAATGTAAAGCTGAAAATATCGGTTGTTTTACTAAGCTGTGTCGCCATGTTCTTTTCTGCCAGTTGCGGGTTGGAAGCAGATTCTCCGTTATTGGCAAGCAAATGGATCATTGTAAAATCTTCCGAACAGGTTGCCTGCAGGGCATATCCCCGAGGGGTTGTCATTAATGTAAGCTCTACCGGAATAAGCCGTTTGGGCATATTCTTTTCAAGTTCTTTTTCAAACGCAATGTTATAATTGCGGTATATTTTTGATCTGGCCGGGAGGCTCATCCTTTCAATTGTAGTAACGGTGTTCCCGTTGCAGCTGTTGGCGCGGGCTCCAAGTATTTCCCCTTTGGGGGTAACAAAGCAGAGGCCGTCTCCGTTGCGGATAGGGGCAGGTTGCGTGGCTGTAAGATCCTCCTGTGTAGCTACTGTTCGGGGAGTATAAGTAAACTCTACTGTCCCTTTTGCTGCATCACGGTTGGTGATTATCGTTCCTATGTACTCGCCCAGATACTTTGCACCGTCTGTACTTCTCCAATCTCCTCGTTTACCGTCAATAAACAATTGGGTGTAGCCCCTGTTAAATGTGGTGGCCGGATTGGGGGTAAATCCTCCGGAGCACTCTCCGTAGGAGGCTTTGCGGTATGTTTTATTTTCTGCAAGAAACTTATCAATCGTTCTGCGGTAATGTAGTACGATATTTTTTATGTAAGACTCGTTTTTTAATCGTCCTTCTATTTTAAAGGAGGTAATTCCTGCTGCTGTAAGTTCAGGAATACGGGAACTTGCATTAAAATCTTTCAGGGAAAGGAGAGGAGTGTTTTTAGCCAGAACGGTTCCGTTACTATCGGTGAGGGTGTAGTTGGAACGGCATGCTTGTGCGCAACAACCGCGGTTGGCACTTCTCCCTGTTAATTTTTCACTCAGGTAACATTGTCCGCTGTAACTGACGCAGAGGGCACCGTGCACAAAACTTTCCAGATGGATGTTGGTAACGGACTTAATGGCGGAAATTTGTTGAAGGCTGAGTTCGCGGGCCAGAATAAGTCTCCGGAAGCCAAGCGATTGAAGAAATTGCGCCTGCTCAGGGGTTCGTATGTTAGTTTGTGTGGAGGCAAAGAGAGGGATGGGTGGCAGTTCCATGGCAAGGATGGCCAGATCTTGAATGATAATGGCATCACATCCGGCGAGGTGTGCCTGTATAATAGTTTGACGAGCCTCTTCCAGCTCGTTATCATATAAAATAGTATTTAGCACCATGTACACTTTAGTACGGTATTGATGGGCATAAATAACCAATTGGGCAATATCGGAGATGGAATTGCCGGCCGCCTCCCGTGCTCCGAACCGCGGCCCTGCAATATATACAGCATCGGCACCGCAGTCGATTGCTGCAATGCCGATTTGTTTGTTTTTAGCAGGAGCAAGTAACTCTAGCTCTATTTGCATTGTAATTGAGTGATTTTGCCGTTTGCAAAATCTTTAAATTTAGGATCGGTATTAATTTGTTTGTACAATGTACAAGCTTTTGCTGTGTTGCCTTTAGCTTCGTAAGCTCTTGCAAGATAATATTTTGCAAGAGCATCATCATCGCCTGCCAACGATGATTCCAATAATTTAATGGCCTCGTCATTTTTCTTTAGATTGTATGCGCAGATACCGCCTATTTTCTCAACCTGAGGGTTCGGGCCAAATTCCGATGCTTGCATGGCACTTTCCAAAGCACCTGCATTATTTTTGGCTTTGTAAGCTGCAAGGGCTTTTTTAGCATAGAGGTTAGACATCTGTTTGTCTGCATCCTCTTTGGCTCCTAAAGAGGATGCTTTTGTAAATGATGCAATAGCTTCTGTCTCCGCATCCATTCTTGCTTGACACATGCCAAGTCGTAAGAAAGCAACTCCGCTCTCGGGATCCAATACGGTTGCTTTTTTATATTCTGCAGCAGCCTCTGCAAATTTACCCTCGTTTAACAAAGAATTTGCATCTGCTATAACAATCTGAGGAATAAGTTCTTTTGCCTCTGTTGCTATATCAGCCTGTCCGTATTCTTTTGCTTTTGCAACCGCTTCTTTCAGTTTTGCAATGGCTCCGTCAAGGTCTTTCGCATTCGCCGCATCTTTACCCATCTGAAGAAGAATCTTAGGGATGATACCTTTACAGTCGTTAACCATTGTAGCTCCCTCTTCTCCTAAAGTAGTAGCCATTGTAAGTGCTTTGTTAAAGCCCTCCAATGCTGCAGCATTGTTGCCATCGTTTAGAGCAGTTGCTGCTGTGTTGTAAAGTTCTGTAGCTTGGGCCAGGTCTTGGGCGTTTACGGTTGCACAAAAGAGCATTGCCACCATGGCCGCCATTAAAAATTTTCCGATTCTTTTCATTTGATTTGTATTTAAGTGTTAAAATAATTCAAAATATTTAATAACAATTGCTACAAAAATAAAAAAAAATAAAATTACAAACAAGAAACATGAGTAAAGTTTGTATTTTTGTCCAATAAATAATAGACATGAAACAGATTACCAGACTTCTTTCTGCCCTTTCTTTCGTTTTACTCTCTATTTGCGGTTTTTCGCAGGATGTACAGAAGCTTCCCGATGATCCGCGGATAAAGAGCGGTAAGCTGGCAAACGGCCTTACCTATTATATCATAAAAAATCCCGCAATGAAAGGGTATGCAGATTTTTGTATTGCAGAGAAAGTGGGAACAACTTTGGAAGAGAAAAACCAGAAAGGGATGTTTAAGGCATTGGAGTTGCTTGCTATGCGGGGAACCAGGAATTTTACGGATTCCACTATTACACAATATCTTCACTCACTGGGGGTGGGGAACAGTCATATTATTTTTCAGACGAATCCCGATAATCTTATCTATTCAATTAAAAATGTTCCGGTAGTAAACCAGAATGTGATTGACTCGTCGTTGTTGATATTATACAACTGGTTGGGGTCTATTAATATAGATGAGGAGGATATTACTCAGGTAATGCCGGTTCTTAAAAACAGGATGATGGATGAGTGGGATGCCTCCAAAAGGATGGATGCCGCTATTATGAAAGAGTTGTATCCGCGCAGCAGTTATGCCGATACTCCCGACCCATCGGGAATCGTAAAAATGGTTCCGTATTCTTCGAAAGATTTGAGAAATTTCTATTATAAGTGGTGCAGACCCGATTTGCAGGCGGTGTTTGTGGTGGGAGATATAGATCCGGCAGTAATGGAAACAAGAATAAAATCGGTCTTTTCTACTGTTCCAAAGCCTCTAAAGGATGCGGAGAGAAATTACTACACACCCAAGCCGTTGGATGGGGTGAGAATTGTTATTCAGAAAGATCCGGAATATAATAAAACCACTGTTTCTATCAATCTGTTAAAAAAGCCGTTGCCGGAGAAATATAAAAAGACATCGGTACCTTATATAGAGGAATATATGGATCATGCAATTTCCGGATTGCTGTTTAACCGCATTCAGGATGGGATTATTTCGCAGAATCTTCCAATCTCGAATATTAAAATTGAGCAGGGAAAATTTATGGATATTCATACGCTAGATAAGTTTTCCATTACGTTTGAAACACAGCCTAATATGGTGTATGCGGCTATCTCTTATTTAAGTATGGAGATGGATAGAATGGCTCGTTACGGGTTTAATAATCAGGAGTTTATTAATTCAAGAGAGGTGTATTTCAGAGAGCTGGAATTATTGTATGATAATAGATTAAAGTTAGATAATACTATTTTTTTAAAGAGAGCCGTTACCAATTATCTGTATGATTATTCACTTGCCAGTATCGAGATGCATTTTGAGATTATGAAAGAAATTTTGTACTCGATTACTCATAACCAGTTAAACGAATATGCAAAAGCCATGGTGGGGCAGAAGGATCATATTGTGATTATTTGTAAGATGCCTCAGGCAAGGGGTGCGGAGGAGATTTCAAAAGAGAGAATCCTTACTTCTTTTAATGATGCATTGGCGCAGTCTCCATCCTCTTATCTGGAGGCCGGAGTGGTAAAGTGGCCTAAATTTAATATGCAGCCGCAGGGAGCAGCCATTACATCCGAATTAACAGACCCTATCACCGGTGCCTATGTTCTCATACTCTCTAACGGAGCCACTGTCGTGCTTAAGAATACAGATTCCTCCAAGGATACCATCTCATTTAAGGGGATAAGCAAAGGGGGATTTTCGCAAATGAGCGGAATAAAATTGGGAAGCGAGCAGTATTTGAACGATATCCTTAATCTTGGAGGGCTTGGAGGTATATCGCAGCCAACTTTGGAGAAGTTATGTCTGTATCATAATTTGCGGTTGGAGGCCAATATTTCTCCAAATACCGAGGAACTGTACGGATTTGCCGATAAGAACAGTGCGGAGAAATTATTCCAGATTATAAATATGAGCCTTACCGAGCGCAGGGCCGATGAAAAGGCTTTTCATGTTTATAAAAAGGGAAAGATGTATCAGGCATCTTATCACTCTCTTTCGCCGCTGGATGTGTTTAAGGATTCCGTACGGTATTACAATTACAGTAACAAGAAGTACGTAGCGGCCCCTTCTGTTCAGGAATTGGATGCGATTGAATATTCTTCCGTGCTATATGCCTCCCGTGCCCGTTTTTCCAATGCCGCTGATTTTGTGTTTATTTTTGCCGGGAATATGGACCGTCAGCAATTTGCCGATTTTGCCCTAAAATATATAGGAACGATTCCGGGTGATGTGTCAAAACGGGAGAACTGGCAGATAGTCCCGAATTATTTGACAAAAGGGAATGTTTATAAACGGTTTTTGCATCGGATGATAATTCCTAGAACCTATATTCAGGTTACGTTATCTTGCGGGATGCAATACAATCTGGAGAATGAAGTTCTTTCCAAGCTCCTGGATAAGTATCTGAACGGGCTTTATATAAACGGACAAATAAAGAATCTCTCATCAAAGAGCAGTGCCAAGGCGCAACTCGGATATTACCCCGAGCAGATCATGGTTGCCTCTTCTACCTTTGAAACGGATAGCTTAAAAGCAGATCAGATTCTTTCCACAATAGATTATCAGATGGATAATCTGGCTAGGTACGGAATTGATCCAACCTTGTTTTACTCCATGATACAACGTGTCAGGGATGATTTTAATGAGGCATCCAAAGGGAATGATTACTGGTTGGATGCCATGGAAAAGAGATACATTGTTGAAAAAGATTTTCACAATAATTTCTTAAAAATGCTGGGGGAGATGACTCCCGATAAGTTTAACGGGTTTATCAAAAAGATCTTGCAAAACGGAAATAAGGTGGTTGTTATTATGGAGGGGACTACAGAGGATGTAAATACCAGAAACTTGTTTAAAGATAATAAATTTATAAAGGATTATTTTAATCTATAAGGTGAATATGAAGAAGAGATCGTTTATTTTTGAGATAGAAAATTGTCTGGTGTCATCCGAGATCCTTACGGAATATTTTGTATGTGATTATGAATCGTGTAAAGGATGTTGCTGTATTATAGGAGATAGCGGAGCCCCCATGGATAAAAATGAGGAGGATGCTTTTAGAGAAGAATTTGAAAATTATAAAGAATATATGACGGTGGAGGGTGTTGAGGTTATTAAAAAACAGGGCTTTGGAGTGATAGACCGCGATGGAGATTTGGTTACCCCTCTGGTAAACAATGAGGAGTGTGCTTACACCAGTTTTGATGAACAGATGAATTGCCTTTGTGCGGTTGATAAGGCACATTATTGCGGCAAGAGTAAATTTAAAAAGCCGATTTCATGTTGGCTCTACCCCATAAGGGTCTCTACGTTCTCCAACGGTATGCAGGCTTTGAATCTTCACCGATGGGTGATTTGTTCCGATGCGTTTGAAAAAGGGAAAAAAGAAAAGGTTCCCGTATATAAATTTTTACGGGAACCGATCATTCATAAATTCGGGCCGGAATTTTATTCTGCCTTGGAAGAGGCGGCCAGAAGTTTGGAGGCTATGGAGTAATCTTCGTCATCCACAACCAATTCAATACTAAGGAGATCGGAATTTAAAACACCTGTTACAAAGTTCATGTTCTGGTTTAATACCTCTGCGTGTATTCCGTTGCTCTCCAGCATCCCTTTAGCTAGATTTGCGCTAAACAGATTCGTGTAATTTCCTACTACTTTCATAATAACCTCCTTGTTGTTTATATATTATTCATTGCCTTTCTGGCAAATGTATTCAATCCCTCTGGAAAATCTTAATGCGTCTTTTCTGAGTCCGTCTATCAGTACCGGGTTATTGGAGAAGTTTATGGTTACTCTGTCTTCATACATCCGGAGCAATCTCAAAAATTTATTTTTAATCCGGAATGTTATAGTGGTTGCACTTTCGTTTTCAACCACAAAATTGGCGTTTATAAATAACGCAATGATCTCCTTTTTGTTATCGGCAAAGTTTGTTACATAAATCTCTTTTTTCTGAAAACCCAGTAAAGGATAAACCCCGGCAAAGACAACAAAGAAAAGGAGCATTTTCCACCATGAACCCTCTACTATAAGTAAATCGAGTGGAGTGTTAATGCCCTCCGGGCGGGTTGATGTGTAGAATGTAATACTGAGGAGTAGGCCGCATAATACCATAAAATAAATCATGTATTTAACGGATCTGATAAAATGTTTCATAAATATTATTAGTTAGTAATTTCTGTTATGGTGCTTGTTATATTACCCTTCTGCGGGCAATCACGGTGTTTCTTTTTTGCATCTCTTTAATAGCCAGTGCGGCAGCCCCAAGTAAAGGGGCGTTCTCCGAATCAATGGCAGAGATTGCCAGTTGTATCTTTCCTTTCCACAGGTCCATGAGGTTTCTCTCGAGTGCTTTTTTTGTGGGGTTTAAGATAAGGTCTCCCGCTTTTGATAATCCTCCAAAAAGGAAAATAGCCTGTGGCGATGTTATTGCCACTAAATTCGCAAGTGCCTCTCCTAAAATCTCCCCTGTAACCTCAAACGTTTTTTTTGCAATTATATCTCCCGCCTTTGCTGCCTGAGCAATATCCTTGGATGTTAAAACGGTATAAGGAATCTCTTTTAGTTTACTTGTCTCCCGCATGGTAGCCATTAACTCAAATGCAGTCCTTTTTACCCCTTTGGCAGAGGCATATGTCTCCAGACATCCTTTTCTGCCGCAACCGCATTCGCGACCCTCTTCTTTTACAATCCGTACATGGCCGAACTCTCCCGCAAAGCCGTCATGCCCGTACAGCACATTTCCGTCTACCACAATACCGCTGCCTAGCCCCGTTCCAAGGGTAATTACAATAAAGTTTTTCATTCCTTTGGCACTTCCGTAAATCATTTCGCCAATTGCTGCGGCATTTGCATCGTTGGTAACAACCACGGGAATATCGTTAAAAAGAGAACTTAACTGTTTTGCCAGCGGAAGTTTTCCTTTCCATGCCAGGTTGGTTGCATTTTCCACCTCTCCCGTATAATAATTTCCGTTGGGGGCTCCAATCCCTATTGCTTCTATCTCGTGAGGTTCGTCTAGTTGTTCCGATATGTTTGTAATTCCATCTTTTATTCTTTTGACAAACAGGTTAAAACTAACATAATCCTCGGTAGGAAACACTCCACGGGCATATATTTTCCCAAACTCATCTATTAATGCATAGGTGGTTTCCGTCCCTCCGATATCAATTCCTGCAACTAATCTCTTCATAAAATTAAAATATCTGATTATAGCTCACAAAATTAGTAAAAAATAGAACTAAAATTGTTAATTTTGCCCATATCTTAAAAATATAGTGTTTATGGAAAAGAAATTCAAGATTATTATTGGGGCGCTTTCAGGTGTTGCCGTTATTTTGGTAGGGGTACTGATTTATGTCTGGATGGATAGGAACAGTCTTATTGACGGCCTTACGGTAGAGAAAGAAGACCTTACAACTCAAATGGTTCAGCTACAAACTGACTATTCTACTCTTTCTTCTTCAAACGATACCCTTAATAGTGAACTCACGCTGGAACGTGAAAAAGTTGCGCAGCTGATTGAGCGGGTAAAACATACAGAGGCTACAAATAAGGCAAAACTCCGTAAATATGAGAAAGAACTGGGAACATTGAGATCCATTATGAGGAATTATATTAAGCAAATTGACTCTCTCAATACACTAAATATAAGTCTCAGAAATGAGGCAAGCGAAGCAAAACAGGAGGCTAAGGCAAGTAAGAGTAAATATGAATCGCTTAAATCTACAACAGACGAACTTGGTAAGCAGGTTGAAATAGGTTCTGTGATAAAAGGGAGGGGCCTGGTAATGATAGGTGTTACGGATACCGGTAAAGAAACCGAGCGCAGTAGCCGTGTTACAAAGCTAAAAGCTTGTTTGAATCTGGTAGAGAATACAATTGCTAAAAATGGGCCTAAAACAGTATATATAAGGGTAAAAGGTCCCGATGGAATTTTAATGACCCGTGATCAGCAACAGATTTTTACCGCAAATGGAGAGCAAATGATTTATTCTGCCGCACGTGCAGTGGATTATCAGGGAGAAGAGGTTGAGGTCTGTATCTATTTTGCTCCGGGGCAAAAACTAACGAAAGGAGTTTATGTTGTAGATGCTTATACGTCAGACGGGAAACTTGCTTCGTCTGATCTGCTGTTGAAATAGTTTTTATTTTGGCCGGAGTTTATATACATATCCCGTTCTGTGAACAGTTCTGCACCTATTGTAATTTCTATTCCGTAAAGGGTGGTGCGTATAGGGGTAAGTTTATACAGGCCTTAAAGAGAGAAATTGAGATAAAAAAAGATCTTGTAAGGGGTGCCGCTACCATTTATTTTGGAGGCGGGACCCCTTCTGTTTTGCCGGCGGAACAGTTGAGGGAGATTTTGCAGACCGTGTTAGCTTGTGATAAGGAGAGTCTTAATCATATATGTAATTCGGAGGATACGCTTTTGTCCCGAGATACGCCCCGGTTATCAAGAGATACATTCACAGATGTTTCCCGGGAGATTACGTTGGAGGTGAATCCCGATGATATAACCCCTGCGTACGCCCGCACCTTAGTTGAGTCCGGATTTAATAGAGTGAGTATGGGGGTACAGTCATTTATTGATGATCATCTTGCTTGGATGAACCGCAGGCACCGTGCAGCTCATGCTGTTGAGGCTTTTCATACGTTGCGCTCCGCAGGATTTAGAAATATAAGCCTTGATCTTATTTTTGGATATTCTCTGCTTTCTATGGAGCAGTGGCAATATAATCTGCAGCAGATAATAGAACTGGCTCCCAATCATATTTCCGCATACCAGATGAGTGTGGAACCGGGGAGTGCATTATCGGCGAAGCTGCAAAAAAGAGAATATAATCTCCCGTCCGATCAATTTTGCTGGGAGCAGTACCGGATGTTGCAACAGATGTTGGAAGCAGGGGGGTATGAACAATATGAGATTTCCAGTTTTGCCCGTAAAGGATTTTATTCCAGACATAATCGTGCTTATTGGAATAAGACTCCGTATGTGGGGTTGGGGCCTGCCGCTCATTCGTACGATGGCGGATTGCGTCGATTCTGGAATACGGCGAGTGTGAAGAAATATTGTGATTTTTATAATGAAAATGATTCTTCAGACTTTTCTGCAGTTGGGGTTTGCGATAGTGAGATATTATCGGCGGAGGATGTTTTTAACGAATCGGTTATGCTGGGGCTGCGTACGGTAGAGGGATTTGATGTCTCAAATGTAGATCCGGCATTGCTCAATCAAATACATTCTGCTGTTGAAAAGGAAATTTTGCTGGGGAATTTAATTGCGAATGATTCTGCATTGCAAATTCCACGTGATAAGTTATTTATTTCTGATTCTATCATAAGAGAATTGATGGTGTAGCCCATAAATGCGATTTGGTCTCTACACACTTAGTGTGGATTTATCCCACTTCTCTTTCCACTTTTTTACAGAATTTCTTTTTATTGGATCATCCTGTTAATAAATAAAAGAGTGTTCGAATTTTTTTCCGAACACTCTTTTTGTATCTTTTTGTAACCGGCCTATTTAGCAAGCTGCACAATTTGTAGCAAGATATGCGTTTACTGCTACGGCAATAAATACAAGGCATAAAACCGTAGAAACAATAATACCGATTACTTTCCAACGGCAGAACCAAACATTGTTGTTTAGACCTAGAGTCTGGAATGCACTCCAGAAACCGTGGTTAAGATGGAACCATAATGCCACAAACCAAGCAATGTATAAAATAAGAACCCAAAGCTGGCTGAATGTTTCCATTAAAAGAACAGAGCCGATTTCTGCATGCTCACCCATAAATTCAGGTAATTGCATTTTAGCCCAGAAATGTGTCAGGTGGAATGCAAGTACGCCAAGAAGAATAATTCCAAGAACCAACATGTTGGTAGAAGCCCAGTCATCTGTTTTTGCTTTGTTTGTAACGGCATATCTCTGTGTACCGCGTGCTTTATAGTTGATAAGATTAAGCACAAAAGCATAAATTATGTGAATAATAAAGCCTGCTGCAAGTACGGGCACCATAATG
>JAVWIB010000077.1:12930-14023 GCA_036639755.1 Bacteroidales bacterium
TGGTTACAATAGGGAGACTCATAAATTCGCATCCGGCGTTAAAAGCCTCATTACTTATTAAAGATAAGCCGTTAACTATTGCGTGAACGAATAAAAATAGGATAAGGAATAAGCCGCTTATACTCATTATAAGCTTTTTCCCGATTGAAGAAGAAAAGATATTTGCCATATCAATGATTATTATTTTTATAAAATTCTTTTGTTTAACTGATTAATGTCTTTGTTTGGATTACAAAGATATACTCTTAGTTGCAATTATCATAATATTTGGCTACTTTTGTTTAACTTTTATTGGAAATTAATTGAAAAGGGTATGAAATATAAAAGAGTATTGCTCAAACTTAGCGGTGAGAGCCTTGGAGGAGAGAAAGGTGTAGGGCTGGATGTGTCTATAATGGCACGGTATGCAAAAGAAATAGCAAATGTAGCCTCACAGGGGGTACAAGTGGCAATTGTGATAGGAGGCGGAAACATTTTCAGGGGGGTAAGCGGTGTTGGAAAAGGGTTCAGTCGGGTAAAAGGGGATCAGATGGGAATGCTGGCTACCGTGATAAACAGTATGGGACTTTCTATGTCTATTAAATCGGAGGGAGTTGATGCAGAAGTATTTACCTCTATACCAATGGAGCCTATGGCAAGATATTATGCAAAAGAGAAGGCAATGGAGATAATGGGAAGGGGCGGAGTTGCTATTATTGCCGGTGGAACGGGTAATCCTTTTTTTACAACGGATTCCGCATCTGCATTGCGTGCCTGTGAAATTGAGGCGGATGCCCTTCTAAAAGGAACCAGAGTTGATGGTGTTTATACCGCAGATCCTGAGAAAGATCCTACCGCTACAAAATACGAAACTCTTACTTTTGACAAAGCTCTGGCCGATAATCTGCGGATTATGGATCAGACTGCGTTTGCCCTTTGCAAAGAGAATAATATGCCTATTATTGTTTTTGATATGAATAAACCGGGGAATCTGGCGGAACTTATGAAGGGGTCTGCAGTTGGAACGGTGGTATCTCTGTAATAAAAGAATATCTACAATTTAATTATAATTAGCCATGAAGAAAATTTTTACAATGATTGCTGCGTTGTTGCT
>JAVWIB010000078.1:0-13875 GCA_036639755.1 Bacteroidales bacterium
CATTCAGGGAGCGTGAGATGATTCTGGAAATTTTTGAAGAGACGGGAGGGAACCGTCTTACTATGAATTATATTGTACCGGGAGGGGTGATGAGTGATCTGCATCCCGATTTTGTAAAAAAAGTAAAAGAGGTGTTGGCCTCTTTGCATTCGCATGCACATGAATATGAGGAGTTGCTGGGGGGAAATATCATCTTCAAACATAGATTGGAGGGGGTAGGAGTGCTATCGCGGGAACTTGCCGGCGAGCTGGGGTGTACAGGGCCGGTTGCCAGAGCATCGGGAATTCGTTGCGATATTCGCAAATCAAACCCTTATGATGCTTACGACAGGGTGCAATTTAATGAGATTATGGATACTGTGGGAGATTGTATGGCTCGTTACCGTGTGCGCCTAGAGGAATTAAAAGAGAGTATCTCTATTGTGGAGCAATTGATTGATCAGATTCCTGACGGTGATTACAGAACCTCCGTAAAGGGGGTGATAAAACTTCCTGAGGGAGAACATTATATGAGAGTAGAAACAGCCCGTGGGGAACTTGGAGTTTATATTGTTTCCAAAGGGGGAGCTAGCCCATACAGAATAAAATACCGCACCCCTAATTTTGGAAACCTGTTGGCTATGAAGCCGTTGGTGCAAGGGGCAAAGATTGGTGATCTGGTGGCTATTATGTCTACATTAGATTTGATTATTCCCGATATAGACAGATAAGCATATGGAACAGATATTTAATTTTTCATTATTAGACGTATTATTATGGACACTGGCTGCAATTGGAGTGGTTATTATGGTTGTGGTAATGGTGGTGATGATGATATGGATGGAGCGTAAAATTGCCGGACATATGCAGCTAAGGCTGGGGCCCAACCGTGTAGGAAAATGGGGATTGTTGCAGGCTGTGGCCGATGTGTTGAAGCTATTATTTAAAGAAGAGGTGACTCCTTCTACCTCAGATAGGTTCCTGTTTAATCTGGCCCCCTTTATTGTATTGTGTGCCAGTTTTATCTCTATGGTTCCGTTCTGTTATGGCCCTTCTATCCAGTTATGGGATATAAATATTGGGGTATTATATGTAACGGCAGCCTCCTCCATTAGTGTAATAGGGGTGATGATGGCGGGCTGGGCCAGCCACAATAAATACTCCCTTATTGGGGCGATGCGCAGCGGAGCTCAAATTGTAAGCTACGAGCTCTCCATCGGTATGTCTTTGTTGGCAATTATTGCCATGAGCGGCTCCCTCTCCATCAACGAGATTATAGCTTCGCAGGCAGACGGATGGTGGATTTTTAAAGGACACATTTCGTCCGTAGTAGCTTTGGTTATTTTTGTAATAGCCTCTACGGCAGAGTTAAACAGAGCCCCTTTTGATCTTGCAGAAGCGGAACAAGAGCTTACGGCAGGATTCCACACAGAATATTCAGGAATGAAATTCGGAATGTTCTTTCTTGCAGAGTATGCAAACCTTATTGTAGTCTCCTTTATGGCTGCCACCGTATTTTTTGGAGGCTGGCAACCCTTGTATATAGGGGGGCTGGATTGGTTTAATACGGCAATGGCCTATATTCCCGGTTTTGTATGGTTCTTTGGAAAGGCGTTTTTCATTATTTTTCTGGTGATGTGGTTCCGCTGGACATTCCCGCGTTTGAGGATAGATCAGCTTCTGCAACTTGAATGGAAATACCTGTTGCCGGTAAGTATTGTGAATGTTGTAATTGCTGCCGTTATTGCGGTATTTCATTTATATTTATAATTATGAGTAGATTCAGTTCATATATATCATCAATAGGGAAAGCGTTTTACTCGCTTGCTGTGGGAATGTACCGCACGGTGCACTCTCTGGTGCATCCCAAACTGGTGCTTACCCAGCAGTATCCCGATAACAGAAAGACCCTCTATACCCCCACTGCCTTTAAGGCTTCTCTTGCGTTTCATATAGATGAAAACGGAGTGCCAAAATGTACCGCCTGCGGATTGTGCCAGATGAGCTGTCCCAACGGTTCTATCTCTCTAACCAGTCGCAGCAGAACACTGGAAGATGGGCGTACCAAAAGACAAATAGATACCTACGTGTATCATCTGGGAAGTTGTACTTTTTGCGGACTGTGTGTAGATGCTTGCAGGTTTGGAGCAATTGAGTTTAATAATCAATTTGAGCAGAGCCAATACCTTAAAGAGAATCTGGAAAAGGTCCTTTATAAAAACTCTGAACCAACAGATAAATGATTGAAAAGAATTTTAATACAAAAAAATAATGGGTGTAGAATTTATCCTTTTTTATATATTATCGGCAATCATATTGGTCTTTGCCGCCATGTGCGTGTTCAGCCGCCGTATTTTCCGATCGGCCATTTATCTGCTCTTCTCCCTGATCGGGGTTGCAGGTATCTATCTCCTTATGGATATGAATTTTGTGGCGGCGTTGCAGATTATGATTTATGTGGGTGGAATATCGGTGTTAATCATATTCTCAATTTTTCTTACCCATAATACGGGTGAAAAATTGCCGCTTCCCGATAAAAAACGGCTCTTTGCCTCTTTGCTACTCCCTTTAATTACCTTCTGCATTATTCTGTGGGTATGGTTGCAGCACCCTTTTCAAATTGAATATCTGCAAGAATCAAGCACGTTGGACGTAAGGCAGATAGGATTACAGCTTTTTAATTATAAAGATTACGGATATATCTATCCATTTGAAATGATAAGTATATTATTGCTTGCCACATTAGTAGCAAGTATTGTTATTGCACAAAAAAAGAAAAAATAGTTATGGAAAATGTCCCTTTGTCACATATTATTATACTGAGCTCCGCTCTGTTTTTTATAGGCATCTACGGCTTTTTGTCAAGAAGAAATCTTATTACCGTGTTAATCTCTACCGAGTTGGTGCTAAATAGTGTTAATATTAACTTTATAGCATTTAATAAATATTTGTATCCCAATACATTAGATGGAGTATTCTTTACTATGTTTACCATTATAGTGGCCGTGGCGGAGGTCTCGCTGGCAATGGCTATTATCATTAACCTATATCGTAAATTCCATACGGTAGATATCGATCAGACCACCAACTTAAAATATTAAGATATGGAACAGATTTTATGGATTCTACTCATAGTGCCTATGCTTCCCTTGCTGGGGTTTGTATTCCTCTCGTTTATGGGAAAACGGCTCTCCGCTCCGGTTGTGAGCTATCTGCCAACCGTTTTAATGGCCGGCACCCTTTTTTGCTCGCTCTTTGCTGCCCTGCTGTTTTATCGGGGAGGAGAGAATGTAGCAATGTTCCAGACCACCTGGCTTACTTTTAGCAAAGGGATGCAGATTAATATGGGGATTGTAGCCAACCAACTCACTCTCTTAATGATTATTGTAGTATCGGGCGTATCGTTTCTGGTGCACCTTTACAGTACCTATTATATGAGGGGAGAGGAACGGCTGCACTCTTACTTTGCCTATTTGCAGCTTTTTACATTCTCTATGCTGGGATTGGTTCTCTCAACGAATCTGTTCCAACTCTATTTCTTTTGGGAACTGGTGGGCTTATCTTCTTTCCTGCTCATAGGATTTTATTACAAACGTCCGGCTGCTGTTGCCGCCGCCAACAAGGCGTTTATTGTAACCCGTTTTGCCGATTTTGCGATGCTCATAGGAATCTTAATATTGGGCTCTTCCGCCGGTAGTTACGATTTTTATGAGATGATCGATCATCTTACCAACCCTGCACTTTTGGAACAGACACAATCCTCTTTCCTGGGGCTCACTACCGTTTCATGGGGGGCATTGCTGGTCTTTGTGGGGGGGGCCGGAAAATCGGCTCTGTTCCCGTTACATATATGGCTTCCCGATGCCATGGAGGGTCCAACCCCCGTATCGGCTCTTATCCACGCCGCCACCATGGTGGTAGCCGGAGTCTTTTTAATAGCAAGACTTTTTCCGGTGTATAATATTGCGGCTCCCGATATTTTATTGGTTATAGGATATATAGGGGCATTCAGTTATTTGTTTGCCGCCATCATTGCCTGTGTGCAGACCGATTTCAAAAAAGTACTGGCCTATTCAACCCTCTCCCAAATAGCTTTTATGTTTCTGGCTCTGGGGGTGGGCGGATATACAGAATCTATGTTCCACCTCTTTACCCATGCATTTTTTAAAGCCTCTTTATTCCTGTGTGCCGGAGTAATTATCCATGTACTTGGAAGCGGTACCCTTAAAGAGATGGGCGGTGTGCGGAAACAATTCCCCATTACCCATATTGTATTTTTAATTGCAGCCCTTTCTATCTCCGGTTTTCCGTTTTTCTCCGGTTTCTTTAGTAAGGAGTCTATCATGGGCCTTTTGTACCCGGCTCACCCCGTGTTATTTGGACTGGCGTTGTTTACCGGAGGGCTCTCTGCATTTTATATGTTCCGGCTCTATTTTCTGGTATTTCATCATAAGCCGGTTGCCGGGGAGGTGGCGCATACTACCGTTGCGGGAAGTGCCGTGCATGCTGTTACTGCGGATTCCGCTACCGCAAACATGAACGGCTCTTGTGTTTCACATGCCGCTGTTCATACTTCACACGAACCATGGCAGATGTCAGTTCCCCTTATTATTCTAGGGGTGCTCTCCATTGCGGCCGGTTATGTAAACTTTGGACAACACACCCATCTTTTATTTGCAATAGCCCCTGTGACCGTTGCTATTATCGGGATGGTGCTGGCTGCCGTACTGTACAGAAAAGAGAATCCGCTGCCGGGTAAAATTGCTGCTGCATTCGGCCGTTTTTACCGTCTGATTGCAAAGAAATTCTATATAGATGAAATCTATTTGTTTTTTGCCCGTACCATGATGATAGGTTGGCTGGGAGGAGCGGCTGTGTGGTGTGAGAAGTATGTTATAAAAAGGGCTATTGAGCGGACGGCAGAAGATACGCAGGAGCTGAGCGAAAAGATTAAGAAAATGCAATCGGGGAGGATTCAGTCTTACAGCCTTTATTTTCTTGGCGGAATCATAGCCATTATTTTAATTTTATTAACCCCATTTATGCGATAGATAATGAACTATTTACTTATACTGCTTTTTATACCCATTGCCATAATAACGCTTCTTTTAATCTCCAAAAAGCATACATGGAAGATAGCTGCCGTTGGAAGTGGGATTCAGTTGCTTTACACCATTTTCCTGGCGGTAGTTTACAGTACCATACCCAATAGGGGAATTTTTACCGGGGAGAGTGTTGCTTGGTTTAAGCCGTTAAATATTATGTCCAGCTACCAGTTAGACGGTCTCTCTATGTTAATGATTCTTTTAACCTCCTTGGTGGTTTTTGCCGGAGTATTGCTTTCTCGATCCATAGAATGGAGGGTTAAAGAGTTCTTTGTTTTGTATATGCTGCTGGCTCTGGGTGCATTCGGATATTTTGTCTCAACAGACCTGTTTGCCCTATTCTTCTTTCTGGAACTGGCAATTGTCCCTAAATTCTTATTGATAGGGATGTATGGTTCAGGGGAGAAAGAGAAAAATGCCATGAAGCTGGCGTTAATGTTATCGGCCGGATCCGCCTTGGTATTTGTGGGGCTTATTGCGTTTGTATTTCTGGCTTATGCCCAAACAGGGGTTATGTCGTGGAACCTTACCCAATTGGCCAATGTGCATTTGCCGGTTGCGTATCAAGGGCCTCTTTATATTTTATTGTTTACCGGATTCGGAATTTTTACCGCTATGTTTCCGTTTCATTCATGGGCTCCCGATGGCCACTCGTCTGCCCCCACCGCCGCCTCTATGTTCCTTGCCGGGGTTTCTATGAAGCTGGGAGGATATGGTTGCTGGAGAGTTGCCACGGTGCTGCTTCCGGAGGGGGCGGCGCAATATTCCTGGATTTTTGTCATTCTGGGAGTTGCCGGAATTATTTACGGAGCGTATGCTACTTTGCAGCAAAAAGATATAAAATATATGAATGCTTTCTCATCTGTAAGCCACTGCGGGTTGGTCATTTTTGGCATCGCTGTTTTTACCACCGTTTCTGTGCAGGGAGCTATGTTGCAGATGATCTCCCACGGAATGATGACGGCATTGTTCTTTGGAGTTATCGGGATGATATATAGCCGTTTGCATACCCGTAATATGGAGCAGATGGGAGGGCTTTTGCATCGGATGCCTTTTATTGCTACCGCCCTTATATTGGTGGGATTGTGTTCGTTAGGACTTCCGGGTATGAGTAGCTTTGTGGCGGAAATGACTGTTTTTGTGGGAGCTTGGGAGCGGATGGAGATTGGTTACCGGATTGCCACGATTCTGGCTTGTTCCTCTATTGTAATTACCTCGGTGTATATTATGAGGGCAATAGGAATGGTGACTTTTGGAGAGGAACACTCCTCTTTGGAACAGCATTCTTTAACAAAACAGCAATTGCCGGGAGAGGTTATTGCCGATGCGGGAGGGTTGGAAAAAACGGTTGTGGTGCTGGTAATGGCATGTATTTTTTTAATGGGACTTGCCCCTATGTGGGTGAAATTCCTGTTAACGTTAAGTAATTGAAAATAAAGTAGAACTAGATATGGAAGTGCTGTATTTGCTCAGAAATGAGATTTTCTTAATGGGGTCTGTGATTTTACTGCTGATCCTTAAAATTATGGATGCCGATAAAAATAAATCACGGTTTTTGAAATTTGTGAACTGCTTGCTGTTTGTGAATTTGGTGATTTCATTATTGCCGGTGGCGCAGGGAGAGTTGTTTCACGGGTTTTTTCGTACCAACTATCTGATAGACATGGAGAAAAGTATCCTGAACTTAGGAATCTTGGCCATCTCTTTTCTCTCCTCCCGGTGGCTTGGCAAGCATCCCGAGATTTTGGTAGAGTTTTATATTCTACTCATTAGTTCGCTTCTGGGAAGTTTTATGATGCTTTCGGCCGGACACTTGTTAATGCTTTATATTGGTATAGAGACCTCAGCCATTCCGTTAGCAGCTCTTGCTAATTTTAACAAAGCAGACAGACGTTCTTCTGAGGCGGGAATTAAATACATTCTTTCCTCTGCCTTTTCATCCGGTTTGCTCCTTTACGGTATCTCTATGTTTTACGGTGCATACGGAGATCTTGGCTTTGATCACTTGAGAGAGGCTGTTGTGCCCGATTTGCTTACCGTGGTTGGTTTTTCCTTTGTCATGGGGGGATTCTTTTTTAAACTTTCTGCCGTTCCGTTCCATTTTTGGGCTGCCGATGTGTATCAGGGGGCTCCAATGCCTGTTACCAGTACCCTGGCGGTGGTTTCCAAAGCATCTGTTGTTTTTATCTTTGTATCCGTACTGGTAACCGTGTTCCAGCAGTTGAGAACGGAGTGGGAAATTATTCTTTCTATTGTGGCTGCACTGAGTATGACCATAGGTAACTTGTTTGCCATGCGGCAGACCAATCTTAAACGATTAATGGCATTTTCTTCTATTTCGCAGGTTGGATTTATTCTGGTAGGTATTACCGGCTATAGTGTACTGGGAGTAGATTCTACCATCTATTTTATGCTTATTTATATGTTTAGCAATATTGTATGTTTTGGAGTACTGGGAGCCGTTGTAGATAGTACCGGACGCGAAGATCTAGATCATTACTGCGGCTTTTACAAGACCAATCCGTTCCTGGCCATTGTGTTTGCAATAGCATTGTTTTCACTGGCTGGTATCCCTCCAACATCGGGATTCTTTGGGAAATTGTTGCTGCTCACATCCGCTATGAGCTACAGTAAATATGTGCTGGTGGGTATTGCAGGGGTTAATATTATTTTATCTACCTATAATTACCTACGTATTATTAAACGTATTTTCTTTTTGGAGCCGCAAATAGAATTTAAGGTATCTCGTTACCCGCTTATGAATATCACACTGGTTTTTTGTTCTATCCTCATTATCATTATAGCGTTTATCCCTATTATTTATGAGTATATAGATTATATTGTGAAGATTTGTATTTAGCAACCTTTATGTATTCTACGTGTTATTTGTGCTAAGATATTGAATTATATTATGGAATCACTCTCGTTTGTGCAATGGTGTCTGGAACACCTGAATTATTGGACGATAACTTTTTTAATGGCGATAGAGAGTTCCTTTATCCCTTTCCCTTCGGAGATTGTAGTTCCTCCGGCTGCCTATAAGGCGGCAGCAGGGGAATTGAATATTTTTCTAGTGGTGTTTTTTTCCACCTTGGGAGCCGTAATAGGTGCTTTGTTCAATTATTATTTTGCTTATTATCTTGGACGCCCCGTTATTTACCGATTTGCCTCCAGCCGTTTTGGAGCAATGTGTATGATAACTCCCGATAAAGTGCGGCGGGCCGAGGATTATTTTGTGAAAAACGGCGCAATCTCTACATTTATCGGAAGGCTTGTTCCTGTGATACGCCAATTGATATCCCTTCCGGCGGGATTGGCTAAGATGAATCTTGCCGTATTTTTAGTATGTACTACGGCCGGGGCTATGCTCTGGAATATAATTCTTGCCGCTATTGGTTACTCCATGGAATCACTAGTTCCTAAAGAGGAACTAATGATAAAAGTGATGGAGTATAACGGAATGCTCTCTGTTGGTTTCCTCCTACTTGGGGCGGGAGTGTTTGGTTTTCTTATTTACAAAGGGGTGAAAAAATAAAATACGTTTTATCCTTATACCACTTTTACTGCCGTTCCGCAAGCGGTTACCATTAGCATGGAGCCGGTTCCCAGTGTCTCGTAATCCAAGTCAATTCCAATAATAGCATTGGCCCCTACTGCGGCTGCATCATTTATGATCTCTTGCATTACTGCATCTTTTGCTTTTTTGAGGGTGTCTTCGTAAACACCCGAACGGCCGCCAAAAAAATCGGTGAAGGAGGCTGCTATGTCTTTGAATACATTTGCTCCGATAATAACTTCGGAGGAGACAACTCCCAGATATTGGGATATTTGTCTATCTTGTAATGTTGAAGTGGTGGTCAGTAACATGAATATATGTTTAATTGATTAATCTATCTACTATTTATTCATTGTATATAGTTCTACTATATTTAAGATTACTTCATAGGCTTTTTGCATGCTGTTTACGGGAATGTATTCCAGTTTGCCGTGGAAGTTGTGGCCGCCGCCAAAGATGTTGGGGCAGGGGAGGCCCATAAAGGAGAGGCGGGCACCGTCGGTGCCGCCGCGAATGGGTTGGATAATTGGTTTTACCCCGGCCATCTCCATTGCTTTTACCGCTGTTTCTACTACGTGGTAGTGTGGTTCTACCTGTTCGCGCATATTAAAATACTGATCTTTTAAAACTAATTTGGCGGTTCCTTTGCCGTATTTTTTGTTAATAAAATCGGTAACGTCCTTTATCAGTTGTTTCTTTAGCAGGAATTTTTCCATGCTGTGGTCTCTTATGATATACTGGATGAAGGTATCTTCTACCGTTCCGTTTATGCCGGTGAGGTGGAAGAATCCTTCGTAGCCCTCTGTGTATTCGGGACGTTGGTTAACCGGGAGCATGGCGTTCAGTTCCATGGCAATAAGCATGGAGTTAATCATTTTGTCTTTGGCAAAGCCGGGGTGTACATTGCGCCCCCGAATCTCTATTTTTGCGCTGGCTGCGTTAAAGTTCTCATATTCCAGTTCGCCCAGTTGGCCCCCGTCCATAGTGTAGCCGTAGTCCGCTCCAAAACGGGTAACATCAAACTTATCTACACCGCGCCCTATCTCCTCATCGGGAGTAAAACCTATTTTAATCTCTCCGTGTTTGAAATCGGGATGTTCCATTATGTATTCTGCAGCGCACATAATCTCTGCAACCCCTGCTTTATCGTCTGCCCCTAAAAGAGTGGTTCCGTCCGTGGTGATGATGGTCTGTCCCTTGTATTGCAAAATCTCCGGAAAATCTTTTACCGGAATTTTAATCCCCAGCTTTTTGTTGAGGATTACATCCTCGCCGTTGTAGTTCTCTATCATTTGCGGTTTTATGCCTTTGCCACCGGCATCGGGAGCCGTATCTACGTGGGCTATGAATCCTATGACCGGAACTTTATTTTTTATATTTGAGGGGATGGTGGCCATTACGTAGCCATATTCATCCCCAGTAGCCTCAATACCCATTGTCTGAAGCTCGCTTGTGAGCATTTTAAGTAGGTCAAACTGGCATGTTGTGCTGGGTTGGCTGTTGCTATCGGGATTGGAAGTTGTCTCTACCGATACATATCTTAAAAATCGATCAATTAATTTTTCCATATTATTTTGTCTTTTCTTGTTTCATGGATGCGTAAATTAGGTAGGAAATCAGCAGCAGGTAAGCTGCAATACTTATATATTGTGCGCTGTTGGATGACTGCCATGCCTCATTAAGCATATCTATTTCTGCATATTTGATAATTGCACTTATTACTCCCATTAAGGCTCCTCCGGCAATGAATCCCGATGCCAGCAAGGTTCCTTTCTCTGTCCTTGACTTATTCAGATTCTCGTCTTTACTTCTTGAGCCTACATACCATGCTACTGCACCGCCCACCAATAGCGGAAGGTTCAATTGCAGCGGGATAAACATTCCCAAAGCAAATGCCAGAGCAGGAATATGAAAGAAAGTAAGAACCATGGCAAGAATGGCACCTATGCCGTATAGCAACCACGGAGCTTGTCCGCCGCTCATAAGGGGCTCAATAACAGCTGCCATTGCGTTTGCCTGTGGAGCTACCAAGGCGTTAGGGCCTGTAAAGCCGTAAGAGTCATTTAAGATAATCATCACTCCCCCTACGGTTGCCGCTGCAATCAGTACGCCCAAAAATTTCCATGTCTCCTGCTTTTTAGGGGTAGATCCAATCCAGTAACCTATCTTAAGGTCTGTAATAAAGGCTCCCGATACCGATAACGCCGTACACACAACACCCCCTATAATAAGGGCCGCCGTCATACCTGCCGTCCCTTTTAATCCGGAAGCAACCATAATTACCGAGCCAAGAATTAAGGTCATAAGAGTCATACCGCTTACGGGGTTTGTTCCCACAATGGCTATGGCGTTTGCTGCAACGGTGGTAAAGAGGAATGCAATTATACCAACGGTAAGGAGAGCGATAATAGCATGGGTAAGATTACTTACAACACCAAATCTAAAGAAAATAAAGGTTACAACCAATGTAATAAGGACTCCTATTGCAATAATTTTCATGGAAAGGTCTCTTTGGGTTCTTATAATCTTTGCCTCTGATTCTGCTTTATTCCCTTTAAATTCTTTGGCAGCCAATCCAAAAGCCGATTTTATAATTCCGGCTGATTTTATAATTCCAATCACACCTGCCGTTGCAATACCCCCTATGCCTATATGTCTTGCATAGGTGGAGAAGATAACCTCCGGAGACATCTCACCAACGGTTTGGGTAAGTCCTGTTCCCATAAGGTCTATCACTTGTGCTCCAAATACCAGGTTCATAAACGGAATAATTCCAAACCATACCAGGAACGATCCGCAACATATAATAAAGGAGTATTTAAGACCTATTATGTATCCAAGTCCCAGTAGGGCCGATCCTATATTAATCTGGAATAGCACCTTTGCTTTATTGGCGATAGCCTCTCCAAACGGCAATACACGTGATGTAAATGTTTCTGCCCAGAATCCGAATGTGGCAACAATAAAATCGTAAATACCACCAATCAGGCCACTTATCAGTAATAATTTAGCTCCGTTTCCGCCGCTTTCTCCGCTAACAAGTACCTGCGTGGTAGCGGTAGCCTCCGGAAAAGGATATTTTCCGTGCATATCGCTTACAAAATATTTCCTGAAAGGAATCAGGAACAAAATACCTAAAATACCGCCCAGAAGAGAGCTGAAGAATACTTTTGCAAAATCGACAGTAAGATCGGGATATTTTGCCTGTAATATATAAAGTGCGGGAAGGGTAAAGATGGCTCCTGCCACAATTGCCCCCGAGCATGCCCCAATAGATTGGATAATGACGTTTTCCCCAAGGGCATTTTTTCTTTTTAAGGTTCCCGATAGTCCTACGGCAATAATTGCAATAGGGATGGCCGCCTCAAATACCTGTCCTACCTTTAGCCCCAGATAGGCCGCTGCAGCAGAGAATATAATGGTCATGATGATACCCATGGATACCGACCATCCTGTTACCTCCGGATAATTTTTTTCCGGTTTTAGGATAGGCTCATATGTCTCACCGGGCTTTAGCTCCCGCGCTGCATTATCGGGAAGCCCCTGTGTTTGTTGAGTAGTTTTTTCCATTGTTTTGTGTTGAATCGTTATAAATTAAATGAATTATCAAATTAGCGGTTACAAATATAGCACACTCTTTTAAAGTATGCTATGATATTTTTAATAAAACCGTATTTTAACAGATTCTTATTCTGTTAAAAAATCTTTCCAAAAAGCAAACTTGCAATGAGAAGGGTTACCAGAATGTTAAATGCTTGGGCAATCAGGAATGTCCGGGTGTATTTCGCATTCTCTTTTGTAAAGATCTGTCGGAAATCTGTTTCAAGTCCGATGCTTACAAATGCTATGGAAAATAAAGTCTCCCGTATCCCTTTTGCTACCTTACTAAGCGATTTTGCACTATCGGGATCCAGACAAACACTAAAAATCACCGAAGCCAGCACAAACCCTATTACAAACTTAGGAAAGCGTTGCCACAAAATCATGGGGGTTGGTTTAAAATGGCTGTTGGTCTGTTTTACAGACCAGTATACAGAAATAAAGAATGCTGCTACCCCCAGAAGCACATTTTGGGACGATTTTATAATTACACTGTATTTCTCTGCAGTTTCTCCCAGAAATTTTCCGGAGGCTACTACCGCTCCGGTTGTATCAATGGTTCCCCCCAGCCACGCGCCGGCAACTTCTTGTGAGAGGCCCAGCCATGTTGCAATCAACGGCATAATATACATCATTGGAATTGCACAAATAAGTACCAGTGATACCACAAAAGAAAGCTTTTTGCCGTCTCCTCTAATGGCACCGCATGTTGCAATGGCGGCAGATACTCCGCAAATCGATACCGCACTGGAGAGCATAATCCCCATCTCCTTATCAACTCCCATCTTTTTTGAGATCCAGAACGAGAAATACCAAACAGATAGTACTACTATAATAGCCTGCATCATTCCAAGGGTTCCTGCGGTAAGAATCTCATTGAATAAAATAGAGGAGCCTAGTATAACCAACCCCGCTTTAATATAATATTCGCTTTTTATGGCCGGAGCAAGCCATTTGGGCAATCCAATGGTGTTGCGGATAAGCAATCCTATTGCTACAGCTATAAAGACCGATTCAAATCCGGTCTTTTTTACAAAACTGAGCCCACTTATATATTGTGAGAATAAGGAGATTCCGAATATTGCCAGAAATGCAATAGCAAACGGAACAATCTTTTCTCCCATCAACTTTATTCCCGTGGCAAACAGGGGGAGAATAATTAATAAAGAAAGATATTGATATCTAAATAGATCCGGTATAAAAATAACCAGAATGAGGAGGAAACCTCCTATAAAGGTAGATAGTACATCTTCGTTTTTTAGAAAATTTGGAGTCTTTGCCATATCATACAATTAAGTTATGAAATAGTAATGGCTTTTACTATTTGGGGACAAAAATAAGACATGCATTGCTTATAACCAAAAAAAAATTCCGGAGAGTCTGTTTTTATTTTTTTAATTTGATACTGTGAATTTCTGAACTTTTTCTGCTTTTATAAAATAGATTGATAATCAATAATAAAGCTCTTGGAGATGGGGGCGGAGGCAGAAATAGATGATAAAAACTTAAAAAAGAATTTGAAAAAATTTGGAGATTAAAAAAAAGTCCTTACCTTTGCAGCCCGTTTGAGAAACGACGGTAGTTCATTGAAGTATTGAGAGAGAAGAATAGAGGTAAAAACAAACAAGAAAGAAG
>JAVWIB010000079.1:0-13592 GCA_036639755.1 Bacteroidales bacterium
TCTGTCTACCGGCATTCCGGTAATGGGACATCTGGGATTAACACCTCAGTCTATTCATAAATTTGGTACATATGCCGTAAGGGCTAAAGAAGAGGCAGAGGCAAAGAAGTTGATTGAAGATGCCATTGATCTGGAGCAAGCAGGTTGTTTTGCTATTGTACTGGAAAAAATACCGGCACTGCTGGCAAAAAAAGTCTCCCAAACCCTTACGATTCCGGTTATAGGAATAGGGGCGGGGATGTATTGCGACGGACAGGTACTGGTAATGCACGATATGTTGGGATTGAATAATGACTTTTCACCCCGTTTCCTGCGCCGTTATGCCAATCTGCACGAAGAGTATCTGAATGCATTCCAATCGTATGTGCGGGATGTGAAGAATTGCGATTTTCCCAATGAACAGGAGCAATATTAAAACTGTTTAGAAGATTAAAACAGTGTCTAAAAATAGTAACATAAAGATACAATGGGTGAACTTTACAGAAATATTGCTACGGAGGAGTTTAATGATATTGCAACAAGAATTCTTTTTGAAGATAATCATCTGCTGATTTTTAATAAGCGGACGGGCGAAATTGTGCAAGCTGATAAGACGGAAGATGAGTGCCTTAGCGAAAAGCTAAAGGCATTTATTGCTCAGCGTGATTCCAAACCGGGAGCAGTCTTCCTTGGCGTTGTACACCGTTTGGATCGTCCTGTAAGCGGGGCTGTTATGTTTGCCAAAACTTCCAAGGCACTGGAACGGATAAATAAAGCGTTCCGGGACGGAGATATGCATAAGACCTATTGGGCACTTGTTTGCAAACGTCCCGAAGAAGATGAAAAAGAACTGAAACATTACCTTATCCGGAATGAAAAACAGAATAAGACCTATGTCTGCGATTTTGAAAAGCCCGGATCCAAAGAGGCCCGTCTGAAGTATAAATTAATAAAGGTCACCGATCGATATTTCCTTTTGGAAGTGGAATTGTATACCGGCCGGCATCATCAGATCCGTGCACAATTATCCACCATAGGATGTGTGATAAAAGGGGATCTTAAATATGGGGCACCCCGTTCAAATCCCGACGGAAGCATCTCTTTGCACGCCCGTTCCATCCGCTTTATCCACCCTGTAAAAAAAGAAGAAGTAGAGATAATTGCCCCTTGTTTTTGTCCTGTTATGGGGGGATAGTAAATTAGAATTTATAGTTATCAAGACCTTTGGTACGTATTTCCGTAGAGGAGATATCTATTTGAGGAGCGTCTATACAAGTAGTGCCGTATTTTTTGCAAAGAGCGTGTGCATCATATCCTTTGCGTGGATATACCCACACATCAAATTCAGTTAAGATTGCCTGCCAATTATACCACTTTTCCAGAATGGCCAGATTATCCGCACCTATTATAATTGTGAATTTGTTTTGCGGTTCCTGTTGGGCAATATATACTAATGTATTATAGGTATACAAAGGTTTTGGCAAATGAAATTCCACATTGCTCACCTCAAAACGATTATCGTTTAATTGAGATACCGCTGTTTTAAGTGCTCCCAATCTTGTTTGGGCATCCATTAACGTATCCTGCGATTTCATAGGATTGTGCGGACTGAGGATAAAACGGAAACAATCAATCCCCTCCATTTGCAAAACATGCCTGGCTATGGAGACATGCCCTATATGTAGCGGATTAAACGAGCCGAAATAAAGTGCGCAATGCATGATGATTCTATTTTATTCGCAGTTATAGAAATTGGATACCGTTTTTTCTGCTTTTGCGAGGGCTTCTTCCAGGTTATCGTTTACAAGAATTGTATCAAATCTATTGGCAAAGGTAAGTTCTTCTTCCGCTTTGGCAACCCGTTTGTCAATAGCCTCCATACTGTCTGTTCCCCTTGCAATGAGCCGTTTGCGAAGCTCTTCAACAGAAGGGGGCTGAATAAAGACCGCCAGGGCATTCTTCCCATAGAGTTTTTTTAAGTTAATTCCCCCCTTTACATCTATGTCAAATACAATAATGTTCCCTTTGTCCCAGATTCTTTGAACTTCGGAGCGTAAAGTGCCGTAATAAGAGCCGGAATATACCTCTTCATATTCTACAAATTCTCCGTTCTGGATTTTATTCTCAAACTGATCTTTTGTGAAAAAATAATAATCCGTTCCGTTTTTCTCGTCTCCTCTGGGTAATCTTGATGTTGCAGAGACAGAAAATTCAAGAAACGGAAAATGTTTGAGTAGGTGCCCTACAATGGTGCTTTTCCCTGCTCCCGATGGTGCTGAAAATATGATCACTTTTTTATTCATGACGCAAATATACAGATTTTTAATAAAATTTTTCTACTTTTGCATGGCTTTTGATAGGTTAATTACGGTTTTATTGATACAAAAAGATTTATTTACGATATAAAAATAACAAAAATGGTTTCTTATAAAGAATTAGGCTTGGTAAATACAAGAGAGATGTTTGCCAAGGCCGTAAAAGGCGGTTATGCTATTCCGGCATTTAATTTTAACAACATGGAGCAGATGCAGGCTATTATTCAGGCTTGCGTAGAGACAAAATCTCCTGTAATTCTTCAGGTTTCCAGCGGTGCTAGAAAATATGCCAATCAGACTCTTTTACGTTATATGGCTCAGGGGGCGGTTGAGTATGCGAAGGAGTTGGGGTGCAATATTCCTATTGTTTTACACTTGGACCATGGCGATTCGTTTGAATTATGTAAATCCTGTATTGACCTTGGTTTCTCGTCCGTTATGATTGACGGCTCCCATCTTCCTTATATGGAGAATGTTGCCTTAACGAAAAAAGTTGTAGAATACGCTCATGCACATGATGTGACCGTAGAGGGAGAACTTGGCGTTCTTGCCGGTGTGGAGGATGATGTATCGGCGGAACATCATACTTATACACAGCCGGAAGAGGTTGAAGATTTTGTAAACAAGACAGGGGTTGATTCTCTGGCTATCTCTATAGGAACATCTCACGGTGCATTTAAATTCAAACCCGGACAGAACCCGGAGATCCGTCTGGATATTCTTGCTGAGATTGAGAAAAGAATCCCCGGTTTCCCTATCGTATTACATGGTTCTTCAAGCGTTCCGCAAGATATTGTTGCGGAAATTAACAAATATGGCGGAAGACTAAAAGATTCTATCGGCATTCCGGAAGAGCAATTAAGAGCTGCTGCAAAATCTGCCGTTTGTAAAATAAATATAGACAGTGACGGTCGTCTGGCCATGACTGCTGCTATCCGTAAAGTATTTGAGGAAAATCCTGCTGAATTTGATCCGCGTAAATATTTAGGCCCTGCACGGGAAAAATTGAGAGAACTTTATATGCATAAGGTTCGCAATGTACTGGGCTCTGATCATAAAGCATAAGTTAACATAAAATCATCCAACATGCTGTTTTCCTGTTTTTTGCAAATCCGAACATACGATAAGTATGCTCCGGTGCTGCTCAAAGCCAGAGTATTGCGTTTTGGTAATTTTGTACCAACTTCGGAATTTAAAAAAGGGAGCGTTTGCTCTCTTTTTTAATTTAATAATACATACAGAATGAGAGATAAGATAAAAGCTGTTTTTTTTGATATAGACGGAACGCTGGTGAGTTTTAAAACGCACAAGGTTCCGCATGAAACCATTGAGGCTATTGCCCAATTGAGGAAGAGAGGGGTAAAGGTGTTTGTGGCTACCGGAAGGATGCTCGCCATGACCGATGTGCTGGACGGGATTGAGTTTGACGGTTATATTGCCTATAACGGAGCTTGTTGTGTAGATTCAAAAAAAGAGAGGGTTATTTATAAAAGTGCGATTCCGCAGGATGAATTGGATGCTCTGGTGGCCAGATTGGAGTATGATCGGTTTCCTGTGTCGTTTATGTGTCGGCACAATATGTTTGTTAATTACTTGGATGATACGGTGCTGGATGTTGCCAAACTGGTGAATGTGGCTCCTCCGCAGGTGCAGGATCCGCATATTACCATAACCGAAGATGTGTACCAGTTGTGTATTTATGTGTCGGACGAGAAATTAAAAGAGATTATAAAAGAGGTTCTTCCCCGATGTGAATACAGCAGATGGATCCCGGTATTTGCAGATGTGAACCTGAAAGGGATGAGTAAACAGACCGGTATTGATAAGATGCTTGAGCATTTTAAGGTAGATTTAAGTGCAACCATGGCTTTTGGAGATGGCGGCAATGATATTCCCATGCTGAAACATGTGGCGGTAGGGATAGCAATGGGTGATGCAGCCGATCATGTGAAAGCCTCAGCCGATGAGGTTACCGATACGGTAGATGAGGGTGGTGTTGTAAATGCCCTTAAACGCTACAGACTTTTGTAAAGTTCTTATTTAAGCAAAGTTCTTATAAAGGAGCCATCCGCTCATGACAAAAATTGCAAAGGCTACGAAGACTTTGATAAATTTTTCTCCCCCTTTCATCGATGCATAAGAGCCGGCAACTCCTCCTGCAATATTGCCTATGGCATAGATAAAGGCTATGGACCAGTTCACTTGTCCGTGCAGAATGAAAATTGTTAAGGCAATAGGGGTATAGGTCATAACGGCAAATTGCTTGATGGCGTTGGAACGGAGCATGTCCAGCCCCAGCATGAAGAAAGAGCCGAACATAATAAGAAGTCCTACTCCGGCATGAGTGAAACCTCCGTAAATACCTATAATAATAAAGGCAATGTATTTCCACCATGTGAGGGGGCCGCTTTCGTGATGGGTTTTGGCAGCCAGTTTGGAAGTATCGACAAATAATAAAACGGCCATAATGGGGAGAAGGATTCCCATAAGTGTCTCTATAATCTGTGGTTTTAGGATTGCTGCAAATTCTGCCCCTATGAGGGCTCCTATGGCCACAGGGATTCCTACATGAATGCCTACTTTGGTGTTAAGGTATCCTTTTTTCTTAAAAATGATGGAAGAGACCAGAAATTGCAACATAACCCCAAGGCGGGTGGTTCCGTTGGCAACATTTATCGGGAGTCCCATAGCCATAAAAACGGCGTAGGAGATGGCTGTAGCCATGCCTGCAATTGTATTGATAAAGCCTACAAAGAAACCTACGCAAATAAGTAATGTAATAATGCCCGGTGAGAAAAGAGGGGCCGTATGCAGATATTCCAGGAAATTTTCAATCATATGATAAAAAAGTTGGCTGCTAATACGGAGATTGTAAAATACCTGTATTGGCAGATGAAATAATTTTGCTCGCAAAAGTAGGATAAAATCGGGAACATTATAACATTTAATTTACCTGTTTGCATGCCAATTTGTCGTAAAATGCATTTGGCAAACAATTTGTTTTTATCTTTGTGAACTTTTAAAGTTTTTAATATGAAATATATGAATCATAAAAACAGAAAAAAGGCTATGGACAAAACTAAAAAGACTGATACAGAGAGTACTAATATGACCGAAAAAAACAACATGGAGGAAATTGCAAAAGAGAAAAATCAGGCCGATCAGGAGATGAAATTTGCGCAGGCTGCTCAGGAGCAGGAACAGGCAACTGAACAAATGGCTGAAGATTTAGATAAAGCGAAAGGTAAAGAGAGTGAATTGGGAGAGAAGCTGGCTTACGCAAATGATAAATACATACGGTTGGCTGCCGAGTTTGATAATTACAGAAGACGAGGAGCCAAGGAACGTTTGGAATTAATAAGTACCGCATCGGAGGATGTTATAAAAGGACTTCTTCCTATTCTGGATGATTGTGAGAGGGCCTTGCAGGTGCTTAAAGAGTCTAAAGATACGGAGGCTGCAAAGGAGGGAACAGAGTTGATACTCAATAAGATGATTGCTTATCTTAAATCAAAGGGACTTGAGGCGATTGATGCCAAAGGAAAAGAGCTTGATACAGATCTTCATGAAGCGGTAGCCCAATTTCCAGCACCGGATAAATCACAGAAAAACAAGATTATAGATGTAGTACAAAAAGGCTATACACTCAATGGCAAAGTAATACGATTTGCCAAAGTGGTGGTTGGAATCTAGTGTTGTAATGTGATAGTGAAAATCTAACAAGTAAAGGAGTATATTATATACAATGTCAAAAAGAGATTATTACGAGGTCTTGGGGGTTGATAAATCAGCCTCTGCCGATGAGATTAAAAAGGCCTATCGGAAAATGGCAATTAAGTACCATCCCGATAAAAATCCGGGGGATAAACAGTCCGAAGAGAATTTTAAAGAGGCCGCAGAGGCTTATGATGTTCTGAGTACGCCGGAGAAAAAGCAGCGTTATGATCAGTTTGGTCATGCCGGAATGGGTGGAGCAGCATCGAGTGGCGGCGGATTCAGCGGAGCCGGGTTCTCTATGGATGATATATTCAGTCAGTTTGGCGATATATTCGGCGGTCATTTTGGAGGAGGATTTGGCGGTTTTGGCGGCGGCGGACGTTCGCATGGGCCACGTGTGCAACGGGGAAGCGATATTCGAATACGGGTAAAGCTCACCATTAAGGAGGTTATGACCGGAACGGAGAAGAAGATTAAAATTAATAAACTTGTTTTATGTCCCGATTGCGGCGGGCGGGGGGCTCTTTCGAATGCCGATGTAAAAACATGCGATCATTGTCACGGCAGCGGTGTTGTTACCCAGGTAATGCAGACCATGTTCGGCCAGATGCAATCACAAGGGGTGTGTCCTAAATGTAAAGGAACGGGGAGTATTATTACCAAACCATGTCCTAAATGTCATGGAGAAGGGTTGGTAAAAGATAGTGAAGAGATCTCCTTTAAGATACCGGCCGGTGTGGCACAGGGGATGCAGCTTACCGTGCAGGGGAAAGGAAATGCGGCAAAGAGCGGCGGAATTAACGGAGATTTGCTGGTGGTTATAGAGGAGGAGCAGGATAAAGAGTTACAGAGAGACGGTAACGATTTAATTTATTCGTTGTTTTTGAGCGTCCCCGATGCAATTTTGGGAACCAATGCAGAGATTCCGGCTGTAAGCGGGAAGCTAAGGATAAAGATAGATCCGGGAACACAATCGGGCAAAATATTAAGACTCAGAGGGAAAGGAGTTCCCGATATAAACGGATATGGCGCAGGCGATCTGCTGGTTTATGTGCAGGTGTGGATGCCTAAGAATTTAACATCGGAAGAAAAAGTTCAGATAGAAAAATTCAGAAATTCATCCAACTTTACTCCGCGTCCATCTACGGACGATATGAATTTCTTTGATAGGATTAAAAAAATGTTCAGCTAATGATTAAAAACCTATGTAGGGCGATGATGTGTTATACCATTGTTGCCCTATTTTCTTTGACGGCTATTTCTGCTCAGAATTTTAAGTACCCGCTGGAACTTCCCATGAGTTTATCGGGAAACTATGGAGAGTTGAGGAGCAACCATTTTCACGGTGGGGTGGATTTTAGAGTTGGCGGAGTTGTGGGGGCACCCATTCATGCAACGGAGGATGGGTATGTATCGCAGATTTCCGTTTCACCGTCGGGATACGGCAATGCCCTGTATATCACTCATACCAATGGTTTTGTAAGTGTATATGGGCACATGCTCTGCTTCTCCGATAAAATTCAGGAATATGTCCGCCAAAAACAATACCAAACGGAGGAATTTAGGCAGATACTCCCCCTTACTGCCGATTTATTTCCCGTAAAAAAAGGGGATGTGATTGGTAAGGCAGGAAATACCGGGTCATCGGGAGGGCCTCATCTGCATTTTGAGATACGAGATAGCTCCAATGTTCCTCTGAATGTATTTGCCAGAAAAATCTTTACGATTTCCGATAAAACCCCTCCGGTAATTAACTCTGTTGCATTTTACGGGTGCAATAAAGATACCGGTGTGGTAAACAGTTATTATTTAGGTGTCCCTTCCGAGGGGGAAATCCGGTTGCCGGAACTTTCTTATGTTGCCATTGATGCTATTGACAAGCAAGAAGGAACAGCTGCTAAATTGGCTGTAAATGAGTATAAAGTGTATTTGGATACTACTTTAATCTATGCCGTTACTATAGGGGAAGTTCCATTTGAGTGGGGAAGGTATATTAATTCTTTAATGGATTATGATCGTAGAATGGCTGGTAAGTATATGATTAAGAGTTATGTGGAGCCGGGGAATATGTTAAAGGAGAGAATTATCTGTAAAAATCAGGGGCTTATTCTTCTTAAAGATTCGTTAAAGCATAAAGTAAAGGTTGAGGTGCTGGATTATCTGAAAAATAAAACCGTAAGAAATTATACGGTTGTAAGAGATGATAGAATGTCCAAAGTAATGCCTGAAGATACCGTAAAGGCTAATTTTATGGCCTGGTATCTTCCCGGACTTTATAGCACGAACGGATTAAATGTCCATATTCCGCAAGCCTCCTTGTATCGTTCTATCTATTTTCAGGTAGATACTGCCCAAACCCGTATTACACCATACGCTCCTGTTTGGAAAATTCACAAACCAACCGTTCCGCTCCATTTTCCAATGGAGATCAGAATACAATCTACCCTGCCCGATAGCTTGCGCTCCAAGGCATTTGTAGCTCAGGTATCATTGAGTGGAAGACTTTCTTATGTAGGCGGACAATTTGACTCTACCGGAGTCTGTACGACAACGGTCTCTGCGTTTGGTAATTATACGATTGCAACGGATGTAACGCCTCCCAAAATAACCCCTTCCATTGCAAATAATGCATTTGTAAAAGGAAACAAAATTTCATTTGTGATTGGGGATAATTTATCGGGAGTGAATACATATTGTGTAGAAATTGACGGCCATTGGTCTCTGGCAGAGCTGGATGGCAAAACGAGCCGCCTTACCGTTCCTTTGCAATATGCAAAAATTAAAAAAGGGGGTAGACATAATCTGGTAATCACCGTCACCGATCATGTTGGGAATATAGCTGTTGTGAAGAGAAATTTTACCTGGTAAAAAGGGAAACTAGAATAAAAAACGATATGTTAAACTGCACTTCAACCGGAAAACAAATTGATTTTATTGCCGGAGTAAAAATAATTGGATTAATGTCGGGAACATCGCTGGATGGGCTGGATATCTGTTATGTGGAATTTAAGTATATAAACGGGAAATGGGAATACCAGATTTTGAGGGCGGAGGATGAGCCGTATTCGGATGAGCTAAAGCATAAACTGGCTACTGCGCAAAAGATGAGCGCATTGGATTATGCGTTGCTGGATTCGGATTATGGAATTTATCTGGGAGAGAGGGTAAAAGCGTTTATGGAGAGGAATCACGCGGAGCCACATTTTATTGCCTCGCACGGTTCTACCGTATTTCATCAGCCGGCTATCCGTTTTACTACGCAGATTGGCTCCGGAGCGGGAATTGCGGCAGAGACCGGGGTAGATTGTATTTGTGATTTCAGAACAACCGATGTGGCTTTGCATGGGCAAGGGGCTCCGCTGGTTCCTATCGGAGACAGAAATTTGTTCGGGGGGGTTGACTATTGTCTGAATCTGGGTGGATTTTCCAATATATCATCGGAGAGCTTTAAAACTGAGGCGGACGGAAGGAGGATAGTTACTCGTATTGCGTATGATATTTCGCCGGTAAATTATGTGCTGAATTATTATACCAGGCAGATAGGGCAGGAGTATGACAAAGACGGGGAGATGGCTGCGCACGGAACTGTGTGTGCACCGTTGCTGGAGCAGTTGAATAATTTACCGTTTTATACCCTGAGAGGCCCTAAATCTCTTGGCCGCGAGTGGGTTGAGGAGGAGGTAATTCCGTTGATTGATTCGTATGTTCTTTCTAGAGAAGATACATTGTGTACCTTTTGTGAGCACGTGGCAGTGCAAATTTCCCGGCATATAAAAGGGGGAAAGGTTCTTTTAACGGGAGGCGGTGCTCTCAATAAATTTCTGGTGGAACGGATGCAGGCAAATGCTCCGCAGTGTGTTTATCATATTCCCGATAAGCAGACTATTAATTTTAAGGAGGCTCTTATTTTTGCTTTTCTAGGGGCATTGTATGTTGCGGATATGCCTAATTGCATGAGTTCGGTAACCGGTGCTACGTACAATTGTATTGGGGGAGCACTCTATAAAGCAGGTGGTATGCTTTCTTTATAGAGAATTTTTTACAGAAAATTTGGCAGATATAAAAATAATTTATATTTTTGCAGTCCCAAAACAAAAGCAACCTCTTACAAGCACTTGCAATAAAGTTTTTTAAAGGTGTAATGTTGCGCTAAAAAAATTTATATTAAAATGGATTTAATAAAAATTGCAGAGCAGGCATTTGCCGGTGAAAAAGCAGAGTATCCGGCTTTTAAAGCAGGTGACACTATCACAGTTACTTATAAAATTAAGGAGGGTGATAAAGAAAGGTTACAGAAATTCCGTGGCGTTGTTATTCAAAGACGCGGATCAGGTTCAACCGAAACATTTACAGTTAGAAAAATGTCTAACGGAGTAGGTGTAGAGAGAATTTTCCCAATTACTTCTCCGTTTATCGATTCAATAACTCTTGATAAAATGGGTAAAGTAAGAAGAGCCAGAATTTTCTACTTAAGAGAACTTACAGGTAAGAAAGCTCGTATTAAAGAGAGAGCATTTACCGGAAATAAAGCTGAGTAATTTCAGCGTAACGGCCCCGTAGCTCAACTGAATAGAGCATTTGACTACGGATCAAAAGGTTACAGGTTTGAATCCTGTCGGGGTCACTTAAGAGCGTCCACTTGGGCGCTCTTTTTCGTTATTTACTCATTTATAAGTGTTTTACTTAGCGTTATTTTTCCAATTTTTCCATTATCTTTCCAAAATTTCTATATTTGCGTCAGTAATAGCGTCAGTAAATTTTTTTATGATTACATATTCATACCGTCATGCCGAACTTGAAAATTTGCCACTATCTGCGCTTAAACAAAATATATTATTTGTTCTTGGGGTGATCAATGAAATTAGTACGGGCCCCGGAGTTTTATCCATGTATCGGAAGTGGGCTACTGTGGGAACCGCTACAAAATTATATCCTCGCCGGCAAGACCTGCAAACCCTCCGTGTTTTTGAAGAGTTTGTGCGAAAATCAGACATACCATACAGTCGGGTAAATTATTCTTTCTATGCCGAGTTTATAGACTTTTTAAGGGTAGCCAAAAATTACAAAGAAAATACCGTTGGTACGCATATCAAAAACCTAAAAGCGGTACTAAATGAAGCATATAAATTAAAGTTGCACACCAATACAGACTTTGAGCGATTTGCAAAGCCATCCGAAGAAGTAGACAATGTTTTTTTATCTGATTCGGAGGTAGAGACTATCTATAAAATGAAATTGCCGCCCATGCAGGATAAGGTGCGAGATATTTTTGTTCTAGGTTGTTATGTTGCTCAAAGGCATAGTGATTATTCAACCGTGACAAAAGATGATATCAAAATATCTCTTTAATCAACATTTTCAGCCTTTTATTTATCTCAAAATCACTCATTTGTAAATAAATGTTAAAAATCAAACAAAATACTTGTATTTTAGATTATTTGATTATCTTTGATAAAGCTAGTCTGAATCACTAGTGTATTATTTTCTTAGAAATAATTGTCAAATTTGTAAGAAAATAATGTTCCTTTAATTTATTTAGGATAATAAAATTTACTAATCATGAAAAAAAATTATTTACTTTTATTAATCTTATTAGTCTTCAGTTCTTGTTCCAAGGATGAAGGCATTATTGAGAAACCCTCACAAGCATTAACAAATATTACATTACGGAGTACAAATGATGCAAAAAATATTGTTATTGAATATTTGGGAAGCATGAACGTAAAAAGTAATCCAATTGATGCGGATAAAATGACTGTGGAAGTTATAACCAGTGAAGATTTTCCCGAAACCAAAGCACTCTCTAAAAATGACATCCCATTTAAAAGCGATACTCTTTTTTACTTCATTTCTGGAGTCGATAATCCCATGATTATCTCTGCAAACAAAGCATGTGATCCAATATTGGCTATTTTAGACAATCCTATAGGCTCTTTAAAAAATGAAATGAACAATATAGTCCCTAATAATGTTGGATTAATGATGTTTCTGGAAAATGCTGTAGCTTATAACCAATATACCGAATTCAATCCGACAAAATCACAAGAACGAGAACTGCGCTTTTTGGATCAAGTTTATCCCAAATTAATGGTGGAATGGGATCAAACAGGACCATTTGCTCGCTATACACCGTATAATTGGCCTGCTGGTTGTGTTGCTATTGCAGCTGCTCAAGCGTTTACTGTCACAAGGCATGTTGCCTCATTTAATAACGTTCCCTTAGAATGGAATAGTCTTATTAAAGTAAAGAATTCTTCTTATGAATCCTCATTCCCGTTAGAAATGGATATAATTGCCAGATTTATTAGAGAAATTGGAAATGCAGTAGGTATGGAATATGGTTCTGATGGAAGTGGTGCTAAAACAGCTGACGCAATTAGATTATTTACTCAATTTGATATGATGTACTTAACTGAGGATAAAGCGCGTATTAGAGAGATATTAAAAGACTACATGGACGGAATCATTATAATCAGCTCTAGAACAAAACCTAGCATTATTGGAATTTCTCGAGGAGAAGGTCATTCTTATATTGTAGACGGCTATAAAAGATTTCAAGATATGAGCGATCTGATGCATGTTAACTATGGTTGGGGGCCAGGGTATAATGGTTATTACTTAACATGTTTATACTCGCCATATTTCACAGATGATGCTCCCAGCAAGTATCCTCATGATTGGACTTTTTATTGCATCTATAAACAAAAAAATCCAATATTTCAATAAATGAAAACTCTCTATTATATTTTAATTATTACCATTGTGGCGGTTATTATGAGTGCATGTAAAAAAATAGATGGCACTTGTACACCTGTTGGCTTTACGAGTTCACATGTATTTTCTAAAGATGGAGGTAGCATCATTTTTAGAGGACATTATGACACTTCCGAATGGGTATTTCATTCTCTCGCCATAGATGAAAAAGATATTCCCTTATTCAAAGAGGAACCATCTATTAAGCTCCATTACGATTCACAAATCCCCCCTAAAATAATAAAGATTGAAGGTGCTTGGTTTGTAATAGAAAGGATTAATAATATAACAATCAAAGTTTCAGTCTCCCCTTCAGACATACATAGAAAATTAGACATTGAAATTCGTCACTTAAATTGTTATGAGTCTATTAAAATTATTCAGGATAAAATATAATAGACTGTGAGAATACTACTATTATTTATATTTTTAGGGAAATCGAAAGCTCGAAAGGGACTCCTGTTTTTAGTTTTGGCTCTGATCGGATACGCTTTTTTCATGTAAATGGGGAATGCAAATTTAACAAATAATTTTAATATGAAGACACCTATTTCATACTATGGAGGTAAGCAAACCCTCCTTAAACATATTTTGCCTTTAATTCCAGAACATTCATTATATACTGAAGCATTTGCAGGCGGATGTGCAGTTTTATTCGCTAAAGAGCCGGTCCCTTTTGAGGTAATTCTAAAAAAATTGATAATGCTCGAGATAATTTTACGGAAGAGCTTTGTAAGCGTCGCGCGCGCGACTGTTGAAAATAGAGATGGTGCTTCCGTGATTAAGGGATACGATACTGCAGAAGCATTTCATTTTGTAGATCCACCT
>JAVWIB010000080.1:0-13481 GCA_036639755.1 Bacteroidales bacterium
CCAATGGAGGGAAAAACACATAGGTGTATAAACAGTATCTCCGCTGCTTTTCTTGGCTTTCCCTCTAACTGCCCTAAATCGCTTAAACCCTTTATTCACAACCTTTTTACCCCATTCTGCACTCATTCTCATTTTTTTGTCTTATCTTTGCCCCCGGATGGTGAAAAATTTAACACATATAATCATTTTAATTACACTTTGCTTTTGTACCATAACCTCATGTGACAAAGAAACAATTCGCACCGATACTGTTGAGGGAAAAGGGACATTGTTTTTTTCTTATGGTGCCATTGCAATCGATAATAACATCACAACAATCGGGACAAAAGCGGCTCCACTTCCATCTCTCAGTGATTTTAAAATGATCCTTACCCCATCCTCAAACGGCACCACCTATACCGGTTCGGCAACACCCGGGCAGTATATCTTATTAGCAGACTCTTATACACTGGAACTTACATACGGAACAAACTACCTAAAAGAAAGCAATGCCCCGTTTTCCACTACGCCGTCTTATTACGGCAGTACCAATTTTACCATAACAGCCGGAGGTATAACCGATATAAGATTAGGGGCAAAATTTTGCGGATCAATTATAACGGTAGTTATGCCCGAAGATCTTATCCATCATTACAAAACATACCGGATTAAAGTTGCAGGCGGTGAGGGAACTTCTGCTTTTGAAACCACCGTTACACCCGGGGCGCAATTGTTTCTCAGACCGAATATACCGGTAATCATAACATTGGAGGGAACCAATCTGGTAAATGAAACCAAGACGGTGCAACTTTTTAGCTCGGCATCACTTACCAATGGAGTAATTGCTGATCATACCGAGTATACGATTAATTGCACTTCAAATTATCCAATCTTTTCTCTACCGGAACAAAACGACTTAAACGTATGGAGTTATACCGCACTCCTCTCCCCTCTCTCTGCAAGTAATATCTCTAGGGGAGACGCTGCCTCTCTTCTTTCTAGTATTACGTATAAGCTTATAAACAATGAGGATCAATCCGAATTATTAGGTACTCCAACCGATGGAAAAATAAAATTCACAGGGCTTATCCCCGGAAAGAAATATCTATATAAAGCTGTATATAAAGGAGTTGAAAGCACAAACACCTACACATTTACAACAGAAACTGCAGAACAGCTCATGTATGGTAATATGGACACATGGAGTACAGGCAGCAGCGAAGGACAAACCATCTATTATCCTAATGCAACGGCAGAAAATACATATTGGGCTACAAGAAATACCCAAACGATGTCGGAAGGTACAAATGCCTGGTACACCCGTTGTCCCGGTACCAGGCAAACAAGCAATGCACAACGGGGGAGTGCGGCATCTATCACTACCGTTGGATGGGGTGGAGGAAATACATGGGCCGGCTTTATGTGGAGTGCCGTCATTAATAAAATTTCATCGGGATGGCTTGTCTATGGCGATGTAAGTACAAGCGGGCAGATTACAAAGAACAGAACGATAAATGCCAGACCTGATAAAATATCATTCTATTATAAATACGCACCCAGAGAAAACAGTCAATGGCAAGTTGTAGTAGAGGTGATTCATAACGGCACAGTTATAGGGAGTGCATCCTACACCCCACCAAATAGTACAGCCGTTTCCAGCTATACAAAAATGGATTTGGATATAGCTTACACAAACCCCAACCTAAAAGCAACCAACATATATGTTTTTTTTACAAATAAAACCAGTCCCGATGACGCTAAAAAACATATTGCTAAATATGATAACCCTACCAGATATGAAGGGGCCTTACTATATATAGATGAAATAGCACTATCTTATTTAAGATAAAATACAAAAATATTACACTCATGAATAAACTTATCTCCGCAGCCGTCATCACAGTCATAGCTGCATCGTGTGCCAAAAATGAGAAACCAACTGAATACGGCAACATTTCACTAACGATAGAACAGGGAGCATCTGCTTTTGTAGAAAACAGCACAAAAGCTACCGCAACAATTCCGGATGAATATCAAGTTGTAACAACCACGGCAGCAGACGCACAAGTTGCAGCAGGAACCGGAACATACGGTACTCTTAAAGGGGGCTTTACCATTCCAACCGGAACAGGATATAAAATAAGCGCATTTAATTGCAGTGCTAACGATGCAGAGAGCAAACCGGACTCAAAAGGACAGCAACGTTTCTTTGGGAGTTCTACCTTTGATATAACAGCCGGCAATCTTGCTGTCGTTACGTTTACTTGCAGCATGGCAAATTCCAAAGTATCTGTTGGTTATGATAATTCTTTTGCATCCCAGTTTACCAATTACTCCGTACAAGTTTCCTCGGCCGTAAACACAACCAGAATCATAGATTTTACCAATGCATCTACCGTAGATTCCCCTGTAGCTTTTTTTAACGTAGACCCTACAACTCCTACTTTAAATATTAAAATAACAGGAACAAGAAAGACAGACAGCGTGGCTAAAACATATAATCAGACCATTACATTACTTGCCAAAACATGGCATAAACTTTCCATTAAAGCTACAAGTGTTAGCGGTAGTGCAAACTTGGATATTACGGTGGATCATTCTATGGCAGAGGTATCGTCCGATATAAGTATTGATCCGTACGCAAACTAATATCATATTCAACGTTGACATTCTTAAAACCGGACAACCCTCAATAAATAGGAGGATTTTCCATTGAGTAAGAAGTCAGCTAGTTGGATATTTTTTAAATAATTCCCTCATATGCCGCCATATCCAACAACCCATGCCCCGACAAATTAAACAAAATCACCTCCTCTCTGCCGCTCTCCTTTGCCTTTAGTGCCTCGCGAATAGTAAGGGCAATGGCATGACATGATTCGGGAGCAGGAATGATCCCTTCTGCACGGGAGAAAAGAACTCCGGCAGATAAGACCTCGTTCTGATCTATGGCATAAGATTCTATTAAATTATCTTGTTTGAGCCGGCTGGCAATTTGTCCGCCGCCATGATACCTTAAACCGGCGGCATGAATGTTATCGGGCTGAAAATCATGGCCCAAGGTAAGCATAGGAATGAGAGGAGTGAGACCGGCAGTGTCTCCGTAATCATAGTCCATCTTGCCCAAGGTGAGTTTGGGACAAGCGGCAGGTTCGGCCGCCATAAAACGGGTTTTGGAGTGTCCCGATAAATTATGTCTTAAAAACGGATAAGCAATGCCGCCAAAATTAGAACCACCTCCAAAACATGCAATTATTTTATCGGGATAGTCACCGGCCATCTCCATTTGCTTTTCTGCCTCCAATCCTATAATACTTTGATGTAGAATAACATGATTCAGTACGCTTCCCAAAGTATATCTGCAGGAAGGGGTCTTCATGGCCATCTCAACCGCTTCCGAAATGGCTATTCCAAGACTGCCGCTGCAATTGGGGTCTTTTGCCAGAATATTGCGCCCGAACTCAGTTCTATCGGATGGAGAAGCATGTACTTTTCCTCCATATGTGCCCATCACTATTTTTCTGTATGGTTTTGCATAATAACTATTCTTAACCATAAATACATTTAAGTCCAGGCCAAAATGCTGACAGGCAATACTCATGGAGGAACCCCATTGACCTGCTCCGGTTTCTGTTGTAAGATGCTTGATACCCTGTATTTTATTATAATAAGCCTGTGGAATAGCAGAATTCAGTTTGTGCGAACCAACCGGACTTACACTCTCGTTCTTAAAATAAATTCTAGCAGGAGTATCGAGTGCTTTTTCTAAACCGCTAGCCCTTACCAAAGGGGTTGGGCGATAAATTTTAAGCAAAGTGCGTACCTGCTCCGGAATATCAATAAAACGCTCTTTGGAAAACTCCTGAGCCACCAGTTCTTTGGCAAAGAGTGATTCCATCTCCTCCGGCTTAAGGGGTTGTCTTGTTACGGGATTCAAAAGCGGCTGCGGCTGAGAAGGCATATCTGCCAGAATATTATACCATTGTTTGGGAATTTCACTCTCGGGTAATGTGTACTTCTTTGTTGTTTTCATTTTTGTATGTTTTATTTTTTTATAATTTAGCTTGGGTATAGGGTATAAAAAAAGGCCCGGTGCTTGTGAGCATCAGGCCTTTTTTCATTTTATTATTATGTATTAATTAATTTTCTTGTTTTTTACAATTAACCACAATATACAGCACAGCTCACAAAAGAATCTCTTGTGTGCCACCACCAAAAACGTATATTTAATGAGTAATTGTTCATTGTCTTAAAATTGCCGTGCAAAGGTGAACACTTTTTTTACAAAAACAAAAAAAATCACCTGTTTTTATTTTTTACTACCGCAAACCATCCTGTCCTTACCGTTTATATCTTTGAGAATCATGCAAGAAGAATATCCCAGTTCTTCCATCATTTTTACGGTCTGCTTTCCAAAACGCTCATTAATCTCAAAAAACAACTCCCCCCCGCAAACAAGCAGTTCCATTCCCAAATCCGCAATCCTCCTATAAAACAACAACGGATTATCATTGGACACAAACAGTGCTATATCAGGCTCAAAATCAAGTACATTCTTATGCATTAATTTCCGTTCCTCCTCACAAACATAGGGAGGATTGCTCACAATAATATCTACCTTTCCAATACCGTTTTCCACAAGAACCGTCTCGGCATAATCACTCAATATGTCACAGTGGAAAAACCGGGGAGGCAGAACACCAAAGGTAAATCTATTGTCAATCAATCCATTGCTCTCTATAGAATCCATTTTATGAAGCACCGGCTCCCAACAATTCTCCGGCTCCCGATAAATTTCCTGCCCCCGGGCTACCTCCAGTGCCTTAAGAGAGAGATCACACCCGTAAACTTCCGCCCTCCGGCCAAATCCGTATGCCAAAGAGTGGGCAATACATCCGCTCCCGGTACAAATATCCAGAATCCGCAAGGGAGCAATACGACCCCCACAAGTATTTTCATTTCCGCCGGCAGCCCCCTTTGCACGAGCCGCCTCACCCCCACCGTATCTTTTCAGAATCAGTTCCACCAGCTCCTCTGTCTCCGGCCGGGGAATGAGTACCCCTTCGCAAACCGTAAATTTATGCCCGCAAAACCATTCATACCCAAGTACATATTGCAGGGGACGCCCCGTACCTAGTGCCGTAAGAGCCAAATGTAATTTTTCCTCAACAGCAGAGGTGACCACCATAGAAGGCTCTACCAGATGAGCATAACTGTGAACCTGCGCAACCCCCTGCAACAACCTTACAGCCATAGCTTTTGCTTCAGATTGCGTATACAACGGAGCAAGGCGCAGAACGCACTCGTCTATAAAACCTCCTAATGTCATTGATTCATATTAACACCCCTCTATAAGAGTCGTAAAGAAACCATGCATATTTATACCGGCAGCCCTTACCTGTGCAGGCACAAGGCTCATGGCAGTCATACCGGGAACCGTATTAATCTCAAGGAAATAAATATCATCTCCCTTTACAATATAATCCATCCTTACCAAGCCGCTGCAACCAAGATACCTATATAGTTTTTCACTCATCTGCTGAATTTCAGAAGTCAACTCTGCCGATATTTCAGCCGGACAAACCTCTTTACTCTCTCCAAGATATTTAGCCTGATAATCAAAAAACTCCCTCTCGGTAATAATCTCCGTTACAGGAAGTTTAACAATAGAATCCCCTTTCTGATAAATTCCGTTGGTCATCTCGCGTCCTTGTATAAATTCCTCAATAATGACAGAATCATACACACTAAACACAAAATCAATAGCAGCCTTAAGATCCTCTTTCCGTTTCACCTTGGTAACCCCAAAGCTACTTCCGCCGTTGGTTGGTTTTACAAAAACAGGCAACCCAAGTTTATCCACAATCTCATCTGCACAATAGCTGTCTCCCTTATGAAAGAACACATCCTTTGCCATTTTAACTCCGGCAAAATCGAGAAAACGTTTGCATGAATGTTTATCAAATGTAACAGCCGATACAAACGAAGAACAAGTATTATAAGGAACCATAATCATATCCAGATACCCCTGCAACAAACCGTTCTCCCCGGGAGTACCATGAATCATAATAAATGCAAAATCAAATTTGGTCTTTACACCGTTATAGGCAAATGAAAAATCGCCTTTATCAACCTCAACTCCTACATCACTCTTGCCGCTTTCAATACTATTTTTAAGATGGGTTTCCGCAACGTCGGCAGCAACCATCCCCCCGTCGGGATTCAACACTCTCCAGCTTCCCCCCCTCAAAACAATTTCATAAACATCATACTCTTTTCTGCTGATATTTGCGGAAACATTCTTTCCGCTTTTAATAGACACTTCTGCCTCTTCCGAATTTCCGCCATAAATCAAGGCAATTTTTTTTCTCATATATCTCTTAAATTTTAGAACTAATCAAAATATCCGTCATTCCTCTCTCCCGATAATAAATCGTCATCACTTCCCGTACAATTTAAATTAATAGAAAACCCTTGCGGAGCCACAAACTGATCAAACTTGGTCACTCCCAACGTTCCGTCTTCCATTACTTTTTTCATAAAAATACCCCAGATAGGAAGTGCCATATTGGATCCGCCGCCCAATGCCAGTCCGGCAAAATGGACTTGCCTATCCTCCGCACCAACCCATACACCGGCCGTTACCTTTGGAGTATACCCTATAAACCACCCATCCGATTGATCGTTCGTGGTACCTGTTTTACCGGCAATTTCACCCTCTCTCACATATTTGCTCCTTATACGAGCCGCAGTTCCCCCATTCACAACCCCTTTCATAAGATTAACCATAAGATAAGCGGTATTCTCACTAATTGCCTCCCGTTTGCGCGGACTAAAAGTAGATAACACATTTCCCATTTTATCCTCTATGCGCAGCACAAACAATGGGTCTGCATAAACCCCTTTCCCGGGATAGGTATTAAACGCAGCAACCATCTGATATACCGGAATATCCGCAGAACCAACGCACAAAGATTCAACAGGATCGAGCCACGTTTTAATACCCATCGTATGCGCCATATCAACCAGCGCACGCGGGCCGAACTGTTTCATCAGATAAGCCGATATATTATTACTACTTTTGGTAAGCCCCCATTTAAGGGTAACGGTTTTACCAATCCATTCAGGTTTATCGGTACTTTTAGGGGTCCATATATCTTCTCCTATCACAAAAGATTGCGGTACATTCACAACTTTATCGCAAGGAGTGTACCCTCCCTGCATGGCAAGGGTGTATAAAAACGGCTTAAACGTAGATCCAACCTGTCTCTTTCCCTGTTTTACCTGATCATACTTAAAATATCTGTAATTGCCGCTCCCCACATACGCTTTCACATATCCGGTACCCGGCTCCATTGCCATCATACCGGCACGCAGAAACGATTTATAATACCGAATGGAATCGTTGGGAGTCATAAGTGTATCTACATATCCTTTCTTGTTCCATGAGAACACCCTCATTTTTGCAGGCTTCTCAAAACTCTTCAAAATAGCAGATTCGCTCTCTCCGGCCGCTTTCATGGTTTTATAGCGATCACTCCATCGGCGAGCCTGCTTCATAATCGACTCTATTAAGTCTTTAGAAACATCATTTGCAAAGGGCTTGTTGTTTTTCCATCTCAACTCCCGGTTAAAAGCCGGCTGAAGATCTTTTCCCAAATGCTCCGCCACAGCCTGTTCTGCATATTGCTGCATCTTGGCATTAATGGGGGTGTATATTTTAAGGCCGTCTTTATCCAAATTGTATTTTGAGCCGTCGGGTTTCAGATTTTTATTCAGCCATCCGTACAACGGATCCTCTTTCCAAAGGGTTGAATCTGCGCTAAAATCCTCCGCATTTTTATAATCGCCCCTGTTGGGTTTATCGGCATTCATTATTTTCTTTAGCATATCTCTGAAATGAGGAGCCAGACCGCTGTTATGATCCTGCTGACTGTAAGCCAAAGTAATGGGGAGTTTTACAATGGAATCGTATTGATTATCGGGAAGATAATCGTATTTATTCATCTGGCTTAACACATGGTTGCGCCGCGCCAGGGATAAATCGGGATTAATGAGCGGGTTGTACCGGGTAGGCTTGTTTACCATTCCAACCAGCAAGGCACTCTCCTCTACATGTAAGTCTTTGGGCTGTTTCCCAAAAAATGTATTTGCCGCAGCCTTTACTCCATACGCATTGCTTCCAAAGAACACAGCATTCATATACATGCTCAAAATCTCCTCTTTTGTATAATTGCGCTCCAGCCTTACAGCCGTTATCCACTCTTTGAATTTATTCGTGCCAAGCACAATATATTTAGCTCCGGGAATTTTTGATTTCACCGTATCTCTGGGAAACAAAGATTTTGCAAGTTGCTGAGAAAGAGTACTTCCTCCGCCACCGGAGCGTCTGTTACCAAGCAGCAATGATTTCACGCCAACCCTCATCAAACTCTTTAGATCAATACCGCTATGATCATAAAATCGGACATCTTCCGTTGCTACAATAGCATCTTTCAAACTTTGAGACAACTCATTAAATGTGGTATAGGATCTGTTTTCTATATGAAATGTGTTTAGCACCACCTCTTCCTGCGAAAGAATCTGGGTAGCAAGATTGCTTTGGGGATCTTCCAACTCCTCAAAAGAGGGCATATCACCAAAAAGGCCTATCATCAGCAATGCTGCCAGAATAAGTATTATAGGGGCGAATGCAATAGCCCACAACCACTTAACAAATCGTTTTTTATTTTTAATTTCAATCATGCCGTTTAATTTTACAGGGCAACAAAAATGCCGTTTCTCAATAGAAAAGGCAAAAATACGAATAAAAATTTGCATTTTATCCTACTTTATGTCTTACTTTGCAAATTAATGGAATAATGTATTTATGGGAGAGAATTTAGTAATTGTGGAGTCGCCTGCAAAGGCAAAAACCATTGAGAAGTTTCTGGGAGAGGGATTTACGGTAAAATCCAGCTTCGGACATATACGCGATTTGTCAAAGAAAAATCTTGGAATAGATGTCACCGATGGTTTTCAGCCAACCTATGAAGTGGCAGAAGATAAGAAGAAAATTGTAACGGAGCTCAAAAGCCTCGCAAAAAAGGCAGAGACAGTATGGCTGGCATCCGATGAGGACCGTGAAGGAGAGGCTATTGCATGGCATCTGCAGCAAACGCTTCAATTAAAAGAGAGCAATACCAAAAGGATTGTTTTTCATGAGATAACCAAAGATGCCATCTTAAATGCCATTAAAAATCCGCGTCAAGTAGATATTAATCTGGTTATGGCACAACAAGCCCGCAGAGTACTGGATCGCTTGGTTGGTTTTGAGCTATCCCCTATCTTATGGAAGAAAGTAGCACCAAAACTATCTGCCGGCAGGGTGCAATCTGTTGCTTTACGATTAATCGTAGAGCGTGAACGGGAGATTATGGCGTTCCAATCGCAGCCGTTTTTTAAGGTAACCGGAATATTTCATCCGCAGACAGCGGTAAAGAATATAAAAGTACAAGCTACTCTGGATACAAAATACCCTACTCAAAAAGAGGCGGAAGAGTTTTTGAATCAATGCAAAGAGAGCTTGTTTACAATAGAGAAAATAGAGAAGAAAGAGCTGAGCAGAACTCCCGCACCGCCCTTTACAACCTCGGCATTGCAGCAGGAAGCTGCCAGGAAACTGGGATTTCCCGTATCACAAACCATGAGAGTAGCCCAAAAACTGTACGAAAGCGGTTTAATTACCTATATGCGTACAGATTCCACCAACCTTTCACAGCTTGCCATCAACAGCATTAAACAAGCTATTCTGGAGAATTACGGAACGGAATATTCAAAAGTAAGACAATACAAAACCAAGAGTAAAGGGGCACAGGAGGCACACGAGGCAATAAGACCCTCTTACCCCGCCAATCAGTCCGTTGAAGGGACTCCTCAAGAGAAAAAATTATACAATCTTATTTGGAAAAGAACTGTTGCATCCCAGATGTCGGATGCCGTTCTGGAAAAGACCAATATTACCATTGGCGGAAATCGTATTTCCGAAAAATTCGTATCACAGGGGGAACAGGTTGTTTTTGACGGATTCCTTAAACTCTATTTAGAGAGCAAGGATGAGGACGAAAACGAGGATGAAAATCAATTGCTTCCTATCTTGCATGAGAAAGAGGGGATGGATAACCTGGAGATTACGGCAACCGAGCGTTTTACCATGAAACCGCCAAGATATTCGGAGGCCAGCCTTGTAAAAAAACTGGAGGAGCTGGGGATAGGAAGACCCTCTACCTACGCCCCTACCATCTCTACAATTGGTCAGAGAGGCTATATTATACGGGAAGACCGGGAGGGAACACAGCGGGAATATACCGCTATCCGGCTGGCAGATTCAAAAATTACCAAGAGCCGTCTCAAAGAGATTACCGGATCAGAGAAAGGGAAATTATTCCCGCAGGACATAGGAATTCTGGTAACCGATTTTCTGGGAAATAATTTTGAAAGTATTCTGGATTATGGCTTTACCGCTAAGGTAGAGGAGTATTTTGATAAAGTGGCAGCCGGACAACTTGTCTGGAATGAACTCATTAAAACATTCTACACTTCTTTCCACGAGAAAGTTGAGAATACCCTTAAAGAGAGCAACCACACCAATGCCGAGAAAGATTTGGGAACAGACCCGGCCAGCGGCAAAAAAATGATTGTCCGCCTTGGAAAATTCGGTCCTCTGGTACAAAAAGGGGAAAATGATGATCCCGATAAACAATTTGCAAGCCTGCAGAAGGGACAGTTAATAGAGACCATTACCATGGAGGAGGCAGTGAAACTTTTTGAGCTTCCGCGAACTGTGGGAGAACACAACGGTAAAAAAATAACGGCCGCCATAGGACGGTTCGGCCCATATATTAAATACGATAGTAAATTTATATCGCTGGGCAAACTCCACGATCCCCGTTCCATTACCATGGAGACAGCTCTTACCCTTATAGAAGAACATGCTAAAAAAGAGGCAGAAAAATTCATTGCAGAGTTCCCCGAGCAAGACATACAAATCCTCAACGGACGTTTTGGAGCTTATCTTAAACATGCCGGAGCAAATTATAAAATACCAAAGGGAACAGATGCAAAAGAGCTGGATGTGAAGAACTGTTTGGAAATTATCAGCCAGACAAAACCCTCAGGAGCTAAAAAGGGCTTTAAGGGGGGATTAAAAAAAGAAAAAAAATAACAAAAATCTAAGGAAGCGATGAAAGGCGAGGATTATTTTGAACAGATTCCGGCAGGGGCCATTAGTCCGCAAATGCCCGAATGCAAAGCTATTTTAGTAAATGTTCAAAATCAAAAGCATCTTGTAAATGAACTCGGAGCATTGTATTCCACTGGTTCGTACAAGATATATGTTGTGAATACAACCCCCGCCAAACTGGGGAAAGTACTGGATAAAATACGCGAAGTAAATGTACCCGCTATTGTAAATTGCGGCATGGAGATTCCCGATCTTGAAAAGATTCTCCCCAAACGGCCGTACAATGCCTCGTTACTATCGGGAGAAAGCTATGCCAATCACAATTCAAGCATTCTGGCTCAACTCTTAAACGATCCTTTCCTTGTAAATTTCAACAACATCGGGTTCCAAGGATACCGATATTCTCCGCAGAGTTTGCAAAAACTCAAAGAGCGTTATTTTGAGGATATGAGACTGGGAATAATTCGCGACGACATTTCATTATGCGAACCATTGCTCCGAGATTCGGAATATGTTTTTTTAGATATGTGCAGCATCCGCTACAGCGATTATCCTTATTCCACCCAGGCGAATCCCAACGGACTGTATGCAGAAGAGGCTTGTCAGATAGCCAGATACATAGGGCTCGGACAAAACTTATCCGCAGTCTTTATCTTTGGAGAACTAAAATTTGAAAATCAGATTATGGTCTGTACCAAACTCATCGCAGAAATTATCTGGCATATTTGTGAGGGGATTGCCGTTAATCTTCATGAGAATCCAATGGATCCAATCTCCCAGGAGTGCTATTTGCGTAAAATTGTAAGCCTTGGAGGCAATGGGCAGGATATTGTCTTTATAACAAGTACCTATTCTCAGCGATGGTGGATGGAAGTTTCTGTAGATAAAGGAAATAACATAAAAATTATTCCGTGTTCCGTAAATGATTATCAGACTGCCTGCCGGGGAGAAGTTCCTCTACGATGGTTATTTTTCTATACAAAATATGCGATTTTATAATTGTATCTAAAAGTTTTTTATAAATTTGTGTGATTTTATTAAAAACTGTAAGGATATGCCTAAATATCAAATTGACGAAGTTGATCAGAAAATTCTTTCGTTTCTTGTAAAAAATGCAAGAATGCCTTTTTTGGAAATTGCCCGGGAGTGCGGCGTTTCCGGTGCTGCTATACATCAAAGAGTAAAAAAAATGGAAATGCTGGGAATTATTACAGGTTCCCGCCTATTGGTAAAACCCCAGACTCTCGGACTAAACGTATGTGCTTTTGTTGCCGTAACGTTATCGGAAGCCAGTAAATACCCGGAAGTGATAGAAGCATTAAAGCAAATGTCCGAAGTTGTTGAATGCCATTTTATTACCGGAAAATATTCGCTCCTGTTAAAAATCTATTGCTTTAATCACGATCATTTAATGGAGGTTCTTATCAATACAATCCAGAATATTCCGTGCGTACAACAAACCGAAACTTTAATCTCTCTTGATCAAGCTATTGAAAGGCAGGTTTGGGTAAAAGACCATCCTAATCAAAAAAGCGCATCAAAGAAAAAGTAAACAGAAGAGAAACAACCGGATCGGAGCTCTAAAAATTCATATTCATAATGATCTCCGCCATTTTAAGATCCTCCGGTGTTGTTATCTTAAGATTAAACCGGCTCCCCTCAACGGTAGCAACTTTATATCCTCCGCTCTCCACCACAGATGCATCATCTGTGAATAAAGGAGAGTATGCTTTTTGGTAACATTTTTTAAGCACGGTAGAATCAAACACTTGTGGGGTTTGCACAAGCATATAATGGTCACGATTTACGGTAAACGTATTGGTAACCCGCCCATCGGCATCAAATGATTTCTCCCGCATAGACTCAATAGAAGGCATCACGGGAATTACACCGCATGTTTTATTATCAAAAGATACATCTATCTTAAAATCGAGCAAATTCTCCAGCATCTGCTCCGGCACAAACGGACGGACAGCATCATGTACAGCAACTACAGCTCCGTCAGGAACATGTTTTAACGCATTTTTTACGGAATGGAATCGGGAAATGCCTCCCGATACTATAACGTGCTTGAACCACAAATCGTTCTCTACACAGTACTGCTTCCAGTACTCTTTATATTGAGACGGAAGCACAAGGATTATATGCACATCCTCCCGCCATTTTTTAAAGAGTTCAATGGTTTTTAATAAGATTGGCTTCCCCTGCAGCATAAGAAATTGCTTGGCACTTCCCCCCCCCATTCTGCGCCCCACACCACCGCCGGTAATAATTACATATAAGT
>JAVWIB010000081.1:0-13297 GCA_036639755.1 Bacteroidales bacterium
AAAAACTACTCTGGCAAGAATTGTTGCAGGAAAACTAAACAGACCGTTTTATACGTTATCTGCCATTAGTTCAGGTGTTAAGGATATTCGGGAAGTCATAGAGAAATCCAAAGGGAACAATTTATTTGTAACACAAGCCCCTATTTTATTTATAGATGAGATTCACCGGTTTAATAAAGGGCAGCAAGATGCCTTGCTGGGAGCCGTGGAAGACGGAACATTTACTTTGATTGGGGCTACTACGGAGAATCCTTCGTTTGAGGTAATTAGTCCGCTGCTTTCCAGATGCCAGGTATATGTACTTAAAGAATTAAGCGTAGAAAACCTGAATACATTGTTAAACAGAGCATTAAAAGAGGATGAATATCTAAAAACATTGCAAATTGAGATACAGGAGAAAGAAGCTTTGTATAGATTTTCGGGAGGAGATGCGCGCAAACTACTTAATATTCTGGATATTATCATATCGAGCTTCTCCCCTGCCGATCCTATTATCATCACCGATAAATTAGTACAGGAACGCCTGCAGGAGAATATTGCCCTTTATGATAAAAACGGAGAACAGCATTACGATATTATATCTGCCTTTATAAAAAGCATCCGCGGATCAGACCCGAATGCTGCTGTTTATTGGCTTGCAAGGATGATTGCGGGTGGGGAAGATCCTATGTTTATAGCACGCAGACTTGTTATTTCGGCATCGGAAGATATTGGTCTTGCCAATCCCAATGCATTGCTGCTGGCGCAGGCCTGCCTGGAAACCGTGCATCAGATTGGGATGCCGGAGGGGCGTATCCCCCTTTCACAGGCTACCATCTATCTGGCAACCTCCCCCAAAAGCAATTCTGCCTACATGGCCATTGATGCTGCGCTGCAATTTGTATCGGCGAAGGGCAGTTTACCGGTTCCGCTGCATTTGCGCAATGCCCCCACCAAACTTATGAAAGAGCTGGGGTATGGCGATAATTATAAATATGCCCACTCCTATGCGGGCAATTTTGTAGATCAGGAATTCCTTCCGCAAGGAGCCGAAGGGAGTAAATTTTATGATCCTCAGCCCAATCCAAAAGAGGCAGAAATGCGGAAAAAACTTATAGAGCAATGGAAAAAATACGGGTATTAGAAATATAATTCGTAATTTTGTGCCATAAATTCGTATGGTAATGAAAATGCTCAATATATCCGGTCTTAAAAATTACAACAACAATATGTTTTTTCTCTTAGCTGGCCCTTGTGTAGTTGAAAATGAGGAAATTACATATACAATAGCAAAAGAACTAAAAGCCCTGACGGAAAAATACCGGATTCCTTTTATTTTTAAAGCATCGTACCGGAAAGCCAACCGTTCCAAAGCCTCCTCCTTTACCGGAATTGGCGATAAAGAGGGACTTACAATTCTTCAAAACATAAAGAAAGAGTTGGGATTACCCATTGTTACAGATATACACAATCCTTGCGAAGCAGAAATGGCAGCATCTTATGGCGTTGATATTCTGCAAATTCCAGCATTTTTATGCAGACAATCAGATCTTTTGGAAGCAGCCGCACAAACCGGAAAATATGTAAACATAAAAAAAGGACAGTTTCTAGCCCCTGAATCCATGAAATTTGCAGCAGAAAAAGTAGCCTCCTGCAACAATCATAATATTATCCTCACCGATAGAGGTACGCAATTCGGATACTCGGATCTTATTGTAGATTACAGAGGCATTCCAATCATGCAAGAATTAAACTATCCTGTGGTTCTGGATGTTACACATAGTCTACAACAGCCTAATCAATCCAGCGGAGTAACCGGAGGACAGCCCGAACTCATAGCAACAATGGCTAAAGCCGGAATTGCAGTTGGAGCAGACGGCCTTTTTATAGAAACGCATCCCAATCCGGCACAGGCCAAATCAGATGGAGCCAATATGCTTAAGTTGGAATACATGGAGAACCTGCTTAAAACACTTATACCTATCAGAAAAGCTATTATATAAAGAAGTAGAAGTTAATTTTAAATATTATAACAATGATCTTACCATCAGATTTTTCGAGACGTTACGAGAAAGTACCTGTAAGTATCTTTAAAAAACAGGAAGATGCTGCTAGAACTATCGTAGAAGATATTATTCTAACAACCAAAGAGAAAGCGCAGACAGGAAAGAAATGCGTACTTGCCCTTGCAGCCTCATATGCATGCATTCAAGTATATGAAGACCTTGTAAAAGCCTACGAAAATGGAAAACTCAGCTTCAAAAATATTGAAGTGTTTTCAATTGACGAATATTATCCGCTTGATAAAAATGAACTACAGAGTCATTACCGATTCCTTAAAGAGTATTTATTTGACTTGGTAGACATCCCTCAGGAGAATATACATTGTCTGAATAGCACTAAAAGAGATGATGTTATTGAATACTGCAGACATTATGAACAAGAGATACTTAACGCAGGTAGAATTGACATTCTCATTACCAGCGGAATGGGCAGTAATGAGCCCGGTTCTCCGTATAATTCCAGAACAAGGCAGATTACATTTAACTTTAGCACCAGAATAGCTGCAGCAAGTGATTTCTTTGGAGTGGAATTTGTTCCGCATCATGCGTTAACAATGGGTATTGGAACCATTCTGGATGCAAAAAAAATATATTTTCTGGCATGGGGAGAGGGAAAAGCTCCGGCCATAAAAAAACTGGTAGAGGGAAATATCTCAGATCAGAATCCTAACTCTTATCTTCAGGATCACAAAGGGTTGCATGTTATTATAGACGAAGCAGCATCGGTCAACCTCACAAGAATAGAGACTCCATGGCTTACAGGAGAGTGCGAATGGACCGATTATTTAACCAGAAAATCTGTATTCTGGTTGTGTAAAAAACTGGAAAAACCAATCTTAAAACTCACCGACAGAGATTATAACGATAACGGTATGTCCGATCTTGTAACCGAGCACGGCCCTGCCAGTAAGATTAATATTAAAGTATTTAACGATTTACAGCATACGATCTCGGGTTGGCCCGGTGGAAAACCAAATGCAGACGATACAACACGTCCGGAAAGAGCTCTTCCATTCCCTAAAAGAGTAATTGTATTTAGTCCGCATCCCGATGACGATGTTATCTCAATGGGAGGAACAGTTGCCCGCTTGTCCGAACATGGGCACGAACTGCACATGGCTTATCAGGTATCTGGAAATATTGCGGTATTTGACCACGATGTTGTAAGATACCTCGATTTTATCCGCGAAAGCAGTAAAATCTATGATTTTAACTCCACAAGAGCAGATGAAATTTACAAACGTGTTGTAGAAGAGATTAAGAAAAAGCATCCGGGTGAAGCAGATCCTATGGATGTAAGGGAGATTAAAGCCACCATCCGCAGAGGTGAGGCCCGCTCTGCTTGTCGCTATCTTGGCATCCCAGAAGAAAGAGTTCATTTTCTGGAACTTCCGTTTTATGAAACTGGCGGAGTAAAGAAAAAACCGTTGGGACGAGAAGATATAGAAATTGTTAAAAACCTGCTCAAACGGGTAAAACCTCATCAGATTTTTGCAGCCGGCGATTTATCAGATCCACACGGAACCCACAGAGTATGTTTCCAGGCAATTCTGCAAGCATGCGAAGAGCTTAAGCACGAGGAGTGGTTCAAAGATTGCAGGATATGGTTATACCGTGGTGCATGGCAGGAATGGGATGTAGCAGAGGCTGAAATGGCAGTTCCGCTTAGTCCGGAGGAAGTTGCCATTAAACGGGAAGCCATCTTCAGACATCAATCGCAAAAAGACAGGCCACTATTCCCCGGCTCGGACAAAAGGGAATTCTGGCAAAGGGCTGAAGAAAGAAATCATAACACCGCTGTACTATATGATAAATTAGGTATGGCCGAATATCAAGCAATTGAACTTTTTGTAAGGCATAATATAAACTAAAAATGCTTAAAATAGTAACATTAACAATCCTCATGACTGCTCCCATATTATCCGCAGGTCATGAGGATTCTTTATTTGATATGGAAAAAACAATCACCGCCAAACGGGCTCATTTTACATCATCCGAACCTTCTGCTCAGCAAATAGACTCTATGTTCCATACCATGAATATAGAATATCATAAAATAGACGTGGAAAACTGGCAAGGCTATAGTTATCATCCGCACGTACAGTTTAGGATTGCCTACTCTCCCACCGAAATCTATCTGCAATACCTTGTTACAGAGGATGAACTAAAAGCGGTTTACGAACAAGACGAGGGATCTGCCCCCTACAAAGACTCTTGTGTTGAATTCTTCTGCATCCCGGGCGAAGACAGTATATACTACAACTTAGAAATGAACTGTATTGGAAAAGGAACTTTTGCCGGCGGAGCACAAAGGACTGAGCGCACTCGCTTTGGCAAAGAGGTATTATCCAAAATCAGACGCACCCCCTCACTGGGAACAAAATCTTTTGGAATAAAAACGCTCTCCGATAATAACGGTAAGGCATACACATGGCAACTCACGGTAGCCCTTCCCATTGAGCTCTTCTCCCTATCGGAAATAAAACCGCTTGTGGGACGCACCATAAAAGCCAACTTTTACAAATGCGGAGACCAGATGCCTCACCCCCACTATCTATCATGGAACCCCATAGGGACCGAACGTCCCAACTTTCATACCCCATCCTACTTTGGCAACATATACTTCCAAAAATAGTTTCAGCCTATAGCCGTGCACGTACACGGCTTCAAGCAAAGATTGGTAACCAAGTGACTGCCCCCAGCCACCGTATTTTTAGAAAGGATACCCCACGCCAAACTGTATTCCATAATTCCCCTTATCCAGCCACTTGTTAGGCCCATACCACTCATTACTAGGTGGATTATAGAGTTTCATACCTACATCAAGCCGAAGCAAAGCAAATCCAAGATTCAGGCGGAGTCCTACCCCCCAGTCTAGGGCAATATGTTTATAAAAATCATTAAACCGGAATACGCCATCGGGATTAATATCAATGAGCTCCCCCTCTTTAACCGATATATCGCGTTTGATTGTCCAGACATTTCCGGCATCCATAAAGACGGCTCCGTCAAATGTCCAAAAAAGAGGAAAGCGGTATTCGAGGTTTGTCTCTAAACGTAAATCACCGGTTTGGTTGGGAATGGTAAAGGCTGTATCCAGTTGGGCATATCCGGGGCCAACTGTACGAGCCTGCCATGCTCTGAGGCTATAGGCTCCACCGGCCCAGAATAATTTCTCAAAAGGAAGCGAAATAGAATTGCCGTAACCGGTACCAACGCCTACCAATAATCTGGCAGCCAAAGCCTGTCTGTTACTCTTTCCGAACTTCCATGTATACACAGCCGAAGCCTCGGTTCTATAATATTGAGAATAAGGGGAATCCCATATAAGTTTTTCACCATTAACATTCTGTTTCATGAACTTATTAAAAAGGCTCAATACGTTTCCCGATAAATCATGCTGCCATCTGAAATAAAAATAACTATTCTGAGGATTGGCCGCAGCATCCGTGGTATAATAAAAACTGGCATCCAGTCCCAGATCAAAGTGATCTTGATATGAATTTTTAAGAAACGGATCTTTTAAACTTTGATAAAAAGCCTCACTTAAATTATATAGTTTAACAATATTAACCTGTATGGGAGTTATCTTATAAAAGAATTTATCCTTTACACTCCATGAATATCCGTATGAACCGGATATGATATTACGGGTATATTCGGGACGGTCCTGATAATTGTACGACATCGAAAATTCAGTACGGGGAATATTCTGCGATTTGAAGATTTTATCGGGAAGCAATAAAAAGTTAGGGAGGCTGATACTTGTGGAAATACCAAACTCCGTGGATCGGATGGGGCTGTTGAATTTAAACTGAAAATCTCCCATAAAACTCATGCTAAACAATTCTCCTCCTCTGAACAAATTTTTATGATAATAAGATAATGTAGGAGAGACACCAAGCAAGCCGGTAGAATTTGTGGAGGCCTCCAAATTTACTTTATATCCTTGTAAAGCGGAGGCTGTCAGCTTTATATTGCAATCAACCTGAGCAGAATCAACCTCATTCACCTGAATATTTACCGTATTAAATAATTTCATATTGGCAAACCTCTTATATGTATTTGAAACTTGCTCCTCATTGTATATACTGCCCGGCCTTACGAGGTTCATTCTTGTAATTACTTTGGGGCGTAATAAAGGTCTGGAAGGAGAAATAATATGAATACCATCTACCAAGAGAGTATCATATTGCAAAGAATCGATATTTCTTCTCATTCGTCTGGCAAATTGTGAATAATTTCGGGAAGTAGCTACATTTACATCTTGAATATAAAAAATTCTGTGCGGTTTACTATCTTGTGGCGTTCCATTTCTGGTATAATCCTCTATTTTTACCTGTAAATTTGCCAGCCCGTTCCCCTTTAATGTATCTGCCTGAAAAAAGAAATAATTTTTAGTAAAGCCAAAATAGCCCTGATTCCTGAATTGTGATGCAATCCGCTCAGATTCACGCTCCAGCATACTCTCGGATAATATATTCCCTCTTTTTATTAAACTCTGTGCAGTATCTGCATCAAACTTTTTGCGTAAAAGAGGATCTTGTACAACATAAGATATATCATTGATTCTAAACCTATTACCGAGCCATACTTTATAAGTGACCATTGTTTTCTTATTATTAGTCTCTATGGAATCTTTAATAATGGAATTATAATAGCCGTCAAACACAAGATGATTGTTCATATTCTTACAGCTACTTCCAACAAGATAAGAATCAAAGATTACCGGAGGATGCCCCAGTTTCTTTACAAACCGCTCCCACCCATTATCCTTACCATTACTCCAGTTATAGATATTCAGAAACGGATTCCATCCAAAAATGAACGAACTATTCGGTTTTTGCTTTATGTATGGCAAAAGATCTGAGACAGGATATTGCTTGGAATTTTCTATAATAACTTTATTAGCTTTCAGACGGCTCTCGCCTGCCGGTATAACCTTGGTTGTACTACATGAAATAACTGTAAATAAAGAAATTATATAAAAAATATACTTAATTCCGGGGAGGTTTATCATATAAAGAATTTTTACAAAAATAATCTTTTTTGCTCTATGTTTATAAAAATAAAAAACAATATTCATATCATTTCCAAAAAATAAATATATTTGCACCCAATTTAAACAAGCAGCACACTTACATTGTTAAAAAAAACATCATCTAACTCATTTACTTTACAAAAATGAAAAATAAGTACATAGATTTGGTTGAGCAGTCATTTGACTTCCCTCAAGACGAATTTAAGGTAGAAGACGGTGATCTTCTCTTTCATGATATTCCCATGATGAGTATCATTGAGCAATACGGAACTCCGCTAAAGATAACCTATCTTCCCAAAATATCCAGTCAGATACAACGAGCCAAAAGGATGTTTAACGTAGCAATGGCAAAAGTAGATTATAAAGGGACATACAACTATTGCTACTGCACAAAAAGCTCCCATTTCTCCTTTGTCCTAGAAGAAGCACTTAAAAACGATATTTATCTGGAAACCTCATCTGCATTTGATATCAATCTTATAGAAGCCCTTTATAATGAAGGAGCTATCAATCAGGGAATGTACATTATCTGCAATGGCTTTAAGAAAGATTTATACATAGAGAATATTGCCAATATGAGAAACAACGGATGGAAAAATATCATCCCCATTTTGGACAATATGACTGAGTTTGATGATCTTGAACTATGTATAAAAGAACCTACAAAGATAGGTATACGCATTGCATCTGAGGAAGAACCAAAATTTGAATTCTACACCTCCAGACTTGGAATCCGTTATAGCGATATTATCCCCTTTTATAAAAACAGAATTAAGAAAAGTGAGAACTTCACACTAAAGATGCTCCATTTTTTCATTAATACCGGAATAAGGGATAATGCCTATTACTGGACCGAGTTATCAAAGTGTGTAAATGTATACTGCGATCTTAAACAAATCTGTAAAGATCTTGATTCCTTAAATATTGGCGGAGGATTCCCAATTAAGAATTCTCTGATTCAAGATTACGATTACGAATATATGGCAGAGGAGGTAATCTCCCAGATTAAGAGCATTTGCCAGCAAAGAGGTGTTCCTGAACCAAACATTTTTACTGAGTTTGGCAGCTTTACTGTTGGTGAAAGCGGAGCAACCATCTTTCAGGTATTGGATATCAAACAGCAGAACGACCGAGAGAGATGGTATATGATAGATAGTTCATTCATGACTACCCTCCCCGATACCTGGGGCATCAAACAACGATTCATATTACTCCCTGTCAATAAATGGGACCATCAGTACCAACGGGTATTTTTAGGCGGTCTTACTTGTGATTCGCAAGATTATTACAATGCCGAGGCACATGCAAACGCCATCTTCCTCCCTACGATTCAGGACAGGACAGACCCTCTCTATATAGGGTTTTTCCATACGGGTGCCTATCAGGAATCAATATCGGGATACGGCGGAATACAACACTGCCTTCAGCCGGCACCAAAACACGTCATTATAGATCGTGACGAGAATGGTGAATACTTCACCAAACTGTTCAGCAAAGAACAATCGTATAAATCGATGTTAAAGATACTTGGATACTAGTTTTACCGCCTGAATTCGGCACAAATCACTGCTGTGGCAATTGCCACATTCAATGATTCGGAAGTTTGAGAATCAATAGGATATGGAGGAATGAGTAGTTTATGGGTAATAAGCTGCTCATTCTCCTTTGAGATACCAAAAGATTCGCTCCCCATTACAATAACTCCTTTGTGTTCAATATTTTGAGAATAGATACTTCTACCATTAAGAAAGGTACCGTATACAGGTAGACCTGCCGCAGAAAACCTCTTTATCACTCCCGATAAATTACCATATGCTACCTCTTTTCTAAAAATCGCCCCCATGGTGGCTTGAACCACTTTTGGATTATACAACTCCACGGTATCTTCAGAGGCAAAAACAGCATCAATTCCAAACCAGTCAGCCAGCCGGAGGATTGTCCCTAGATTTCCCGGATCTCTCACTCCGTCAAGGGCGAGGCAAAGGGGAACACGGTTATTGGAAACCATTGAGTGTAAATCAACAGCAGCACAACCGGATTGTGAATCACTTGACATAAGAGAGAATATTCTCTTGCATATCTCCTCTGTTCTATTGGAAGAATCCTTTTTCTGCTCTATTACAGCCAGTACCGGAGAAGGTGAGGCCAGGCAAGAGATTCGCCCCATACACTCCTCTCCTATCTCTTCAACCCTATAAACATCCCTCACTTTAAAATTCGATTGCAACGCCTCAGCCACAATCTTTTCCCCCTCGGCAATAAACAATCCGCTCTCCTGCCTAAATTTTTTCTGTGCAAGAGAACGAATAAACTTAATCTGATTAGCGGATAATGCTGCCATAAACTATTTTATAGTTCTTTGTCTTACCGCTTCGTAAAGAACGACAGAAGCCGCTGCAGAAACATTTAACGAACCAATACTTCCTGCCATCGGAATTTTTGCCTTTTGGGTAGCAAGAGCCAAAATAGCATCTGAAATACCCTTATCCTCAGACCCCATTACAATAGCTGTAGGTTGGTTAAAATCTACGCCATATAAATAATCATCTGCTTTCTCGGTAGCTGCAACCAATTGGAAATCACTCTGTAAAAGATAATAAGCGGCTGTTTTAAGATTTGGTACCTTACAAACCGATATTCTTAAAAGTGCCCCGGCCGAAGTTTTAATAGAATCGGGGGTAATGGAAGCACCACCTTTTGCCGGAAGAATGATGCAACTAACCCCTGCACATTCTGCCGTTCTGGCAATTGCGCCAAAATTACGAACATCGCTCACTCCGTCCAGCATCAGAATCAATGGCTTATCCGATTTCTTAAGAGCATATTCCACGGCATCTTCCAAAGACATATAATCAACTGCCGAGATCATAGCAATCACCCCCTGATGTTTTCCTCTGGTTACCCTGGCAAGTCTCTCAATAGGGACAAACTGAAACGGAATATTTTTCTCTTGTAAAAGGGTGATAAGTTCATGGAACTGCGCCCCCTCCAATCCTTGTTTTAATAAAACTTTCTCAATATTCTTTCCTGCAGAAATCGCCTCAAATACGGGGCGCATCCCAAACAGATAATTCATTTTAACTTCTTCTTGTTCCATAATCTTTATCTTTATTACTTATTTATCAAATCCATTTACCTACACTACTCCATTAAATCAGTCCACTCATTCATTTTACGATCAAGTTCATCCCTTAACTCTTTATATGTAAATGTAAGCTTTTCCAACTCCTGCGGTTCATTTACCACGTGTAATTTCTGCTCAATTGCCTTAATCTCCCCTTCCAGTTCTCCAATCCTTTTTTCGCAACTCTCCAGTTTTAGCCTTGCCTTGCGTTTTTCTTTTTCCATCCCTTTCATCTGCTGATAACTCAACTGGTTATCGGGAATCTTATTTTCTTGCTGTTTTCCTCCGTTTGTACCGGCATCCTGTACCGTATTTTCAGTAACAAGTGCTACGGGAGCAACTTTACGCTCTATCTCTTTTAAATTATCCAACCGTCTGCGCTCCAGAAAATCATTAATTCCACCCAAATGCTCTTTTACCATGCCATCACGGAACTCATACACCTTGTTTACAAGGCCATCCAGAAAATCCCTGTCATGCGATACAATCACCAGCGTACCATCATAATTCTGCAACGCCTGTTTCAAAATATCCTTCGACAACAAGTCCATATGGTTGGTCGGCTCATCCAATGCCAGTAAATTATGCGGCTTCAGCATTAATTTAGCCATTGCAAGACGAGCCCTCTCTCCTCCGCTCAATACAGCCACCTTTTTATCAATATCTTCCCCTTTAAACAAAAATGCCGCCAGAATGTCCCGCAATTTAGTGCGGATATCTCCTACTGCACTTTTATCCAACGTGTCAAATACCGTATCATTTTTATCCAATATATCCTCCTGATTCTGAGCAAAATACCCAACATCTACATTATAACCCAATGCAGCCTCTCCATCTATAGGGAGCAGTTCGTTCAGCAACACCCTCATAAGCGTAGTCTTTCCCTCTCCGTTACGCCCTACAAAAGCAATCTTCTCACCTCTCTCAATGGTCACATTCACCTCGTCTATAATCACCTTTGTTCCATATCCTATTTTAGCATCCACCGTTTTGAAGGCAATTTGTCCGCTGCGTGGTGCAGGGGCAAATTTAACATTTAGCGCAGATTTATCTTCCTCATCCACCTCCAGTCGTTCCAGTTTATCCAACTGTTTTATACGCGATTGCACCTGATTACTTTTAGTAGGTTTGTATCTGAACCGCTCTATAAAATCCTCGGTCTTTTCTATCAGCTTTTGTTGATTTTCATACGCAGCCATCTGTTGCTCCATCCTCTCTTTACGCAACTCTTTGTACTTGGAATAGGGTACTTTATAGTCATAAATCTTTCCAAGCATAATCTCTACAGTTCGTTTTGTAATATTATCCAAAAACTTTCGGTCGTGGGAAATTAAAACAATGGCTCCGTTAAAATTTTTAAGATAATCCTCAAACCATTCAATAGATTCAATATCAAGGTGGTTAGTAGGCTCATCCAAAAGTAATACTTCCGGTTTGCTTAACAATACTTTTGCCAGTTCAATACGCATATTCCAACCCTGGCTAAATGTCTCGGTCGGGCGTTGCAGCTCCTCTCTTTTAAATCCCAGCCCAAGCAAAACACGTTCCGTCTGAGACTCCACCGGCTCCGCCTCCAAAATTGAGACTTTGTCGTTTAATTCGTTCAGTTCAATAATCAGATTACTATACTCTTTACTATCATAATCCTCTCTGGTAGCAAGTGCAACCCCTATTTCATCAATCCTTTTATGATAATCCAACAATTCACTAAATGCTGTAAGAGTTTCATCCAGAACCGTTTTTCCTTTATGATGTTCCATTTGTTGCGGTAAATAACCCAAGGTTAGCCCATGCGGAACCATAATCCTACCTTCGGTAGGAGAACTAATTCCAAGAATGAGCTTTAACAAGGTAGATTTACCTGCCCCGTTTTTTCCAACAAGGCCTATCCTATCATTGTCACTTATATGAAAATTGATATCGTTCAGGAGAACAAAGCCTCCAAAAGATACACTTAAATTATTTATTGAAATCACGGCAAACTAAAATACTTAATTCGTATAATGCATACAAAGGCAGACCTACTGCCATTAATGTAAAAGGGTCACCACTAGGTGTAATAAATGCAGCTACTGTAAGTAATACTACAAATGCATGTTTTCTATATTTTTTAAGAAAACTTTTTGATAAAACACCTAACTTACTTAAAATTGCAGCTAAGGAAGGCATTTCAAAAACCAATCCCATAATAAGAATCATCCAGGTAAACATACTCACATAACTCTGCAAAGAGATTTGATTCGCCACCGTTTCACTCACCTGATAGGTTCCTAAAAATCGTAAAGTAAGGGGAAATATAAGGTAATATCCGGTTAATACCCCTGCAAAAAATAAAATGGCGGCAAATGAAAAGGCTCCAACAACCGCTTTTCTCTCATTTGGGTATAAAGCCGGCTTTACAAACAGCCACAACTGATATAAAACAAATGGAGTAGCCAGAATAAAAGAGAGATAAAATGTGGTGCTTACGTGAATAAAAAATTGTGCAGACAATTCTATGTTTATCAGACTTATCTTAAATGGTTCCAGAGGGGGGAGATGAAAATAGATTAACGCATCGTCAAACCATCTGTAAAGGATAAAATCACTACTTATGGGGGCAAAAACTATATCATTGAACACAAAATCTTTTGCCATAAAAATAGCGGCCATTAAAACCGTAATCACCATAGCAGACCTAAAGATCACTTTCCTTAATTCATCAAGGTGCTCCCAAAATGTCATTTCCTGGCTCACTTTTTATCACTCTTATCGTCAGTAGAGTTAATATCGTCCTCAATTCCTTTAACGCCATCCTTAAAGCTCTTAACTCCTTTGCCAATACCTTTCATTAGTTCGGGAATCTTTTTACCTCCGAATAATAATAACACAATAAGTGCAAGAATAAGAATTTCTCCCATTCCCAAGCTACCAAAAATTAATAAATGATTCATTTTATTCTAATTAAAAATAGTTTTCTACAATATCCATTAGCAATTTAGGGGCACGGGTAGGTTTTCTGCTCTGCACATGAATAAATCCAACTACTACCTCTCCGTCACAAACCAGCTCTCCATGCTGATTAAAGATCTCCGTTTTTGCAACAATACG